>JAPKBG010000018.1 GCA_028823485.1 Methylophilaceae bacterium | reverse complement strand
GTTGGGCTGTTGGGCTGTTGGGCTGTTGGGCTGTTGGGCTGTTGGGCTGTTGGGCCAAGTAAACCAGCGAAATTGCAAACTCCACAACATCGTTAGCAGCACATTACCATTACTCGGTGGCCTAGGCGGCACTTCATTAACCTCGCTACCTAACTGAATAGTAATTGGTCGCCGCATGCCTAATTCATAACGCTCAGTTTCCTCAGTAAAGAATGACTCTGCCCCTTCAAAATCTCGCTTTTTTAATGTCTTGATATAACGATTAACGCGATCACTATCATCCGCTTTAACTGGGTAAAGTGCTACATAGAAATTTTTTTGCTAATCTAAATCTGCCCTTTCAAAAAGCACTTGCTGTATGACAACGGCCAATACAAGCAATAAAATACTGATTCTTACGAGTTTCCACATGGTTTTAAGCCGTTCTGCTGCATTTCATATTAAAATGTAAGCATTACATAAACGACCATAAAATAGTCACTTGTTCATATAAAACATTATGCAAAAAAACAAATCCTTAGTATTAGGCATTACTGGCGGCATCGCAGCTTATAAAACTGCTGAACTTGTGCGCCTCCTCATCAAGTCAAATATTGATGTGCAAGTGGTGATGACAGAATCTGCCACAAAGTTTATTACGCCAATGACGATGCAAGCACTTTCAGGCAAACCTGTTTTTGTCGGCATGTGGGATGAGGGTATTGATAACGGCATGCCGCATATCGAATTAAGTCGCCATGCTGACGCTATTTTAATTGCACCGTGCACCGCAGAATTTGTCGCTAAGCTATTACATGGCCGTGCCGATGATTTATTATCAACCTTATGTTTAGCGCGTGATTGTCCGCTATTAGTCGCCCCGGCCATGAACAAACAAATGTGGGGGAATCCTGCTACGCAGCGCAACTTTACGCAATTAGCAGCTGACAATATCAGTATTTTCGGCCCAGGCAATGGTGAACAAGCTTGTGGCGAAACAGGCGATGGCCGCATGCTGGGAGCAACTGAGTTGCTAGCGTATGTGCAAGCGCACTTCACACCAAAAATATTTGCGAATAAAAAGTTGTTAATTACCGCAGGTGCTACATTAGAAATGATAGACCCTGTGCGTGGTATCACCAATTTAAGTAGTGGAAAAATGGGTTATGCACTGGCTCAAGTAGCCGCTGATATGGGCGCGAAGGTGACGTTAGTTAGCGGCGTTAGTCATTTATCCGCACCGATTAATGTCACCATTAAACATGCTTCGAGTGCAGAAATGATGTACAACACGGTGATGGATAACATAGCAGACCAAGATATTTTTATTGGGGTTGCCGCCGTTTCTGATTACGCGCCTAATGAAGTGGCGAATCAAAAAATTAAAAAAAGTGCTGAATCGTTAACAATACAGCTAAAGCGTAATAAGGATATTTTGGCTGAAATTGCTAACCGTCCAAACCCGCCTTTTTGTGTTGGCTTTGCAGCGGAAAGTGAAAATGTGATTGAATATGCAACACAAAAACGCATTGCAAAAAAACTGGCTTTAATCGTAGCAAACGAAGTTATCTCCGCGATCGGTAGCGATGAGAATCAAGTCACACTCATCGATGATAACGGCAACCATTCATTTCAGCGCACTTCAAAAGTGAACGTTGCAACAATCCTTTTAGAGCATATTAATAAATTACTCTAGCAGGTAGCCAGAGCTATAGTAGGGTTGTTTATGAAAATGATGTTGTTATCTCCACTGATCATTCAGTAAAATGGTGCCTTCCCTTATATCTAAAGTTATTCATGTGCCACATCATGCATTTAAATTAAGGCCGCTTTCACTAGCGATCTTTCCTGCAGCCTACCGCAAACTGCTTTGCAGAAGCCACAACAGAAACTAATATTAAACTGGCACCTATTGTCTATACCGCGACCCGCACCCAATAAAATATTTTTAATTTACCTGTTGCGATTGATGTGGTGTCTAAAAAAGATATTCAAGATGGTTTACTGCAAATGAAATTGTCAGAAAGCCTGACTCACATCCCAGCCATTTCAGTACAAAACCGCAATAGTGAGGCACAAGCGTCTAAAATTTCAGGCCGTTGTTTTGGCTCCCGTACTAGCTTTGGCATGTGTGGTATACGTTTATATGCTGGTGGCATTCCACTGGTGATGCCAGATGGGCAAAGATAACCAAGCATCAATTTATCGACCATTAAAAACATTGAAGTGAGGCGAGGTCAATTTTCATCGCTTTATGGCAACTCCTCTGGTGGCGTGACCTAACTATTTGCAGAAGATGCACCAAAAGCAGCAGAAGTCGGCTGTACAATGATGTACAGTTCAAACAACACCAAACGTTAAATACTGAATGCAGGTGGAACCATAGAAAATATTGACTACTTACTGAATATTTCGAACTATGATACCGATGGCTATCGCGACCACAGTAGAAGATAATAATAACAAGCCACAGCTAAGTTTAACATCAAAAATAGTGATGATACAAAACTCACAACGTTGGTGAATTGTATAGACCAAAAAGCACAAGGTCTAAATAGTCTACCGCCTGTTGCTGATACAACTGCACCATTCCTGTTGACGACCCTAAAGCTGCTAGTGTTGCCATGACATATCCCGACACAAAGGTCGGTAGAATGCATGCGTAAATTGGGTTTAACTTGGCCAATAAGTTAAATGAAAACAACAGCTTCAATGTTACAACTTATGTTTGTACCCGCGAGAATGAAACTATCATCGCGACTAGAGATAATAGCTCACATGCGAAAAATAGTAGTATTTCAAGAGAGTTTTATGGCGCTGATGTACACTGGGGTAGCACTGGAAAAGTATTTGACAGAGACTATACGATTAGCTTCGGCCTTAATCATGATAAATCTACCGATGCCAGAACAGATACGAATGTGTTAACTAACTTTGTTCCAACCAATACAGCTAATAAAAATGTTGATGTTGATACCTTTGACCAATACATCCAAGGTAAATTATCTATTTTAGACAATGTTGATATTCATGCTGGCTTACGTCATACCAAAGTAAAGCTTGAGGTTAGGGATATCTATTCATTGGTACGAACCCTGACAATAGTAGTGATGTAGAATATCAAAAAACAACACCTGTTATCGTCGCTATTTGGAAAGCAACACAAACTGTAAATCTTTATGCTAATTACGAAGAAGGCTTTGAAACACCAATGCCGCTTTTCGAAGCGGCATTTGATTCCACAAGAAGCAGTACTAAACTAAAGCTCGCATTAAAGCCGAGTGAAAGTAAAGATATTGAAATTGGTACGAAGGAATTTACCGGAGATGAGATCCAAGTCAACTTAAACTTGTTCAGAATCACAACCGAAAATGAGCTTGTCGTAAAAGATAGCGCCTTTGGCCGGTCTGTTTATACCAATGCAATTGGCACTAAGCGTACAGGTGCAGAGCTATCAATCGAATCACAGCTTGTCATAATATTTCAACATTCTTCTCTTACACGATGCTAAATACCAAATTCGACAACGCCTTTACTCGCAACTCAGGGTTGATTGAGTCAGAAAACTGCATTCTGGGCACTTACAAAACACGGCTCTACGGCGAAGTGGCTTGCAAATACACACCATGGGGCTTCAGCACTGCTTTTGAGGGTAACCACCAAAGCAAAGTGTATGTCGATGACGTCAATTCTGATGCAGCTCGGTCTTATACTATCTTCAACCTACGTGCTGGCTTTGAACAAAACACAGCCCGCTGGGACTTCAAAGAAGTTATCAGAGTCCTAAATATGTTTGATACAGAATATATCAGCTCCATTTGCATCAGCGACAGCCGAGGTCGCTTCTTTGAGCCTGCTGCAGATAGAACTTATCTAATAAGTTTGAGTGCTAAATACAAACTCTAGTTTGTAACCGAACCAAAAAAGCCAGCATATTGCTGGCTTTTTTACTTCTCCTCTTGATACTATTTAGTTTTCACACTATTTAGTGTTTAATAACACATTGAATTTAATATAAGATACTGCTATGTCTATTAATGTCGATTTGAAAATTTTAGATTCCCGCATCCGTAACATGATGCCTAGCTATGCAACAAAAGGGTCTGCTGGTTTAGATTTGCGGGCTTGTACTGAACATACGCAAGCGTTAAAACCTGGTGAAACGGTAATGATCCCTACTGGCATCGCCGTCCATATTGATAACTCCTACCACGCAGCGCTTATTTTACCGCGCTCGGGGCTAGGTCATAAGCACGGCATCGTACTTGGCAACCTTGTTGGATTAATCGACTCTGATTATCAAGGCCAACTTTTCGTTTCCCTCTGGAATCGTAGTAAAGAAAGCTTTATTCTCAACCCAATGGAGCGCATTGCCCAACTGGTTATCGTCCCTGTTGTACAGGCTGATTTCCATATCGTGGATGAATTTATAGAAACAGAACGTGGTGAAGGTGGCTTCGGCAGTACCGGAAAACACTAAAACACTAAATTATTTATCATAAAGTGATGATTTAGGTTGAAAAGGAACAGCGTTTTGTCTATAATTGCCCTCTTTCTGAAATAGACAATAGTATTTGGAGATAACCATGGCACGTGTATGTCAGGTAACAGGCAAAAAGCCAATGGTGGGTAACAACGTTTCTCACGCACATAACAAAACAAGACGTCGTTTCTTGCCGAATTTACAAAAGCGTAAATTCTGGGTTGAGAGCGAGAATCGTTGGGTAAGCATGCGTATTACTAACGCTGGATTACGCACAATTGATAAAAATGGTATTGACGTAGTATTAGCTAAAATGCGTGCTGCTGGCGAAAAAATATAAGGAGCATTATTATGCGCGAGAAAATTAAATTGGAATCAAGTGCTGGTACAGGTCATTTCTATACCACTACGAAAAACAAACGTACAATGCCAGAAAAAATGGAGATCAAAAAGTTTGATCCTGTTATTCGTAAACACGTGATGTACAAAGAAAACAAAATAAAATAGTTCACTTTTGATTTTGTTTAATAAAAAAACCCGTTACTGCGGGTTTTTTTACGTCTGTACAAGACTTAATGCTGATATTAAGCTTATCCAAGCTTGCTACAATAAGAATATAGTCGCCAAGCCGAGAAAGATAAAGAACCCACCACTATCTGTCATAGCGGTAATCAGCACACTAGATCCAACGGCAGGATCTTTACCAAACCGGTTCATCACTAATGGAATTACCACGCCCATCAACGCTGCCAACAATAAATTCAGAGTAATGGCTGCAGTCATCACCATGCTTAGTCGATAGTCGCTATACAGCGCATAAGTAATACCGCCCAATACACCGCCCCATATTAAGCCATTAACCAGAGCCACACCCAGCTCCTTAGTCACCTGAGACTGCATATTGCTGCCAGAAATCTGGCCTAAGGCTAAACCACGTACAATCATTGTTGTTGTTTGATTGCCCGAGTTGCCACCAATACCAGCTACGATTGGCATTAATGCTGCCAAAGCAACAATTTGCCCAATTGAATGTTCAAATATCCCAATAACACGCGATGCAACAAGCGCGGTTACTAAGTTAATGGCCAGCCATGCCCATCTGTTTTGAACTGATGCCCATACGCTAGAAAAGAAATCCTCTTCCTCACGCAAACCCGCCATGGAAAATTTACCTGCATCAGATTCTTCACGAATATAATCCATCACTTCATCCACCGTTAAACGTCCAACCAATTTATTCTGCTCATCCACGACTGGGGCACTCACTAAGTCATATCGCTCAAAGGCTTTTGCAGCTTCATCTGCTAAATCGTCTGGATGGAACGACACAACATCGGCAGCCATGACATTCTTAATTTTATTATCCAGTTCATTAACCAACATGTTAGATAAAGGTAAAACACCTTTAATCTTGTAATGGCGATCTACAACGAATATTTTATCAGTATGGTCTGGTAGCTCATCTAATCTGCGTAGATATCGCAGTGCCACCTCAATCGTAATATCTTCACGAATGGTGACGATATCAAAGTCCATCAATGCACCAACGGTGTCTTCAGGATAAGAAAGCGCAGATTGTAAACGTTCACGATTAAGCGCATCAAGACTGTCCATTAGTTCTTGTAGGACGTCTTTTGGTAAATCTGGTGCTAGGTCAGCCAACTCATCGGTATCGAGTTGCTCAGCAGCAGCTAGAAGCTCCTCACTGTCCATATCAGCGATTAGCGTCTGTCTAACCGCATCTGAAACCTCTAGTAAGATATTCCCATCACGGTCAACCTTAACTAAGTCCCAAAGGTATAAGCGGTCATCGAGAGGTAGCGCCTCTAATATGTGGGCGACATCAGCTGGGTGTAATGAATTGAGGAGGTTTTGTAGTTCTATTTGGTTCTGCCGACGTACAAGCGACTCTACCAGGTCGTGCTTAGGCACCTCTTGCTTCTGAACAAGATTTTCTACTAGCTGGTGCTTCTGTAATAAAGAAATGACCTGCCCTAGCGTTTCGCCTAAACTATCTTTTTTTTCGTGCTTTTGTGACATGCAACGACCCTGTGTTATAACATTGGTACGACAAACGTTATTATGATGGTTTTTTAACTTTTACAAAATACAATGCTTACATTAACATTATTTATAACATCACATTGTCACTTATGTGAACAAGCTATCGAACTTATTACCGAAATAAAACTGGACAAACCATTGGTTTTAGTTGGCATAGCCAGTGATGACAATTTATTAATACAGTATGGTGAGCGTATACCAGTGTTACAAAGGTCAGATAACTGTTCAGAGCTTAACTGGCCCTTTATTAGAAATGCCTTGATTGCATTTATGAAACTATAAAACAAAAAAGCCAGCATTATGCTGGCTTTTTTTTACTGTATTATCAATACTTAATCTGCTTCTACAACTTCAGCACCTTCAGGACGATCAACTAACTCTACAAAGGCCATTGGTGCATTATCACCATTACGGAAGCCGCATTTTAGGATACGTAAGTAACCACCTTTGCGCTCCAAGTAACGAGGACCAAGTTCACCAAACAGCTTAGTGACAATATCACGATCACGTAAACGGTTAAAAGCCAAACGGCGGTTGGACAAAGATGCCTCTTTACCTAATGTGATAAGAGGCTCTGCATATTTACGCAACTCTTTCGCCTTAGGCAGAGTTGTTCTAATCACCTCATGGCGAAGTAATGATACTGACATGTTACGAAACATAGCTGCACGATGACTGCTTGTACGATTTAATTTTCGATGTTGATTGCCGTGACGCATGGTAACTTCCTTAAACTTTTAAAATTTAGCTCTTAAGCTTTTTCAAGACCAACTGGTGGCCAATTTTCCAACTTCATGGCTAATGTTAAGCCTTTTGAAGCCAGTACATCTTTAATCTCATTTAATGATTTACGACCTAAGTTAGGCGCTTTCAATAGTTCATTTTCAGAACGTTGAATTAAATCACCAATGTAAAATATATTTTCTGCTTTCAGACAATTCGCTGAACGTACTGTTAACTCTAAATCATCAACTGGACGTAGTAGAATTGGATCAACTTGTGGAGCAGCTGCTTCTTCCTCTTCTGTTGGCGCACCTTCTAGGTTTGCGAAAACAGAAAGCTGTCCCATCAAAATAGTTGCCGCATCACGAATGGCTTGCTCTGAATCAACGATACCGTTTGTTTCTACATCAATAATCAGCTTATCTAAATCCGTACGTTGCTCAACACGAGCACTCTCTACTTGATAGCTCACTTTACTAATTGGACTGAATGATGCATCAACCATAATAAAACCAAGTGTACGGTCTTCTTGATTCACTTTTTCTCTTGCAGGTACTGGCTGATAGCCACGACCCATTTCAACTTTAACTTGAAGGTCTAATTTACCACCTTTAGTTAAGTGAGCAATCACGTGATCAGCGTTAATAATCTCTGCATCATGACCTGTGTCAAAATCAGCAGCCGTTACAACACCTTCGCCAGACTTACTCAATGTTAATATCGTCTCTGTTTTGCTATTCAGTTTTAATGCTACACCTTTTAGGTTTAGCAAAATATCAACAACATCTTCTTGCACACCCTCAATTGTAGAGTACTCATGCACGACGCCATCAATTTTAACTTCAGTAATAGCAAAACCAGGAATTGAAGATAACAAAACACGGCGAATTGCATTACCTAATGTAAAGCCAAAACCACGCTCCATTGGCTCCAATGTAACACGAGCTCTTAATGGAGTGATTTCTTCCACGTTCACTACGCGTGGTTTTAAGTATTCTGTAGGATTACTTTGCATAAAATTCCTTGACGTAATTGGTTAATAAAAGACTGTACTAAAGTATTAATTACTTAGAGTACAACTCAACTACCAATGATTCATTAATAGTTGCAGGTAAGTCATCACGCACAGGCGCTGATTTGAATGTACCTGTAAATGCTTTCACATCAACTTCTAACCACTCTGGGAAACCACGTTCATCAGCTGCCTCTAGTGCAGATTTGATACGTAATTGCTTTTTAGATGCTTCTGCAACAGAAACAACATCACCAGCTCTTACTTGGTACGAAGGAATGTTCACACGTTTACTATTAACAAGAATCGCGTTGTGTTTAACCACTTGTCGCGCTTCTGTACGTGAACCAGCCAAACCCATGCGGTAAGTAACGTTATCCAAACGACACTCAAGCAATTGCAATAAGTTTTCGCCAGTAACTCCTTTACGACGGTCAGCTTCCTTATAGTAGCTTCGGAATTGCTTCTCTAATACACCATAAATACGACGTACTTTTTGTTTCTCACGCAACTGAACACCATAGTCTGATAAACGTGATGCACGTCTTTGACCATGTTGACCAGGTGGGAAGTTACGTTTTTCAATTGCACACTTATCAGTAAAGCATTTTTCAGCTTTTAAAAACAGCTTTTCGCCTTCGCGACGACACTGACGGCATTTAGGATCTAAATTTCTAGCCAAGATAGTTCTCCAGTATTCTTTTTCGCTTAAATGCGACGTTTTTTAGGTGGACGACAGCCATTATGTGGTACAGGCGTCACATCAGTAATGCTGGTAATATTAAAACCAGCTGCATTCAGTGCTCGCACAGCAGACTCACGGCCAGGACCAGGTCCTTTAATGCGCACTTCTAAATTCTTAACACCGTTTTCTTGAGCTGATTTACCAGCCACTTCAGCAGCAACCTGTGCCGCAAAAGGAGTACTCTTACGTGAACCTTTAAAACCTTGTCCACCAGAAGTCGCCCATGACAAAGCATTGCCTTGACGATCGGTAATCGTAATAATGGTATTGTTAAATGAAGCATGCACATGGGCTACGCCCTCTGCAATATTCTTTTTAACCTTCTTCTTCACGCGTACATTAGATTTTGCCATGTTGTACTGTCCTTACAAATAATTTTTAAAAACTAAATAAACTTAATTATCTATTTAGATTGCTTAATTGGCTTAATCGGGCCTTTGCGCGTACGCGCATTTGTTTTAGTACGTTGTCCACGTACTGGCATTCCACGGCGATGGCGTACCCCGCGATAGCAGCCTAAGTCCATCAAACGTTTAATATTCATTGATACTTCACGGCGCAAATCACCTTCTACAGTAAATTTACCAACTTCTTCTCGAAGCTTTTCAACTTCCTCGTCGTTTAGATCTTTAACTTTTGCAGTAGTTGCAACTCCTGCAGCAGCACAAATACTTTTTGCAGCAGTCTTACCAATACCGTAAATCGCTGTTAAAGCGATTTCTGTATGTTTATGATTTGGGACATTTACCCCAGCAATACGAGCCATACTCTTAACTCCAAAATGAATCGCTACTATTTATAGCGACCAAATAAAAAAAGCCTTGCATTCTAACAGTTTGCACTTTGTTTTTCAAACAAAACAAGACTCGATTAAATACTATCCTTGACGTTGTTTATGACGTGGATCTGTACAAATAACACGCAAAACACCACGACGACGCACTGTCTTACAGTGACGGCATAATTTCTTAACTGATGCACGAACTTTCATAATTAACCTCTTCAAATACTTAATCTTTAATTTCTTCAAGTGGGAACAAGCCCACTTCCTAATATTGCTACAACTCAAAAACTAACGCGTAGTTGCGCCGCCTTTAAAGTTTGCTTTTTTCAACAAACCGTCATATTGGTGTGACATTAAGTGAGATTGCACCTGTGCCATAAAGTCCATTGTAACGACAACAATAATCAACAATGAAGTACCACCAAAGTAAAACGGGGTATTAAATTTCAAACTCAAAAACTCAGGTAATAAACAAACCAAGGTAATATAAATCGCCCCAATCAATGTCAATCTACCCATAATCTTATCAATATACTTAGCAGTCTGCTCTCCTGGTCTAATACCCGGAATAAACGCACCACTTTTCTTTAAATTATCTGCTGTTTCTTTAGGGTTGAATACCAACGCCGTATAGAAGAAACAAAAGAACAAAATCGCTGATGCAAATAAGAATATGTAAATTGGCTGACCTGGTGATACTGCGCCAGACAAATCTTTTAACCAATACATACTTTCACTACTACCAAACCAGCCTGCTAAAGAAGCAGGGAATAAAATAATACTTGAAGCAAAAATAGGTGGGATCACACCAGCCATATTTAATTTCAATGGTAAATGCGTACTTTGCCCGCCCATGACTTTATTACCTACTTGGCGTTTCGCATAATTAACCGTAATCTTACGTTGACCGCGCTCTACAAACACCACCAATGCTGTTACTAATACAACCATTACAAACAAGAAGACAACTAAAGGTATTGAGAAAGCACCTGTTCGCGCCAACTCTAACGTAGTACCAATCGCTTTTGGTAGTCCAGCCACAATCCCTGCGAAGATGATAATGGAAATACCGTTCCCAATACCACGCTCTGTAATCTGTTCACCTAGCCACATTAAAAACATTGTACCGCCGACTAGCGTCACAACTGTAATCAACCTAAATGCCATACCTGGATCAATCACCAGCCCCGCTTGGCCTTCAAATGCAATCGCAATACCGAGAGCTTGGAATGTTGCTAGCAACACCGTTCCATAACGCGTGTATTTCGTAATTAAACGTCTACCGGCTTCGCCGTCTTTTTTAAGCTGCTCTAACTTAGGCGATACAACCGTTAACAACTGCATAATAATAGAGGCAGAAATATAGGGCATGATTCCTAATGCAAATATTGCAAAACGTTCAAGCGACCCACCAGAGAACATATTGAACATTCCTAATATGCCACCACTTTGTGAGTCAAAAAGTTGCTTTAAAACAGTTGGGTCAATACCTGGTACTGGAACATGTGATCCAAAGCGGAACACAACCAGCGCACCAAGCACAAACCACAAGCGACTTTTAAGCTCGCTCATTTTTCCAAAAGACTTCAGTAGGTTATCTTGTGCCAATTATATTCTCTTAAGCTTCTACTACTTTACCGCCAGCAGCCTCAATTGCTGCACGAGCACCTTTAGTCAAAAGTAAACCTTGGACTTGAACTTTTTCAGTCAACTCACCAGATAAGAATACTTTTGCTGCTTTAACGCGCCCAGAAACAATTTTGGCTTCTTTCAATGCCAATAAATCAATCACTTTGGCGTCCAAACCAACCAACTCGCTTGTACGGATACGTGCTGTATCAGCTTTCGTCATTGATTTAAAGCCGCGCTTAGGTAAGCGCCGTTGGATAGGCATTTGACCACCCTCAAAACCAACTCGGTGTGTTGCGCCAGAACGAGAATGCTGTCCTTTATGACCACGACCAGCTGTTTTACCAAATCCTGAGCCAATACCACGGCCTACACGACGAGATTCTTTTTTAGAGCCTTCAGCAGGCTTAATTGTATTTAGTTCCATTATCCTTCTACCTTTAATAGATAGTTGATCTTATTGATCATTCCGCGGATTGCAGGTGTATCTTGCAACTCAACTGTTTGATGCATACGACGTAAGCCTAAACCTTTAACAGTGGCACGGTGAGACTCAAGTCTACCAATAACACTTTTAATTAAAGTTACTTTGACAGTAGCGCCAGTATCTTTTTTTGCTCTAGCCATTATTTAGCCTCTAATCTCTTCAACTGATTTACCACGTTTAGCAGCGACGTCCGAAGGCGTATTCATTGCTTCTAAACCATTTAACGTAGCACGAACAACATTGTATGGATTTGCTGAACCGATGCATTTAGCAGTTACATTCGTTACGCCCATCACTTCAAAAATCGCACGCATCGCACCACCAGCAATAATACCCGTACCTTCAGGGGCTGGCTGAATTAGCACTTTAGCAGCACCGAAACGACCAATTACAGTGTGAAACAACGTACCGTTGTTCAAACTCACTTTAACCATTTCGCGGCGCGCTTCATCCATTGCTTTTTGTACAGCGGTTGGCACTTCACGTGCTTTACCTTTACCCATACCAACACCACCGTCGCCGTCGCCGACAACACTTAGTGCAGCAAAACTCATGATGCGACCACCTTTAACCGTTTTACTTACACGGTTAACTGAAATCATCTTTTCACGCAAACCGTCAGTTTGCTGTGACTGTTGCTCAAAACCTTTAGCCATAATCTACTCTCGCCTTTTAAAATGACAGACCATTTTCACGCGCAGCTGTTGCCAACGCCTGAATACGACCGTGATATTTGTTACCTGAGCGATCAAAAGCTACTGTAGTAACACCTGCTTTTTTAGCTTTTTCTGCAATGCGCTTACCCACAAGAGTAGCTGCTTCGACGTTACCGCCATTTTTAACAGCTTTGCGCACTTCAGCCTCAACTGTAGAAGCACTTGCCAACACCTTCTCACCAGCAGCGTCAATGATTTGCGCATAAATATGCAAATTAGTACGATGCACAGTTAAGCGTGTTACAGATTGTCCGGCAATAACGGCACGGGTTTTACGTGCACGGCGCGAACGATTGTTTACTGTAGTCATGTTTTAGCCCTATTTTCCTAAATTACTACTATTTTTTCTTAGATTCTTTAATCTGAACAACTTCATCAGAGTAACGAACACCCTTGCCTTTATAAGGCTCTGGAGCACGATAAGCACGAATTTGTGCAGCGATTTGACCCACTACTTGTTTGTCCGCGCCTGTGATTTCTACCTCAGTAGGTGTAGCCGTCTTAACCGTGATACCTTCTGGTATTTTATGGTTAATTGGGTGTGAATAGCCCAACTCAAGGTTAAGCATCGCGCCTTGCGCTTGTGCTTTATAACCAACACCAACTAAAGTTAATTTCTTAGTAAAACCAACTGAAACACCTTGCACCATATTAGCCACTAAAGAACGTAAAGTTCCTGACATTGCACGGACATGCGCTTCTTTACTAGTAGCGATAAAAGTAATTGTTTCTCCTTCACGCTTTAACTCAACACCTTTAGTGAGCGCTTGGCTCATCTTACCTAAAGGACCGCTGATATTAATACTGTCAGCTGTCAAATCAACTTCTACTTTAGCTGGAATGACTACTGGATTTTTAGCAATTCTTGACATTTGCTTCTCCTTAAGCCACTACACATAAAAGCTCGCCACCGATACCGGCAGCTTGGGCTTTACGATCTGTCATTACACCCTTAGATGTAGACACAATTGTCACACCAAGGCCATTCATTACTTTAGGTATATTTTGCCCGCTGTTGTAGACACGTAAACCAGGCTTGCTTACACGTTCAATTTTTTCAATGACAGGGCGGCCAGCATAATACTTAAGCACAACGTTTAACAATGGCTTGCCATTGTTTGCATTTACTGAAAAGTTTTCAATATAGCCCTCGTCTTTAAGCACATTTGCAATAGCACCTTTTACTTTAGATGCTGGCATTGTTACCGATACTTTATTAACGCTCTGCGCATTGCGAATACGCGTTAACATGTCGGCGATTGGATCACTCATACTCATAGATCTGTTCCTTTTCTACCAGCTAGCCTTAGTAACGCCCGGCACTTTGCCAGACATCATCAAGTCACGCAATTTACTACGTCCAATTCCAAATTTACTAAACACGCCACGAGGACGGCCAGTAAGCGCACAACGATTACGTAAACGCACAGGGCTTGAATTACGTGGCAAAGCCTGTAATTTCAAACGTGCTTCGCGTTGCTCTTCAACACTGACGCTATGATCGTTGATAATAGCTGATAACGCAGCGCGTTTTGCAGCGAATTTCTTTACTGTAGCGCGACGTTTAATTTCGCGCTCTGTCATACATGTTTTAGCCATGTCTTAACCCCTAAAAGGAAAGTTAAACGCAGAAAGCAATGCTTTAGCTTCTTCGTCAGTTTTTGCAGTTGTAGTAATCGTAATATTCATACCGCGAATCGTATCGATTTTATCGTAGTCGATTTCAGGAAAAATAATTTGCTCCTTAATGCCCATGTTGTAGTTACCACGGCCATCAAATGATTTTGCAGACAAACCACGGAAATCTCTTTCGCGAGGAATTGCAACTGTAACAAAACGATCAAAAAACTCATACATGCGCTCACGACGCAACGTTACTTTACAACCTACTGGATAGTCGTCACGGATTTTAAAAGCAGCAACAGATTTCTTAGCTTTAGTAACGATTGCTTTTTGACCAGCAATCTTTTCCATATCGCCAACTGCGTGCTCCATTACTTTTTTATCCGCAACAGCTTCACCAACACCCATGTTTAGTGTAATTTTTTCGATTCTTGGGACTTGCATCACTGAAGTGTAACCAAATTTCTTAGTTAACTCTGCAACAACTGTATCTTTATAATATTCTTTTAAGCGTGCCATCATTTATCCTATCTACTTAAGCTTCAACAGCTTCGCCATTAGACTTATACACACGAATCTTGCGACCGTCTTTTAGTACTTTATAAGCCACTTTATCTGCTTTTTCTGTTGCAGCATTAAATAAAGCAATGTTAGAAATTTGAATTGGCATTTCTTTAGGAACGATTCCGCCAGCAATACCCTTCATAGGGTTTGGTTTCTCGTGTTTTTTAGCAACATTGATACCTTCAACTAAAACAAGGTTATTTTCGAGTACACGTGAAACAACACCACGCTTACCTTTATCCTTGCCTGTGCTGACGATAATTTGATCGCCTTTAAGTATTTTACTCATCTCTTATATTCTCCGATTAGCTCTTAAAGTACTTCAGGAGCTAAAGAAACGATTTTCATAAAGCGTCCATTACGCAATTCACGTGTTACTGGCCCAAAAATACGAGTTCCGATTGGCTCAAGTTTAGGCGTTAACAATACAGCTGCGTTACCATCAAACTTAATAAGAGAACCATCTACACGACGCACACCTTTAGCTGTTCTAACTACTACAGCATCGTAAACCTCGCCTTTTTTAACGCGCCCACGAGGAGCCGCATCTTTGATAGTCACTTTTATAACATCGCCTACGCTTGCGTAGCGACGCTTAGAGCCACCTAACACCTTAATGCACATTACAGAACGAGCACCAGTGTTGTCGGCTACTTCTAGCCTAGATTGCATTTGAATCATGAAATAATCTCCAACTTAATCCGCATTTAACAATACAGCCGCCATTTTAAAAATGGTTCGGCCTATTGACCACGGTCAGTATTGGGGCGCTTGCTTTAAGTCCATCACCAGACTATCTGATAATGCACGAGCGCCGAAAAGTCCAACATTATATACTTCATTTGCATCTACTAGCAAGTAATAAATGCAAATTTTTACTTCATCAAGAAATTACTTTGCTTTTCTTGAAATCTCGCTAACTACCCAAGTTTTATGCTTAGATAGTGGTCGACCTTCAGTAATGGTTACGATATCGCCTTCATTACACTCATTCTTCTCATCGTGTGCATGCAATTTTTTAGTCTTAGACATCACTTTACCAATGAGTGGGTGCTTAACTTTACGCTCCACTAAAACACTGACTGTTTTATCCATTTTGTCACTTACGACACGACCACTTAATGAGCGAACGACTTTTGCTGCTTGAATATCTGTCATCATTAATCCTTTTAGGCTTTAGCTTTTTCAGCTAGCACGGTCTTAATACGCGCAATATTGCGTCGTGTTTTTAAAATTTGGTCCGGCTTGTTTAGCTGCTGAGTGGCTGACTGCATGCGCATTGAAAACTGTGCACGTCGCAATTCAATCAACTCCTTATTAAGCTCGTCCGTATTCTTACTTCTTAAATCAGTAGCTTTCATCATATTTTCCTTAACCACCAAGCTGACGAGTCATGAATACCGTTTGAATTGGTAGCTTAGCTGCAGCCAATTTAAATGCTTCACGTGCAAGCTCTTCACTTACGCCGTCCATCTCGTATAACATTTTACCTGGCTTGATTTGCGCGATGTAAAACTCAACACTACCTTTACCTTTACCCATGCGCACTTCAGCAGGTTTTTTAGAAATCGGCTGATCAGGGAAGATGCGAATCCAAACACGTCCGCCACGCTTTATATGACGCGTCATGACACGACGTGCGGCTTCAATTTGGCGTGCTGAAATACGGCCACGACCAATCGCTTTTAATCCAAAATCACCAAAACTTACTTTATTACCCGTGGTTGCAATGCCTTTGTTACGGCCTTTTTGCATCTTACGGAATTTTTGTCTAGACGGCTGTAGCATCTTTAACCCTCGCCTTTCTTACTTTTTTCTCTGATTCGACGTCAGCCGTTTCAGGCTTTTGACCAGTAGGTGTATTGCCTGAAATAATTTCGCCTTTAAATACCCATACTTTAATACCGATAATACCGTATGTTGTTAACGCTTCTGCAACACCGTAATCAATATCAGCACGCAATGTATGCAGTGGAACACGACCTTCGCGATACCATTCAGTACGAGCAATCTCAATACCGTTTAAACGACCGGCACTCATGATTTTGATCCCTTTCGCACCAAGTCGCATTGCATTTTGCATTGCACGCTTCATTGCACGACGGAACATCACACGTTTTTCAAGTTGCTGCGCGATACTTTGAGCGATCAAAGTAGCGTCAAGCTCAGGCTTACGCACTTCTTCGATATTCAAATGTACAGGCACATTCATCATACCTTGCAGCGTCGTGCGTAAAGCTTCGATGTCTTCGCCTTTTTTACCAATAACAACACCAGGGCGAGCACTATGAATAGTGATCTTAGCATTCTTAGCTGGACGCTCGATAATTATCTTACTAACAGCTGCGTTAACTAGTTTCTTAGTTAAAAAATCGCGTACTTTAATGTCATTTTGCAACATTTCAGGAAACTGTTTAGAGTTCGCATACCACTTTGATTGCCAGTTTTTTGTAACCGCTAAACGGAAACCGGTTGGATGTATTTTTTGTCCCATACTATGCCTTCGCTTTTGTATCGCCTACCGTCACATGAATGTGGCAGGTTGGTTTAAGGATACGCCCAGCACGACCTTTGGCACGAGCGCGAATTCTTTTCAATACAATACCTTTATCAACATAGATTGAAGTAATCTTCAACTCATCAATATCAGCACCATTGTTATGTTCTGCGTTAGCAATAGCTGACTCAACTACTTTTTTAATCAACTCTGCACCTTTTTTAGGTGTAAATGCTAAAACATTTAATGCATGGTCTACCTTCTTGCCGCGAACCATATCAGCGACTAATCTCGCTTTTTGTGGAGAAAGATGTACACCTCTCAAGATTGCTGTAACTTCCATCATAGGCTCCTATTTCTTCGCTTTTCTGTCAGCAGCATGGCCTCGGAATGTACGCGTTTGCGCAAATTCACCAAGCTTATGACCAACCATGTTTTCAGAGATGAGTACTGGCACGTGGACTTTCCCGTTATGCACAGCAATCGTTAAACCAATAAAATCAGGCAAAATAGTAGAGCGACGTGACCAAGTCTTAATTGGTTTGCGATCGCGATTAGCCGCAGCTACTTCTACTTTTTTTGCAAGATGACCATCAATGAATGGACCTTTTTTAATTGAACGTGCCATATTTTCTACCTTACGCCTCTCGGACGACGACTAATGCGCATATTGTCCGTACGTTTATTGTTACGTGTGCGGAAACCTTTGGTTTGAACACCCCAAGGACTAACTGGATTCATACCAGCTGCAGTACGACCTTCACCACCGCCGTGAGGGTGATCAACTGGGTTCATCACAACACCACGCACCGTTGGACGTACACCACGCCAGCGCATTGCACCCGCCTTGCCGATAGAACGCAATTGATGCTCGCCGTTACCGACCTCACCCATTGTTGCTTTACAGTCAACATGCACACGACGAATCTCACCAGAACGCAAACGTAGCTGAGCGTAAATGCCTTCTCTAGCCAACAACTGCACTGAAGTACCAGCAGAACGTGCCACTTGAGCACCTTTACCTGGTTGCAACTCGATACAGTGTATCGTACTACCAACTGGAATGTTACGTAGCGGCAACGCATTACCTGCGCTAATTGGCGCTTCCGAACCACTGATCAATTGATCACCAGCTGAAATACCTTTTGGCGCAATGATGTAACGGCGCTCGCCATCCGCATAACAAAGTAATGCAATGTGTGCTGAACGATTAGGATCATATTCAATATGCTCAACTTTCGCAGGAATGCCATCTTTATTACGACGGAAATCGATAATACGATAGTGTTGCTTATGACCACCACCTTGGTGACGGACAGTAATACGACCATTATTATTACGACCAGCATTCTTGCTTTGGCTTTCTAACAAAGGGGCATAAGGCTTACCTTTGTGCAAGTCTGGTGTTACGACCTTAACAACTCCACGACGACCCGGGGAAGTTGGTTTGACTTTAACTAATGCCATCTCTTCTCTCCTTATTCGCCAGCTGCGAAGTTAATTTCTTGACCCGGCTTCAAGCTTACATAAGCTTTCTTCCAGTCGTTACGCTTGCCTACAGTACGGCCAGCACGTTTGGTTTTTCCTAATACGTTTGCCGTAGTAACTTTTTCAACTTCAACTTTAAACACCAGTTCAACTGCTGCTTTAATTTCAGCCTTAGTTGCATTTTTAAGCACTTGAAAAACGATCTGCTCATGCTTATCAGCAACGAACGTAGCTTTCTCAGTCACTTTAGGTACAACAATTACTTGAAACAAACGATCTTGAGTGTGAATTAGTGCGCTCATGCTAGCATCTCCTCAAGCTTCTTCACTGCGCCAGCTGTTGCCAACACTTTCTTGAAACGGACCAAGCTAACAGGATCAGCATGCTGCGCTTCCACAACCATTACATCAATAAGGTTACGTGAAGATAAATATAAATTCTCATCAAAGTTCTCAGTTAGCAATAAAACGCCTTCTTCATAACCTAGACTTTTGATTTTAGATACAAATTCTTTTGTTTTTGGCGTGTCGACTGTAAAGTCTTCAACCACTGCAATACGCTCTTGACGTACCAACTCAGAAAGAATCGTTTGCATACCAGCACGGTACGCTTTACGGTTTACTTTATGTGTGTAGTTATCTTTAGGGCTCGCAGGGAATGCACGACCACCTCCACGCCAGATCGGGCTTGACGTCATACCAGCACGCGCATTACCTGTTCCTTTTTGGCCATAAGGTTTTTTAGTTGAATGGTTAACGGTACCACGTGTTTTTTGTGCACGTGTTGATGTACGCGCATTAGCCATATAAGCAACAACCACTTGATGCACTAACGCTTCGTTAAATTCACGACCGAAGGCAGCATCAGAGACTTTTACGCCTGCTTTAGCAGCCTTGCCTTTACTATCGATTAATTTGATTTCCATTATTTAGCCCCTCGCGATTTGGTGGCTTTAGATTTAACAGCAGGACGTACAACAACATCGCCACCTTTAGACCCTGGAATAGCACCTTTAATCAACAACAAGTTACGCTCGCTATCAACGCGCACAACTTCTAGGTTTTGAGTAGTAACTTTTTCATCGCCCAAATGGCCGGCCATGCGCTTACCAGGGAATACTCGACCTGGATCTTGCGCCATACCTTGTGAACCAATTTTCTTGTGTGCTTTTGAGTTACCGTGAGTTGCGCGACCTGATTTGAAATGATGGCGCTTAATACCGCCAGCAAAACCTTTACCGATAGATGAACCAGTAACGTCCACTAATTGACCCGCCTCAAACAGCTCTACAGTAATACCAGAACCAACTGCATGATTAGCAGTTACTTCAGCGTCAACAGTAAATTCTTTTATGCCTGAACCCGCAGCAACGCCTGCCTTGGCATAATGCCCAGTCAGCGCCTTAGTGATGCGGCTAGCACGACGTTCGCCGAAAGCAACCTGAAGGCCAGTATAGCCATCTGTTTCGACCGTCTTGATCTGTGTCACACGGTTAGGCTTAACCTCAAGCACAGTTACTGGGATGCTAATGCCATCTTCAGTAAATACGCGGGTCATTCCCACCTTGCGACCAATAAGCCCTAAGCTCATGATCTATTCCTTATTATTTAATTTAAAAAGCCGATTACAATTGACCGACTTCTGTGAAAGAGCGCGGATTATACCGAACTCTATGAATCATTACAACCCTTAAGCCAGATTACAGCTTAATTTCAACATCAACACCTGCTGGTAAGTCTAACTTCATCAATGCATCAACTGTTTTATCAGTTGGCTCAACGATGTCCATTAAGCGTTGATGCGTTCTGATTTCAAACTGATCACGTGATGTTTTATTAACATGTGGTGAACGTAAGATATCGAAACGCTCAATGCGTGTTGGTAGAGGAACTGGTCCTTTAACAACAGCACCTGTACGTTTTGCTGTCTCTACAATCTCTTGTGCTGATTGATCGATTAAGCGATAGTCAAATGCTTTCAAACGAATACGAATTTTTTGAGCTGCCATGTTTTTTCCTTATAAAGAGCGAAACGGCAGACTTTAGCCTGCCGCTTTAATTAAACTACTATTTGAACTAAGCAATAACCTTAGCTACAACACCCGCACCAACGGTACGGCCACCTTCAC
>JAPKBG010000017.1 GCA_028823485.1 Methylophilaceae bacterium | reverse complement strand
TATCAATTATTAAGTTATCTGATGAAAGCTTTAGTCAAAAAATATCCAAAAGAAGGATTGTGGTTAGATGATATGCCCATGCCAGAAATCGGGAATAGCGATGTTCTAATCAAAATCAAAAAAACGGCCATTTGCGGCACCGACATTCATATTTACAACTGGGATGAGTGGGCACAAAAAACCATCCCCGTACCAATGATTACTGGCCATGAGTTTGCGGGAGAAATTGTCGAGCTTGGATCAAATGTGGGTGATTTAAAAGTCGGCGACATCGTTTCTGGAGAAGGCCATATTACTTGTGGTCGCTGCCGAAACTGTTTGGGTGGTCGTATTCATTTGTGCCCCAACACCATTGGTGTGGGGGTGAATAGAACAGGTGCTTTTGCTGAGTACTTAGCGATTCCGGCTAAAAACGTCTTTAAACCTAGTCGCCCAGTAGACCCTGATTTATTAGCGATTTTTGACCCTTACGGCAACGCTGTGCATACAGCCCTCTCCTTTAACATGGTGGGCGAGGATGTCTTAATCACTGGCGCAGGCCCAATTGGCATGATGGCAGCCATGGTTTCCAGACACGCAGGCGCTCGAAACATTGTCATTACCGACTTGAATCAATATCGACTGGATATGATTAAGTCGATATTACCTAGCGTGCATACAGTCAATGTCTCTAAGCAGAAAATTGATAAAGCATTCATGGATTCACTCGGCATTTTTGAAGGCTTTGATGTTGGTCTAGAAATGTCAGGTTCACCGATTGCCTTTGGCGACATGCTGAGTAAAATGATTAATGGTGGTCATATTGCCATGCTTGCCATTATGCCGACAGGTGCTGGTATTGACTGGGATTTGGTCGTGTTTAAAGGGTTGACCATCAAAGGAATTTACGGCCGTGAGATTTTCGAAACTTGGTACAAAGGCCTGATGATGGTGCAAAGTGACCTGCCATTGGAGAAAATTATTACTCACCGTTTCCATTACACTGATTTCCAAAAAGGTTTCGATGTGATGCGCTCTGGTGAGTCTGGCAAAGTGATTTTGAATTGGGAAGATTAAAGGTAGAACATGAGTTTTAAAAGTGCAAAAGCGAGTATCGCAAAAGATTTAGCCGACATCCACGCAGCAGGATTATGGAAAACCGAACGCTTTATTAGCTCTGACCAAAAAAACAATATTACATTAGCCGATGGTAGTGAAGTATTGAATATGTGCGCCAACAACTACTTAGGTTTGGCAAATGACCCCGATGTCATTAATACCGCTAAAACCAGCTTGGACAAATGGGGCTTTGGTTTAGCTTCTGTGCGCTTTATTTGCGGCACACAAACCATCCATAAAGCATTAGAACAAAAAGTCAGTGACTTCTTGGCCATGGAAGAAACGATACTGTATGCCGCCTGCTTTGATGCCAATGGCGGTTTATTTGAATCTATTTTAACGGCTGAAGATGCGGTTATTTCTGATTCGCTGAATCATGCTTCAATTATTGATGGTGTACGTTTATGTAAAGCGGTGCGTTATCGCTACCAAAATAATGACATGGCGGATTTACGCGCTAAACTAGAAGAAGCCAAAGCTAACAATGCCCGCCGCATTTTGATTACCACCGATGGTGTATTTTCGATGGATGGCACAGTGGCACAGCTAGATAAAATTTGTGACTTAGCGGACGAGTTTGATGCCATGGTACATCATGATGATTGTCATGCCACTGGCTTTATGGGCAAGACTGGCCGTGGCGTACATGAGTATTGTGGCGTAATGGATAGAGTCGACATTATCACCAGCACATTTGGCAAGGCATTAGGTGGCGCATCAGGCGGCTTCACTTCAGGCCGCAAAGAAATCATTGATATGCTGCGTCAGCGCTCTCGTCCATATTTATTTTCAAACTCCGTTGCACCTTCTATCTGTGCAGCCTCATTATCCGTACTTGAGCGTCTTGAACAGTCAACTGAACTCCGTGACAAACTAGAAAGAAACACGCACTATTTTAGAAAAGGGATGCAAGCAGCAGGCTTTGAAGTCGATGATGGCGACCACCCTATTGTCCCAGTGATGTTAGGCGATGCTAACTTAGCGCAAGAGATGAGTAAACGATTACTAGAAAAAGGGGTTTACGCCATTGGCTTTTTCTTCCCTGTTGTACCAAAAGGTAAAGCACGCATCAGAACGCAAATTTCTGCCAAACACACTAAAGCAGATTTAGATAAAGCAATTAAAGCCTTTAGTGAAACACGAGATGAAATGGCCGCATAAAGCACTGTTTATACATTCAAGTCACCTAAACATAGTCAACCAGTAGTCATAAGATGGCTTTGTAATGCTTTTACATCAAGACACTCAACCCAGCTTGCTTTTAGTTGTGTCTTGACTTGATTAGCATATCCCCAAGTCACCATCACAAAATCCAGGTGATTATGGTCTGCGGCCAAGCCATCCTCGTAACGATCACCGATATAAATAGCCTGTGCAGGATCGATTTGATAATCGTCCAGTATCCTAGCGACCATTAATGGCTTAGCAGCCAATGGTGGCATATACGTATCTAAAGCAAACACACCTTTAAAATAATGTCCCCAATTTAAATGCTTCATTACCTTCTGGGTAGGAAGGTCACGCTTATTGGTTGCGATATAGAGTGTTGCACCTGATTGGCTTAACGTATCAAGAAGCGCCTCAACACCTGGAAATACAGTGGCTTTTTTATACCCCTCTGTATCATAATGCGCCTTAAATTTAGCGGCTAATTGCTGCAATAGCTCAGAGTCATCTTGCCCTGCAAGCATCCTTAAAGTTGGCATCAGAGGAGGGCCAACCACCTCTGAAGTGATGGTTTTAGATGGTATTATTCTAAGACTAGCAAAAGCATAAATAAAGCTTTCTACGATACTGGGAGCTGAGTCAATTAGTGTGCCATCTAAGTCAAAAATGATATGTTCGTTCATGTCGTATGCTTAAGATATTTAATGGCACTAAGAATAACATTCTTAAGCGTGGTTTTTAACAGCAACGCAAGCTTATTTACCAACAGCCCACTCCAACAAATCTGCAGATGTAGTAGGTGTTAAATCAGCAATATTAAGCCTCTACCTTTGCTCCCACTGTGTTTGATATTGCTGTATTTGCTGCAGTGAAAAAGCCTGCATATCTTGTTTGTCTTGATAGGCCAAGTACCGATCTGCAACGTTTTCAACAGTATGCTCAATGGCCAAATAGGGTGCCAGCCTAATTTACTATGTGCTTTAGAACAGTCTAATCTAAGATAGATCGCTTCACGCACCGCATATTCATTATGCTGAAGTAAGAGCGCTAGCATCCTCTTTCCAATAAGAAGCCAATAAATCAACAACCCAAGCTGTCGGCCTAGTATCAACCTTATTCGGGCCAAAGTTCCAAGCCTCCGCATAAGCTACCGGTCCATCGAACAACCGCTCTGCCAATAACATATATGCGCCTAAAGACTCTAATACATGTTGCCAAGGACGCGCAGATTCTAGATTTCTAAGGATCACTGGCTTACGGTTTATAAATGCGTCAATCACATCAGGAATTAACCGCCCTTTTGCCCAATCCCCAAGACCGATCACATTGCCCGTTCTTGCCGTGGCGATTGCCACACCATGTTCTGCATATTGCTCAGGGTTGAAAAACGAGTGGCGATACGCTTCTATCACTAATTCAGCACAGCCTTTACTGCTGCTATACGGATCAAAACTACCCATCGCATCATTTTCACGATAACCCCAGTGCCACGCCTTATTGTCATAACATTTATCACTGGTTATCATCAGGACCGATTTCATACTAGAACATTGCCTTTCAAGCGACAGTGCAAGTTAGAAATAAATTAGTTTCAGCTTATCAAGACATCATGAATATGCAGGTATAAGGCGTTAAGGCTAGTGTTGTAATAAAAGATCAGAGTGTTTTAATAGTGTTAGGCATGGCAATAAGGCCTTTTTAGTTATTCGTATACGTACTATATTAAGTATTTACTAAATAGTATAATTAAACGTATATATGAAATTCATGTCCAAGGTCATTTACCAGTGGTTTAAAGTAGACTTAGTAGTAGCTGAGGACGCTACAAAGCGCCTATACAAAGGTAGCCTCGCCACTTGTCTGAGCGGCTTAGTCCTCGCAATCTTGTTTGCATCATCCATTTTAATAACGAGTACGCCAGAGAAATCTGTCTATATTTGGCTAGCACTCATCATTAGTACTTATATTTTACGTTATGTAGTCAGCATTTATTACACAGATAAACACCAAGAATTCCCCAGAATTTTTTGGTTGAAAAGATACCGTATTGGAGTGGCCATCACTGGAGTTATGTGGGCAAGCTCCATGTTCATATTCTTTCAACCTGAAGACCAACTCAATCAATCTATCATTCTATTCACATTAACTGGAATATGTGCAGCAGCAGCTTTATCTTATGTAATTGACTATCTTGTATTATCTGGGTTTGTACTACCGATCACATTAGCCATTTTTTCCGGCTTGCTTTTGAGGGGTCCCACTTCTCTATCATCATGAGCTGTATGGTCATCTTATTCATTATATTCTTCTTAATTACAGCACGTAAAACCAATCAGGCATACGTTAAAAGCTTAATGTTGGCTAATACTGCAATATTAGGAGAAGAGCGAGCATAATTTGCCAGCCGATTGTATTGCTGTAGAAATTACTGAAGGTGTTCTTCTAGATTCTAATACCGCTGTTATTAATTTTCTTTTAGAGTTCCATGACGCCGGCATTCAAGTGGCACTGGATGATTTTGGGACTGGCTACTCATCATTGTCTTACCTTAAAAAGTTCGATATTGACTCCATTAAAATAGACCGATCTTTTGTGCAAAATATAGAGTTTGACTCAGATAATATGGTGTTATGCGAAGCCATTATTGCCATGGCGCATAAGCTTAAATTAAGAGTCATTGCTGAAGGTATAGAAACACAAGAACAACTTGATTTACTGAAGTTTGCTGGATGTGATTTTGGTCAAGGCTACTTCTTTTCTAAACCTATATCGCCTGAAGAGTTTGAGAAGTTTACGACTTAAATAGTTACCTCCTGTTTTCATCAGTTTCTAAGCAATGTAGCCAAGCTAATATCTCAGCAATAGCTTGATATAACTTAGGCGGCACATGATCATCTAAATCCACCTGCATCAACATCGCCACTAATTCTTTAGGCTCATGCACGAACACACCCTCGCTTTGAGCAACCGCAATAATATGCTCTGCAACGGCACAACGCCCTTTTGCCAACACTTGTGGCGCAAACTCGCCAGATTCATAAGCTAGAGCGATTGCTTGCTGCTGTTGATGGTTATCCATCTTGTGCAACTTCCATGGTGTTGTTAAGTACCAAACTTTCTATCGTTTGACCATTGCTTTCAATAGCCTTGGCTAATAATGCGCTCTTGGTTTTTAATAGTTGTAAAGCTTTGGGCTGCTCCGCTAGAAACCCAATACGCATACGCCCATCATGGATGCTAATTATTGCCGTTAATTTACCTAAGTGCGGTAAGTGTAAGGTTAACTCACTAGTAAAAAATGATTGCTCACCGTTATCTTCATGCGAATTTTTCGTACCATCATCCTGTGTATTTTTCACATAAACATCCCAGTCCATCTACTGGTTTGACCAAACTTCACCATACCAAGATAGACGTTTCTATTCCAGAATATGCAACTGTTGTGGCAATAGTGTTTGTATCAGATAGTTTGGTTTATTCTGCGGTTCTTGTTTAATTTCAGCTAAGCTTCGATGTCCTTCAGCAAAACCCTTTAAGTGGGACTCATAAAATAAACCACTTTGGCTGATGGCCGTTTTAAGTTGCTATGAAACAACATCTGGTAGATTTGGGGTTTGTGTAAGTACCGCTTGTGCTAAATATTTTTGTGGCACACCGGGTGCTTCAGCTTGCTGTAAAGATTGATCAGTCAGATGGGCTGTTGCGCTCACATGTGTGGTGCTCACTAACTTTTGCAGACCACTAGATGTCGCAAGATGAGCTACTAAAGCAGCCTGTTGATGTGCTAAATTTGAAGCTCTAGATTCAAGTGTCTGTAGCGGCGTGCCAATACTAGCAACTGCTGACAAAGGGCTTACCTTGCCGTCAGGACTAACGCCTAATTGCGCACTTGATTTATCCATCGTTATTCATACTCTTTATACGCAGGTTTTGTACGGCCTAGTTATTCCGACTCTGCCCATTGAGCATACTATTCAACTTGAGCATCCAAGGTGCCATTAAGTCTCTAATTTCACGGTCATTCGCCAGTATCAATTTGATGCTTTGTAATTTTCTCGCTTGGACATCTTCGCTTAAAGGCTTTAACTCAGCATGGTCTTGAATCTGCTCGTTATAGTCCGCGCAGATTGCTTCAAGCTTAGATAGCTCATCCCAGTCATGGTTTCTGGCCGCAGCTAACATTTGGTTAGTCAGTTCTGCAACTGATTCATAAAGTGAACATATATTTGCATAATTCATGATTAGACCTTTTCCATGTAAGCAATTTCATTTGCGCTAGCAACTTCTTTTTTAGGCACCATTTTTACAGCATCCGTTTTACTAATTGCTTCCCATGCTCCTCGCAGCTCTGTCAGTAACTTCACTACTTCATGGATGAAAATAAGTGATCAGGGGCTAGACTGCCAACACCGCCCAAACTAGCACCGGTCAATGTCATCACTAACATTTCTTCAGCATCATTCGCCGGATTCACAGTAGAGATATAGCATAAAATAGGCTCAATTATTGGTGTGAGTGAGCGGAAGAAATCTCTACGCTGAAAGCGATATAAGCTTTTAGGGAGCGCTATCTTAAGTGCCTCGCCATCTTTCAGCCGCACTTCTGTTAGTTTTTTAGTATTCCATCTGATTTTAATACCATCTGTTTTACATAACGTAATCGACTCACTATTTAATAATCTTTTATTAAACCCAGAGTCCAGTCTCTTGTCCATATAAACAAATTTTTTGTCTCGGCCACCAATCACGGTCGTCAAACCTTAGTCATGCCCATAATCAAATGATAAGTTTAGTGTCGTCTTATTTTTAGCAAGCTCGCTTAAAATTTGAGCAATTGCTACTGGATGAAGTGTTATAAACTTATTGTCATTGTGTGTAAGTTTTTCGTCTACCATTTACTAAAAATTTCCTTACTTAAGTCATTTATTACGTGATAGCTAACAATAAAACAATGCGTACCACCTAGTGCTTTACTTTCTTTCACTACAAAACCAAACCGAGCAGAGAAATCAATACACGCCATCTTAGTTTTTGATTACTTTAGCCTATTTAGGCACAAATGCAAACTGTGTCAATCGTTAAATATGGATTAATCACTAAAATACAACGCATTGTAATTAAAAATATTATAATTCCTCACCACTAAACAACTATTCACTATTAGGTCAGTATGATTAAAAAACTTTGGGAAAAACTACACGCTTTCGGCCCATACGCCCCACTCATCGCAATGTATATGATGGCATTGCCAATACTATCACTCTCCCGTATTGGTCTAATGCTTTGGCAGTCTGAGCGTGTCGTAGCTACAGGCGCATGGCTAGAGATGCTATTCCAAGGCATCAGAGTTGATATTATTCAACTCGGTCTACTTGTCCTCCTTCCTTTATTGATAGCGCCTTTATTTGTTCACAAAAAAGCTTGGCAGTGGTGGAAGCATTTTAGCTATTTATGGGTAGCAATATCTATCGTCTTACTGATTTTTTTAGAAGCCGCATCACCAGGCTTTATCGCAGAGTACAACGTACGTCCTAATCGTTTATTTGTCGAATACTTAAAATACCCAAAAGAAGTCTTACCCATGCTGTGGAACGGCTTCCGTTTGTCCGTATTCGCTGCCATTGGATTAATCATCATTTCTGTTTGGGCGATTAGAAAATTCATGAAGCCTTGGCTTTCATTTCAACCTCCATTAAAAAATGGACGCTACTGGCTGGCACTACCATTTGTCATTTTCCTCGTTATTTTGTCTGTTCGTTCTACCACGGATCACAGGCCTGCTAACCCTGCTATGTTTGCCATCACAAACGACACCATGGTGAACACACTCATTATGAACTCCACTTGGTCAGTCTTTCATGCCATCTACAATCTGAAGCATGAGAGTAAGTCTAGCGAGATTTACGGCAAAATGGAATTTGTAGACATCATGACTCAAGTACAACTGACTCGCGATATGTTGCACGACAAGCGCCCACTTCTAGGTAATATTGACATTCCCACACTCACAGAGCAAACAGCGTCTATTCAACGTGAGAAACCGCTTAACCTTGTGATTGTGCTGCAAGAAAGCTTAGGCGCTACATTTGTAGAGTCACTTGGCGGCTTACCAGTCACACCTGAGCTAGAAAAACTCAAATCAGAGGGTTGGTGGTTTGAAAGTCTCTATGCAACAGGCACACGTTCTGTACGCGGCATTGAGGCCGTTAGTGCAGGCTTTCTACCAACACCAGCACAAAGCACCGTTAAGTTATCGTTATCACAAAACAACTTTTTTTCTTTAGCCAGTGTACTGGGCAGACAAGGTTATCTCAGTGAATTTATTTATGGTGGCGAAGGTCACTTTGATAATATGCGCAATTTTTTCCTTGGCAATGACTTTGATTCTGTTGTTGATAAACAAAACTACGTTAACCCTGTCTTTACCGGCAGTTGGGGCGTGTCTGATGAAGACCTATTCAATAAGACGCATGAGCAACTCATGAAACACCATGCCGATGGCAAACCTTTTTTCACTTTAGTCTTTTCATCGAGCAACCATACTCCATTTGAATTTCCAGACGGCCGTATTGAGTTGTATGAACAACCAAAAGCAAGTGAGAACAATGCGGTGAAGTATGCGGACTATGCCTATGGAGCATTCTTTAAAAAAGCAAAAGCGAGTCCTTACTGGAAAGACACCTTATTTTTAATCGTGGCTGATCATGACATTCGTATTAGAGGTAATGACTTAGTGCCAGTTAAAAACTTCCATATCCCGGGTCTGATCTTAGGTGCTGATATCAAGCCACGTCAGATCACAACCATTGCTAGCCAAATCGACTTGCCAACCACCATGCTTTCACTCATGGGCATTAATGCACAGCATCCGATGGTCGGTAGAGACCTCAGTGCAGAGCCAGAAGGCTTAGCAGGCCGCGCCATGATGCAATATCAAGAAAACTATGCATGGATGGAAGGTAATCAGACTGTCGTACTCCGTGCGAATAAAAAACCTACTTACGCCACTTATGATAAAGCAAATAAAAAATTGAGTATAAGTGAAAAGCCTAGCGATGCGGAAGCCATGCAGCAACGTGCATTAAGTCACGTATTGTTGCCTTCAGTCTTATATAGAGAACAACAGTATCATTTACCTAAATAGCATGACATAAGCGTCACAAACAAAAAAGCCTAGTCATCTCTGACTAGGCTTTGATATTCTGGTAGGGACTGCGGGGTTCTCTCCTATACTATATAAATCAATAGCTCACATTACATCGAGTGTTACACATGTATATACTTAGCGTAACAGTGTTTAGATATATACAATATCAAGAATAAGACACAGGCCAGAAGTCTTAAACGAGGTCAAAGCAGACGCTGAAAGTTAGGCTGATGTGGCTACCTTTTTAGGAAGAGCCCACTTCCCTCACATATTTAACAAAATTATTTAGTTTATATTAGCTCAACCTTAAAGGTTTTTATCGGTAACCGCCCCATCTGAAGCCGAACTAACCATCTTGGCGTATTTTGCAAGGACACCACGGGTATATCGGGGACTAGGCTTTTTCCATTCTTTCAACCGTTTCTCGATTGTTTTCTGAGATATGGCCAAGGTCAGCTCTTTAGTAAAAGCGTCAATAGTAATTTCATCACCGTCTTCCACAATGGCCAAAGGGCCACCTTCGTAGGCCTCTGGTGTAATGTGCCCAACAACAAAACCATGACTACCTCCTGAAAAACGACCATCGGTAATCAGAGCTACATCTTCACCCAAGCCTTTACCCATAATTGCGGAAGTTGGACTCAACATTTCCCGCATACCGGGGCCACCTTTTGGACCTTCATAGCGAATCACTACAACATCATTTTTAACTACAGTGCCGTCTAGTATGCCTTTTAGGCTATCTTCTTCAGAATGAAAGACGCGCGCTCTTCCGGTAAAACTTAAGCCCTCCTTACCAGTGATTTTTGCGACAGCTCCTTCTGGCGCCAGGTTCCCGCGAAGAATCACCAAGTGACTGTCTTTTTTGATAGGATTGTCCAGAGCGCGAATGATTTCTTGGCCTTCTGGGTAAGCCTCAACATGCTCTAGATTTTCTGCCACGGTCTTACCAGTGACAGTAAGGCAATCACCATGAAGATGCCCTGCATCCAAGAGCATTTTCATTAGGGGTTGTAGGCCACCAATCTCAATCAACTCAGACATTAAGAAATGACCGCTTGGTTTTAAGTCAGCTAACATCGGCGTCTCACTCCCTATACAAGCAAAATCATCAAGCTGTAAACCTACGCCAATGGCATGTGCCATAGCCAGCAGATGGAGTACTGCATTAGTAGACCCTCCTAGAGCGATGGTTACCTTAATGGCGTTCTCGAATGCTTTTTTAGTCATAATATCAGAAGGCTTGATATTATTTTTAACAAGTTCAACCACCGCAGCACCTGCCCTGTTACAATCATTTAGCTTTACATTCGATGTGGCTTCTTGAGATGAGCTACCTGGCAAGCTCATACCTAAAGCTTCAATGGCTGATGCCATGGTGTTGGCAGTGTACATTCCACCACAAGAACCTGGGCCAGGAATAGCGGTTTCTTCAATATCTTTCAGCTGCATATCAGAGATAGTGCCTTTTGCATGGCCACCAACGGCTTCAAATACGGACACTATATCGGTTCGATTTTTACCCGGTTGGATCGTGCCACCGTAAACAAAGATAGAAGGGCGATTTAATCGTGCCATGCCAATCAAACAACCAGGCATGTTTTTATCACAGCCACCAATGGCCACAATGCCATCGTGCCCCATGCCACCAGACACTGTTTCAATCGAGTCAGCAATAACCTCACGTGATACAAGGGAGTACTTCATACCTTCAGTACCCATGGAAATACCATCTGAAATCGTAATGGTATTATAAATAACACTTTTACCTCCAGCAGCATCTGAGCCTTTACCCACTTCTTCGGCCAAGGTGTTGATATGCATATTGCAAGGCGTGACCATGCTCCAAGTGGAAGCAATTCCAATTTGAGGCTTTTTAAAATCACCATCTTTAAAGCCCGCTGCCCGCAACATGGCTCGGCTGGGGGCTTTTTCGATGCCATCGACGACGGCGGCAGAATGCATACGATTTATTGTGTTACTCATTGCTTGATCCTTATTTTGTTGAAGTAGTCGAGTCATTGTTTTGTGGATAAATAAGCAAAACCTGTATTCTCAAATTCTGCTGAATACTATCAAACTTCTGTCTGCTCTGCCAACTCCAAAGCATCATCCATTTCCACACCAAGATAACGGTCTGTGCTATCAAACTTAGTATGACCTTACACTTGAATTTCGCATCTCTTAGCAGTTTCATTATGCGGCATGCTTCAACTGATTTGCAAGCCAGTTTTTCTCGAATTGCATTGGGCTGATATAACCAAGCGTTGAATGTAATCTTGAATGATTGTAAAACATCATCCAATCAATGACTTCATCCAACGCCTCACGATAAAGGGTGACATTATGCTTGATACGATGTGTGATTTGGTAGACAAGGGGATAGTGTCGTTGCCTATTCATGATGCTTTGTATGTTGAACAACAACACATTGAGGATGCTGAAAAAGCCCTTAAGAAGTCCTGGAAGAAAAATCTAGGTGTTAGTTTCGAGCCTTTTGTTGATGTAGACACTCCGTGAGTTAAACAAAGGTATTTCCATATAAAGTGAGTTGATATATATTGGTAATAACTGATGTCTATTTAGAATGACAAATCATATGAAAACACTACAAAATACATACGGCATTAGTAAACAAGGTAGGAATACTATCCGTCATTAATTCTTTTTCCTTACCTTGCAACAATTCAAATAAAATTCCAAATAAGGTCAAAATAAACACTTTCCACAGGTCTGGAGTTAGGTCCTATCCCGTTTTGCCTTTTATAATTAATAACGGCGTTAAGGTTATCCTCAGTATACAGCTCCACCCCTAAACCAAATTTCCAGAGCTGATCCGAGCTGTTCTTTAATTGCAGACTGTAAGGTACACCCTCCCCTTCCACAGTATAGTACAGAGCAACATCAGAGCTCTTGGATATATCTACACCGTACTCTAATTTAGAAAATGGCCTTATAGTTATGCCACCCTCTTTGAACAGGTAGTCTATGTCAACACCAACAGCGGCCCTGGCGTTGCGCATAGTTTGCTCCTCAAAAGTTAACGCCGTGACTGCACCGATCTCACTAAACTTTTTAAATTTCGTGAGCACTATGTCAACCTTGCCGTACGGGGAAATTCTTCCATATCCAGACTTAAAATGTTTTTGCTCCAGTGTGCTAGTGTCAATGCTTGGGTCTCTTAATATTTCAATATTGTCGCCCCTCAGTGTTAGTGACCCAAAGATTTGGTCTGCAGCTCGGCTACCTGTTAGCGTGTCCGGTCCGTCTTTATGGGTTGTGTCAAATTTTAGATGACCCACTCCAAGTGTAGCTTCAAGGGTTGTGCCGACGTCTTGATCAAATTCACCGTAAACTAAGGCGCTATAGTTGTTAGCTTTAACGTTGGTAATATCGCTCCCAATGTCAGTTTTATCTATACCAATACCCAGTGCAACACCAATGGTACCGTCGCCATCTTCTAGCGGCCTGTCAAAACCCAAATGGATGGACTGATAATTTGTATCTTGTTGAGATGCCACTGAAGTGGCATTGCTTTTACCAAACATGATCTCGCCACTGGTCCATACCGCCCAATCACCTATGACCGGCCCAAATGCAGGGCTGAGCGTGCCGATGACGTCCTCTCTAAGTATTGCAGCTTCATTGATGACGGTGTTTTGGAATTCTGATGTGACTATATTTTTTACGCCATCCAGATCAACCGAAGCGCCGCCGTGGCGAACCTCATCACATGGGTTGTCACCCTTCTGTAAGTTGGCCTGAGCGACTTCTTCTACTCCTACGGAGTAGTCGATAATACCACCTTCACTTTCATAAGTGCTTGGCTTCACATCATCTATCGACTCTTTAGTGTTTAAGCTGGAAAAGTTTAGTTTTTGACCAACCCTAACCGAGTAAGGTGCATCGATATTATTAGCAGCAGCGATTTCTCTATGATCATAACCATGCTCTAAACCTATACGGTATAAATTATCCCCTTTTTTGACAGTGTATGAATTTGGGCGCAAGTCGTTGCTAGTGCTGCCCGTTTTAGGTGAGCTAGTGTCCGCTTGCGATGAGCGGTTGATGAAGTGGCTTATGCAACCGAGCGATCCAACGACACTACTTTGAACGTTGTCCAGCACTGGATCTATAGATTTTGGCGTGTCATTCATAATTTTATCAACCACCCTATTCTTAAAGCGAAGCTTAATGCCTTGATGAGAAGTTTTTGTACTATCTTTGTTGCGATCTAGCCAGCGTAACCGATCATGGACAGCGTCAATGTTGCGATAACCCCAGCGGGACGCCATATTTGACCAAGCCTCAACACTTCCAACGACATCTTTTTTAAGGGTTGGGTCAGGCATGAGGGCGAGGTAAGTCCAATTAAATTCAAGTGAAGCTATATGTATTATTAGTATCACTATCTGTTGGGTTCTCAAAATCAGGAGCCACTTTAAAAGTCACAACACCGGTAGATGAATTAACATTGAAGTGTACTGAGTCGCCACCACTAATTGAATATGTAATTGTGCTTACATCGGTTGCATTCAAATCAATTGCCGAAGTTTGATTTTCATTTACACTAACAGCTGTAGAAGATGAAAAAGATGGAGCAGTGGTATCACCTGCAGCTGTAATAACTCGAATATAGTCACCTTTCTGGCCGTTTGCCGAACCAATTCTTAATGTTCTTTTATCAGAGCCAATGGAAACCCAATCACCAGATGTAGTCGAGCTAGATGTGCTGCTACCATAATGGACATGACTCTCCGTCGACCTTGCGTTAAAACCAGAATTACTTGAGGTTGGATAGGTGGCACCCAGTATATCTACATAACTAAAGTCCACTGTTCGTGAAGCAGTTGTCCAGTATCCCAATATTTCATTATCAAATACTATTTCGCTAATCTTAGCGGTTCGATCACCACTACTATGATTATCGTTAACAAAAACAAGGTATCAATTGGCTAGTGTGTTCCGAAATACAATCGAAGTCGCACTTCCGGTGGGCACATAGCCATAGCCGCTAAAGCCATAAGTATTCGTGCAGATAGAACTACTCTGGCCTTGCTGACAAATATTTGTTCTCTCAGGAGAAATAACAAAGTCATATCCCGAAGAAGATCTTTGGCCACTGCTGCTTTGTACTCGCGCTCTAAAATCAGTTGCTGAGGTATTTATTTCAACATACGAGTTTACACTTGCAATTCCATTAGCGGCGTTAGCTGACAATGTAATAACGCTTAACAGCAGCATTACTCCAATATTTTTATAATTAATCTTGCTAAGTAAACGATTAATCAGAAACAACTCGATTCTTAATAGATAGTTAACAATAAAAAAGAGAGCCTAAGCTTCCTATAATTTTTATCCTTATGATACGCGACAAAAAAAATAGTCTCTACTGATTGTCATGAACAACGGCTAAATAAAATCATTATCAAGTATTGCAAAATTGAATATTTAACTTTTTTATCAATGAGCTGGTACAGCAACAATTAAACAGAGGGATTCTTGATACCCCCCTATACAAAAATTAAATAGAATTTATTACTATAGAAGAGATAAAACAATAAGACTTTGTAGTCTATGCGTAGTCTAGAACGACTGAATGGGACAAAATAAAAAGGCTCCCATCTCTGGAAGCCTTATATAAATTGGTAGGGACTGCGGGGGTCGAACCCGCGACAAATGGATTAAAAGTCCACTGCTCTACCAGCTGAGCTAAATCCCCATTTACTGATTTCTTGCTTTTTTGTTAACTGCTCAAAAATTCAAGAACGCGATTATGATGGAAACTAGCCACTTGGTCAATAACGATTCGTAATTAATGTGAAATATTGATGCGTTTTTCTAATAATTAGCGCATACCGGGCAATTTTCCGCCCATCATGCCGCCCATGCCACGCATGAGCTTACCCATACCGCCTTTACTAAACATCTTCATCATTTTTTGCGTTTCGCCAAATTGTTTCAGCAAACGGTTTACTTCTTGTACTTGCACGCCACTACCGGCAGCGATCCGTTTTTTACGCGTTGCTTTAATGAGCTCTGGTTTGCGGCGTTCTAATGGTGTCATGCTATTAATAATGCCCTCTATGCGTCGTAAGGACTTTTCAGCATCATCACTATTCACTTTAGAAGCCATGTTCGCCATCTGCGCTGGCATTTTATCCATCAATGCGCCCATGCCGCCCATGTTACGCATCTGTACCATTTGCGATTTAAAGTCTTCTAAATCAAACTTACTGCCTGATTTAATTTTATCCGCGACTTTTTTCGCCTCGGCCATGTCGACATTTTTATGCGCTTGCTCAATCAAGCCCAGCACATCACCCATGCCTAAGATGCGGCTCGCCATACGGTCTGGATGGAATGGCTCCAAGCCATCGACCTTTTCACTAACGCCAATAAACTTAATCGGCTGCCCTGTGACATGTCGTACAGAAAGTGCCGCACCACCACGTGAATCACCATCAACCTTAGTCAACACCACACCTGTTAATGGTAATGTCTCACCAAAGGCTTTTGCGGTATTCACGGCATCTTGACCCTGCATTGCATCAACTACAAATAAGGTTTCTGCTGGTTTCAATTGCGTGTGCAAGTCTTTTATCTCTACCATCATGGCTTCATCAATGCCTAAACGACCTGCCGTATCAAAAATCACCACATCGTAATAATTGGCTTTGGCATGCGCCATGGTCAGTTCAGCAATTTCACTCGGCTTTTGCTCATTGTTGCTATCAAAGCAATCAACTTCTAACTGCTTCGCTAAGGTTTGTAGCTGTGTAATCGCGGCAGGGCGATAAACATCGGCACTGGCTAATAACACTTTTTTCTTATCGGCTTTTAATAATTTAGCTAATTTAGCTGATGTCGTGGTTTTACCGGACCCTTGCAGACCAGCCATTAATATCACCACTGGTGGTACAGCAGCTAAGTTAAGTGCAACATTAGCATTACCCATTAATTCGGTCAGCTCTTCGTTCACCACTTCAATCACGGCTTGTCCAGGCGTTAAGCTCTGCAATACTTCACGACCACTAGCGCGCGCTTTGACTTTAGCAATAAAGTCTTTTACAACAGGCAATGCCACGTCAGCCTCCAGCATCGCCATCCGCACTTCACGCATTGCGTCCGCGATATTATCTTCGCTTAGGCGTGCTTGACCACGCAGATTTTTAATGACGCCTTGAAATCTTCCGGTTAAATTTTCTAACATCTTTTACGACCTTACCTGATTCATCTAATTCGAATCACTCAATTAATTTGCCCTAATTTTACATCATGCTATGCGATTGGCGTGAGTTTTGACATAATTGCGTGATGCATCATTTAATTCCATATTTGGTTGTCGCGTTTATCTACCTAACGATTTCCTTCGATTTTTGGCGACCAGCAAGGTTAAGCTCGAATGCAACCACGGCGACGCTACCGTTAAAACTGCATACTGCCATGATTGCATTAGGATTGATTTTGCATGGCGGCTTACTCTACCGAGATATTTTTGCCGTTGGTAGTTTTAATTTAGGGATTTTTTATGCGCTATCTGCCATTCTATGGCTCACTGCACTGATTTATTGGTTTGCTACTCTTACGTACCAACTACACAGCTTACAGGCCTTTGTATTGCCGCCTGCTGCGCTATTTGTATTGTTGTCTGCTATCAACATTCAAAGCTATGCGCCACCAGCAGAAAATACCAGCACTTTATTCATCGCACATGTTGCTATTGCTATTCTTGCTTATAGTCTGTTCACTTTTGCCGCCTTACACGCACTGCTTATGGCCGTAGTAGAACGCAGATTACACAACAAATCGACACTGATTAAGCTGCCTAGCTTCCCACCCTTGATGGTGATGGAGAGCTTATTGTTTAAAGTCATTAGTTTTGGTTTTGTGTTATTAACGTTAACGGTATTTAGCGGCATATTATTTAGTGAAGAAATATTTGGGGAGCCGCTACAATTCACGCATAAAATTGTATTTTCTATTGCCTCATGGTGCATTTACGCATGGCTACTCTATGGTCGCTTCCGCCATGGTTGGCGCGGTAAAACTGCTATTCGATGGACGCTTTTCGGCTTTGCTTTATTACTACTCGCATACGTCGGTAGTCACTTTGTCATGCAAGTGCTACTCAATAAGTAGCACCTCATCTCCAACCTTCTATCTCAAGCTAATACTAGGCCAGCCTTGCGCTTTAGCATAAGCCGATAAGGTTTCATCTGCATCTACGGCAACGGGATTGGTCACCAGCTTCATGAGTGGTAAGTCATTGTGTGAGTCACTGTAAAAATAGCTGGTTTTAAAACTGTCTAATTGTTGCTCATGCTCCGCTAACCATGCCGTTAAACGCGAGACTTTCCCTGCTTGAAAGCTAGGCTCACCACTCACATTTCCCGTAAACTGGCCATCTACCACTTCAGGGTCAGTGCCAATTAAGTGCGCTATGCCATAAGCGGTTGCAATCGGCTTAGTCACAAAACTATTCGTTGCCGTGATAATCATGCATAGATCACCATTGGCTTTATGTTGATTCACTAGCGCCTGCGCTTTATTTGTCATCATGGGACGAATCACTGTTTCCATATACTTCAGATGCAATTTATCTAAAAAAGCTTTGGGATGTTGTGATAGTGGTTGCAGCTGGAATTTCAAAAATTTGAAAATATCTAAACAACCATTGTTGTAATCTTGATAGAACTGTTCATTTCTATCGTAATGGGTTTTTTCATCTAGCAAACCTTCACCAATCAGAAACAAGCTCCAATTGTAATCACTATCCCCTGCGAGCAAGGTATTGTCTAAATCAAATAAGGCTAGGTTTTGTATCATATTCTTTCTTTATCTTTTATGTGCTTGTTCGAAAGCACATCTAAAGCTCATCTGCGTTTTTAGACGTTAAAATTAAAGCAACGCCTAATAATATCACTGCCAATGCAATCACTTCATTTTGCGTCACATGCTCATTGGCAAACCAAATACCAACAGCAAAAGCCACAATCGGGTTCACAAAAGTATTGCTACTCGCAATCAAAGGCCGCACAGCTTTAAGTAAATATTGGAAAGCACTGTAAGCAACGATAGAACCAAGCACGATTAAAAACAACATCGCACCCCAAGATTTAGCTGATATATTCTCGGGCCAAGACTCATTAAAGTAAGTACTTGCTATCATCAAAGCAATACCGCCAGAGATCATTTGGCATGCAGCACCCATCAACCCTTCAGGCATCGGCAAGTGCTTTCCCCAAATCGATCCAAATGACCAACTAGCTGCCGCAAAAATCAATAACAGTGCGCTAACATAGTCTCCATGCAAGCTGCCGCCTAAATTCAACAAGCCAATCCCCAGCACACCGAGAAAAATACCAACCCACTCTTGTCGAGTAATGTAATGACCCCACACACTAGAAAAAATCGCCATCCAAATAGGTGCAGTCGCAATCGCTAAAGCCGCCACACTAGAACTCACTGTTTGTTGTACATAACAGACGGTGCCATTGCCCAATGCTGGCAACAACAAACCCACAATCGACGCACCCTTCCACTCTGATAAAGTTGGATTCTTGCTCCCCATGAATCGCATCACAGTGTAGAGAATAACGCCTGCCAAAGTAAATCGCACACCTGCCATTAAAAATGGGGGGAAGCTTTCTATACCAAAGCGTATCGCGAGATAAGTTGAGCCCCAGATAAAGTAGGTGCATAACAATGCGATAACGATTAATAGTGTTTGTTTGCTATTGGGCATTTATACCTTAACTAACATTTTTTTGTTGTAACTCGCCGTCAGTTACTATCTAAACATTGCATGAAATGAAACTTGATGAAATATATTAAGTGTCGCTTTAAATTATTAAGCGATGACAAATGTTTAAAAAAAATCAATTGGATTCAATTGAGTCAATGGCTAATAAAGAGGATGCCTGAATTAGCATCTTCTTCCTTAACTAGACAACTAATGTTAAGAATTACTTCTGAAATCATTCGCCAGCTTTCTGAATAGCTAAATTTCTCAATGAGTTTAAAGCTTGTGTGAGAAAAAGTCACTTGAACGCAGACAGTACTAAGTAGTACGGCAAGTTCAAGCAACGCCGTTATCGGCGCAAGCTTTAATCGATTGCTACAACTGGGGGTTGAGTTTTTCGGACTTGGTGTATAGCTTATTCAACCCATTCAAATAAGCATTCGCCGAAGCAACCACAATATCCGTATCCGCGCCTTGCCCATTCACAATGCGTCCACCTTTGGATAAACGCACGGTCACTTCACCTTGTGCATCTGTTCCTTTGGTTACATTGTTGACAGAATAAAGCTGTAGCTCTACACCACTATTAGCAATATTTTCAATTGCTTTAAATGTCGCATCAACAGGGCCGCCACCATCGGCTTCCGCCTTTTTTTCAACCCCATCATCAGAAAGTGTAATCACAGCGTGAGGGACTTCGCCCGTTTGCGAAGCAACCTGCAAAAACACTAACTTAAAGTGGTCACTTGTCTCGCTGACAAATTCATCACTCACTAAAGCATGTAAATCTTCATCAAAGATTTCTGACTTTTTATCAGCTAATGTTTTAAAGCTTGCAAAGGCTGTATTTAAGGCATCCTCACTGCTCAACTCAATACCAAGCTCTTTTAAGCGCGATCTGAAAGCACTACGGCCAGAGAGCTTGCCTAAGGTTAATTTATTAGCATTCCAACCCACATCCTCAGCGCGCATGATTTCATAAGTTTCCCTATGCTTCAATACGCCATCTTGGTGAATACCACTTTCATGTGCGAATGCATTGGCACCAACAATCGCTTTATTAGGCTGCACGGGATAACCCGTAATCGTCGACACTAACTTAGATGCAGGTACAATTTGTGTCGCATCAATTCGAGTTGTTAAATTAAAGTAATCTTGACGTGTTTTAATCGCCATCACGACCTCTTCTAAACTCGCATTGCCTGCACGCTCACCTAAACCATTAATCGTACATTCCACCTGGCGTGCACCATTGGCTACTGCAGACAATGAGTTAGCAACGGCCATACCCAAATCATTATGGCAATGCGTACTCCACACCACTTTATCTGCGTTTTTAACCCGCTTAATCAACGTTGCCATACGTTCACCCCAAGGTTCTGGAATGCTATAGCCGACAGTGTCAGGCACATTAATCGTCGTTGCACCGGCTTCGATGACTGCATCAAAGATACGAACTAAAAAATCCATCTCGGAACGCACAGCGTCTTCTGCTGAAAATTCCACATCTGGCGTGTATTCCAACGCCCACTTCACCGCTTGCACCGCACGTTCAACCACCTGGTCTTCCGTCATGCGCAATTTGTTTTCCATGTGGATTTTACTGGTCGCGATAAAGGTATGGATACGTCCATTTTTTTCTGCATGTTGCATGGCCGGCGTAATTGCTTCACCGGCTCGACGCACATCATTTTCACTAGCACGCGCAAGTGAGCAAACCGTTGATTTGGTAATTAAACCGGCAACGGCTTGAATCGCATCAAAATCACCAGGGCTTGCCGCAGCAAAGCCTGCCTCAATCACATTCACGCCTAGTTTTTCTAATTGGCGCGCAATGCGAATTTTTTCTTCTTTCGTCATGGCAGCCCCTGGGCTTTGTTCGCCATCACGTAAAGTAGTATCAAATATTATTACTTGGTCTTGTTTCATCATGTATTCCTAATCAATGCATTAGATTATAAATGGTTTTTACCCGTTGCATAGCGTATGCACGAGGTAAGAGTAACTTTAATTGTGGGGGTATATTTAGTGTGCGCTGACGCGCAGGAGTAGTCCTAGGCTTGTGTGTAACAAACCTGATGGGGTATTGATTGCTTGAGATGTGAAATGATTCAACATAAGTTTATTATAAATAGTTTTTTAACTTTTTCATCTGCATTCGTCAACCTGCAGTAGTAATGCCGCTATTATGCGAACGCTTTGCTTTTAAGTTTTGATTTAATCCACAGGTAATAACCTGACAAAGCGTACACGAATACAACAGTAAACAACACTTCTGGTGGACTATAGGAGACCAAAACAAAAGCCAGCATAATGGCTAAAATCGCCACAAATGGCACACTTTTCTTCAAGTTAATTTCTTTGCCACTATAAAAAGCTAAATCACTGACCATAGATAATGCTGCAAACACGGTCAAACCCCAAGCCAGCCATTGCATTTTAATGGCACCAAAAAATATCTCACGTCCAGTAATGCCATACTCATAAGACACCCAAACAAAACCCGCTATCAAGGCCGCTGCTGCTGGGCTAGGCAAGCCTTGAAAAAAGCGTTTATCTTGCGTTGGGTCTTCAGTTTTTGAATTAAACCTTGCCAGCCTTAACGCCGCGCAAGCACAGTAAACAAATGCCGCAATCCAACCAATTTTTCCCAGTGGCTTAAGCGCCCAAACATAAATAATTAACGCTGGCGCAACACCAAATGACACCATATCTGACAAACTATCGTACTCTGCTCCAAATGGACTTTGTGTATTCGTCATCCGCGCAACGCGTCCATCCAAACCATCCAGCACCATCGCGACAAATATAGCAACTGCAGCTTGCTCATATTTAAAATTCATCGCACTTACAATCGCAAAAAAGCCTGAAAACAAAGCTGCTGATGTAAACAAGTTTGGTAATAAATAAATACCTCTTGCCCGTAAAGGCTGACTATCGTCACTATCTGTTTCACTTATAGCTAGTTTGGAAGCTTGTTTTGCCATATCTTTGAGGTTGTTCGATTAATAATATAGTCTTAGTATATCAAACCTACACACATTAGATGTTGATTTAATAGCACTTGTTAATCAGATAGCCTAACAAAAGCCACTCCATCGTCTATTAACACAAGGTTCAATCACATAAATAACCACTGTTATATCCCGCTTATCAACATATAAAACGTCAGTATTATTTTGTATTCTGTCTTATCCATTAAGACAACATTTTTACCTGTTTTCGATATTACCTATGGAACAAAGCCTCTCATCTTCTGAAATCGCTAAACACACATTGCTGCAGCTAACTAAGCAATACTTGTCTCCGACGCCGGAAAACTACCAAAACACCTACAATAAAATTGCAG
>JAPKBG010000011.1 GCA_028823485.1 Methylophilaceae bacterium | reverse complement strand
GGTCGCGAGTTCGAGTCTCGTTTCCCGCTCCAGTATTAAGAAAATGGGGATTTTTTAGCTAATGCTAATGTCCTGGTTTTTGTTTTAAGCTGCGTAGCTTTAAAGCGTGCTAGTCAGGATTATCAAAACGCTTTAGGCCAGCGCACATTTGGCTCTTGCCTATAGCCACCGTTCCCGACTCCTTTTGATTGTGAAAAACAATCCTAGCATTAGATTGCTTTTTCAGTCCGAACCTCATTTTGAATGACAATGCTGGCGTTGCTAATTTTTAAGCGAGATAAGTAAATGCTATGACGGTGACACATAAATACGCATTTTAAGATTAAAGGGGTAATCAATTAAGGCGCTTGCAAAAGCCGCCTCACAAGTTAAATAAACCTCAATTCAAGGGATGAAAAAATAGTCCGGCCACGCCAGCATGGCAAGAACTTACTATATCAAGGCCGTACTGGCATGCAATGCACCGCAGCACTAAAAGAACGATTAAGTATCGACAGCAAGTTATGTCGCATTTTCGGCTTCTTGGCACGGCACAAACTACCCAGCGAATCTACATTCAGCCGTGCATTTGCACAATTCACCATAGACGACATCGCCGACAAAGTACATGCAACCATGGTGCAAGCCGCACTTACTGGACAAACATCGGTACCATTAGTCGTAACAGCACCGCGATTGTGATGCGTTAAACGTCCGTTAAACCAAAGTCCGCGTCTGTAGTGCTGCCAACATCATAAAACTCTGCGGCAACCACCTTCCCTAAGTCCAAACGTAAAGGTCGCCCAGATAAAGGCTCCACCCCAGCGCTCGCGGCCTTCTCTGCCATATAAACCTAACGCCCGCAAGCCGCCGCTCAACCTATCGCCTAACTCCCCACCGCATGCGCTTACAGTGCCAATACCAATGCCAGCAGGTATAAATAAAGCTGGCACAGCTACAAGCTGTATTTAGACATTATCGATTGCGGCGTGACGGTTATCGTACTCACCACTAGTCCGTCATTACACGATTTACCACCAGCCATCGCGTAATCGCAGTTGAGTAAACAAAAGGTGACGTATTTTTATGGGCTGGGCGATGCGGCGTATTGCAGTGATGAACTATATGCGTAGTCGCGAAGTTGCGGGCACATCCCTTTATTTGACCAGAACCCTCACGGTGTTGTTAAGCGTGCGTTCGAACCGCATGATGCGTATTGGTACATAGCTCGCTCAGGTGCAGAGCGCCCTAATACATTGCTTAAAGATTGTTACGGCTTGCGTCAAGTGTGGGGGCATTTCAAGGTACATGCACATTGAATGTTTGCCATGCTGACCATGAGTGCGGAGCAGCTGATGCGTTGCATTCAGCATCACCTATAAGAATGAAAGGAAACACAAAATGTAGTGTTTAAATAGTAGGTCTATGGGTTGTTGTGGGCGTGAATCTACAAATTAGGTGCTAAAACCTCATGGTGAGAGTGGTGTGCAAAAAAATAGTATCTTAGCGTGTTGAAGCCGTGGTGTTCTGCGTTGGTTTTGACTTTTGTCGGTATTGTGCGCGAAGATTTACCTGAAATCAGCCAGCCTGAAGGTAATCAAAACTACGCAATCTGTGAGTCTGCTGGTCCGGAGATGCTTACCATGGATAAAAATGCTTTACTTGCTGCGGCAATCAAAGCAGAAGGTAAATTGATTCCTCAGAAGGAAACAATTGTCTTAGGTGATACAGTAAAGCCACCTGTCGAGTTTGAAGCAAGCAGCGCAAGACTCAAACCTTCATCATTCCCTGTGTTAGATAATGCAATTAAAGTATTAAAAGAGTGGGGTGATGCTAAGGTTGAAGTTGCTGGCCATACAGATAGAAGAAATACATCTAAAGCAGCTTATAACTTGAATTTATCTAAGAAGCGTGCTCAGGCCGTTGCGGACTATTTAGTTAAAAAAGGCATTGATCGTAGCCGCCTGGTTGTGAAAGGTTATGGATTTGATATGCCAGTTGTAGAAAATAACCCAAAAACAGGTAACAGTACTAACCGACGTGTAGAGTTAGTAAGACAAAAATAAATTTACAACAGCGTTGCTAAAAAGGAGGTTGCGGCCTCCTTTTTTAACGGCTCAAACTATTTAAAATATTTTTTGCTTAACTGGCTAAAAAAGACAAATTACCTCTTATAAAATGCACTGCAAGGTGTTAGAATACGCTCCGCAATGAAGGATCAGTTACCAGACTTCTTAGAATTTTCTTGTTTTGATTAAGAACTAGTCACCTGCCCGGGTGGTGAAATTGGTAGACACAAGGGACTTAAAATCCCTCGCTTTTAACGGCGTGCCGGTTCGATTCCGGCCCCGGGCACCAAAAAACTACACCTAAAAGCCTTGTAAACTCGGTGTTTGCAGGGCTTTTTCGTTATACAGCACCCATTTTATATGTGGTGATTTAAAGTTGTTTTGCGTAGTAAGTGGTGGTATTGAGTTCTTACGTTACACACTTCATTACACACAAATGGCTAGAATCGAAATAGCACCCTCTGCGAAATACCCCGTTACTGTTTCGGGAAACCAAGGCATTTAGCACCAGGCGAGAAGCTGTTACTTGGGGCCGTCCGTGAGGGCCGGCTTCTCGATGACATTAATACCAAGCCGACCAACAAGCACCGACTGCGCGAACTAATCGTTCGCTACCGCGATGAGGTTTCACCTACAAAACGTGGCCATCGATGGGAAGAGGTACGCCTTGAACAGCGTCATCTATTGTTTGCAGTAGCCTGTGATTATGGACAAGGTTATTAATTCTCTAAGCCAGCGGCGCCTGAAATTATTGAAACCTTATGTGTTGAGCAGAATCCATTAAGTAATAACTCACTCCCTATTTATGAAAGCGGATTACAAGCCTAACCCTCTCTTCAGGATTGGCTGACAGCAATAGTCTGACCCGCAATAAGCATCGCATTCCAACTCTGTCAATAAGTGCATAATAATGCATGAGTAATGCAAGCCCTAAGTGTTTAATTCTGTCGTAACACTTTATAATTATCATTTACTATTCTAAATTTAGTAAAACACATCATATTGCCCTCGTAGCTCAGCTGGATAGAGCGTCCCCCTCCTAAGGGGAAGGCCGTGCGTTCGAATCGCGCCGGGGGCACCATTTTTTGTCTATTATAAATAGTTGTTTAGTCTATTTTAAACATATTCATTAGCATTGTACTTATTGCTGTTAAGCCACAGATGTGCCACACCGAACTTCAAAGAAGTTCTTTAAAGAGGTTTGTATGGTATCTGTAAGAGTGAGGAGTAATTACAGTTATCAAGCTCAAGTAAGGTCTGGAGGCTTTAAGGCTGTAACTAAGACCTGCAAGCCTACTTTGGCGACTCTAAGATGTTTAGGGTGGATTTTTGAGCACTTTAGGAGACTCGCTTCGTTAGGCATAGGTGGTTACTGATCCCATTTAGAATGAATTGTTTTTTTGATTAAATTAAATTTAGTATTGTAAACTTGAGGCATACAGTGATAATATTCATCATCGTCTTTAAGCGACATTTTTTGTACAAGTGGAGTCAGTAATGAATAAAATTTTTAAGTCACAAAAAGGTTTTACCTTAATTGAATTGCTAGTGGTTATTGCGATTTTAGGTATTTTGGCTGCCGTTGGTGTGCCGGCCTACCAGGGTTTTCAGCAGAAAGCAAAATATAACTCAGCAAAAGCTAACTTTACTAATGCCAAAGCTTTTTTGATGGCGGAAATTTCAAAGTGTAATGGTAATGACAATACTCTTTCTTTTGTTGATGCACTGAATGCTACTTATTCAATGTCTGTTGTTTGTCCAGTAGGCTCAGCAACTGGTGGTAGAGATGCTGCCATGGGATACTTTAGACAGATTTTATGGGACAAGTTTAAAAATCCATATAACCCAAGACAAGGTGTAATTATTGGTGCCACTGATATTGCTTCAGCAGCGACAGCGTCAACTATCGCAACCACTTCTCTAGAGCATATGGGTTTTATGGCAATTACGGAAAGCTCTACAAGTACTGTTGCAATGCGTTTAACCATTAATATCGGCACCCAAACAGGTGAAGGCACAAACGAGATTCTATCTCAAGAAATTGGTGTTAACGAGTAATACTGAACGTAATACATTAATTATAGATAGGGGTAGTAGATGCTTTGGCCATTACTATTAGAGCTTAGCGATAAGACCAAGCTTTCCGATATACATATTCATTCGGATCAAGGCATCGCCTACCGCGAAATGGGTGACATGGTTATGCTTGACCATGTTGTCGAAGAAGCTCATATCCACGCCTTTCTTAGAGAGGTTATGGATGAAGAGGATTATGATGAGTTTTTAACTCATAAAGATGCTGATTTTGCTATTGCAAAAGGCGAAACCCGATTTAGGGTTAATGCCTTTATGGATAGGACAAAGCCAGCACTGATCATGCGGAAAATTGAATCCAAGGTTCCTACCTTTGATGAGCTTGATTTACCTGCGTTTATAAGAACAATCCCCTCTATTGAAACAGGACTGGTACTGGTTACTGGCCCGACTGGGTCTGGGAAAAGCACAACCTTGGCCGCGCTAATTGATGTGATTAATCAGACACATAAAGGTCACATCATTACCATAGAAGACCCGATTGAATTTGAGCACCAGTCAAAATCTTCTGTCATGACTCAGCGAGAGGTTGGGCGGGATACCAAAAGCTTTACTAATGCATTAAGGGCATCACTAAGAGAAGACCCGGATGTTATTCTCGTTGGTGAGCTAAGGGATTTAGAAACCATACAACTGGCATTAACCGCGGCTGAAACTGGTCACTTAGTGTTTGGAACGCTTCATACGAACAGTGCGCCATCTACCATTACGCGTATCATTGATGCGTTCCCACCAGAACAACAAAGCCAGGTTCAGTCACAGTTAGCGCAAACATTACGTTGCGTTATAACTCAAAGGTTGCTTAAGACAATAGATAAGCCAGGCCGTGTCGCAGCCTTTGAAATTATGATTTGCAATACCGCCATTCAAAGTCTAATTCGTGACGGGAAGGTGTTTCAGATTGAAAATACCATGCAAATGGGTAAGGCAGAAGGTCAAATGCTGTTGACCAACTCCCTTAAAGACTTAGTTGCATCAAAACGAATTGACCCGTCTGACGGGCCTTCATAATGAACCGACTAAAGCATAATTTTGCAGGTTTTACCCTCATCGAGTTAATGGTGGTAATCGCTATAATTGGTATATTAGCCGCAGTAGGGATACCAGCCTATTCAGGTTACGTTTCTGATGCAAGGGATAACGTCGCAAGAAGTACGCTGCAATCTATTGCATTAATGCAAAAAAACTATTACCAGGATAATTTTTGTTATGTGGCTACCGGGACAGGGGTAGATAAGGGCCCTGCAATAAACCAATACTTATTTGGTAGCACATTGGCAGAAAGCGACACCACTCCAATCGACACTACTGCAACAAATTTTTTCTATTTTGAAATAACCGGTGAGACTTCGGATGCATGTCCGGGCTCTGGAACGCCAATGCTAGGGAAAAACTTTATAGTTAAGGCTATTAGCAGGGCGGATAGCTCTAAATGGTTTAGTATCAACCACAAACTCGGCAAAGTTAAAAAAGACGGAGCGGATGCTGCAGAGACTACCTGGTAACAATTGTAATGACCCTCGGTTTCATTATAATTTTCAGCGGATTTGGTTTGATTTTTGGAAGTTTTTTTAATGTTGTTATCTATCGTTTACCCCGGGCCCTAGATCATAACCTCAGCGGTAACTTTCCAAAAAAGTCCCTTCTAACTTATCTTTCCTACCCCGGGTCTCACTGCACTTCCTGTAAGCAGTCGATTTCCTGGTTTGATAATATTCCAGTGCTTTCCTGGTTATTCTTATTAGGGAGGTGTAGGTTTTGTCGCACATTAATCAGCCCAATCTATGTAATTGTGGAAGTAATTACCATGCTATTCTTCACCTACAGTTATTGGCAATATGGCTTTACCGCAGAAACTTTTGTATGGACAACATTTTTTTCTATAATGATATTGCTATTTTTCATTGACCTTCAGAGTTTTTATTTACCGGATATCCTTAACTACGCTTTGATTGGTTTTGGTCTATTTTTTAGCTATTTTGGACTGACGGGGATAGATTTCATAACATCAATTATTGGCGGTATATTTGGCTTCCTTAGTTTCTTTTTAGTTAACTTTATATATAGATTATGGCGAAAGCGCGATGGCTTTGGGGGAGGTGATATTAAATTGCTAGCCGGCCTAGGTAGTTGGTTTGGTGTTATGAGCCTGATGCCCATTATTATAATATCTTCTGTCCTGGCTATTTTCTTTACTGGAATCATGCTTGTCTTAGGAAGTAAATACAAGATGACCTCTATGTTGCCGTTTGGGCCTTTTTTAGTGTTATCTGCTTTGATAGTTTATACTAATTTGTATTTATACTCGTTACCAATGATGAGGTTCTTCTATGTACTATAAATTATTACTGGCATTGATTGTCACAGTTACTTTGGAGCAAAGTGCTATCGCAGAAACGCAGATTGAGCACCAATGTACTGATGCGCTTATGGATGCGACGAAAGCACTGATGTCTACAAATGATTCTAGGGAGCTTAATATAGTTGTCAATAATTCAACGAAATTTCTAAAGGTAAGGCGCTACATATCCACAAAGTGGATTCCAAAAGTTAGGGGCGATAAAAGTTTCACTACTAATACTTTTATAATGAATTTAGAAGAATACGTTAAAGAATGTGCATCTTCAGCTTCACAATAGCTGACGCTTTACGCTTGTTAAGCCAGCCTGCTGAATCTAATCAAAAAGGATTCACCCTTCTGGAGCTGTTAACTGTTGTCGGCATCCTGTTAGTGGTAAGCACATTCGTTACACCCGTAATAGGCAAGTGGAGAATAGAGAAGAATATTGAAAAAGACTTCTATGCCTTGTCTGGCGCCATTGATTACTTGAAGGCTAAAGTAAGGGTTGTAAACGGTACAGCGGCCTTGAAATGTGAAGCACCCAACAAGCTTACCTACACCATCTCTGACTTTATCCAAACTTCAACGACTGCCTTAGATTCTGGTTATGTTGCTGCTATAATGGAAAGCAAAGATGTAAATATTCTGTCAGGAAATATATTTTCTAATTGTGTCGATGGAACAAATGTTATTTTCCTGGCGAATGGTAAGGCATCGTCATGGTCAAGTGAGCTTACTTACCAAGTATCAGGAGTCTCTGATAAAGTGAATTACTCTGCATTTAAGGTTACCGTAAACTCAGCTACGGCTTTTGTACAAAAATATAAATGGAGTAAATCAAGTGAGAGCTGGATTGAACTGCGATAACAGGCCAAAAAAAGGGGGGTGCCAAGCCGGATTCACCTTAATTGAGGCCATTGTGTCTATGGTAATGTTTGGTGTCAGTTTTGCAGGCCTGTTCTTGTTATTCGGCATTGCGCAACAAACTTCTATAAACACACAAAAGAAAATGTTCCTTAACCTTATGGCAAACCGAATTGTTGAAACAATAGCAAATGAGGGAACCAATACAAATACTGCCATCAATCCTTTTAGTGTCCCAGCGCTTTATAATGGAAGCATAAGCGATTGCACCGTCTATGCCACTACTGACGTCCCCAATTATAAATACCACTGGTGCAATGACCTTAAAGAGCAGGTGGGGCCTTTTTCTGGGTATTCAGGAGAGGAGCGAATGGTCAGCGTCGTAATGGAAGGGGCCGACCTTTACGTCGATGTCAGCTTGATAGTCGATGGTGGTATGGATGGGCAGAACTTAGTGCGATCATACTTCTCGCGGCGATTAAGGCAGGGTCAGCTTTGATTGAATTGAGCGCCTACAGGATTGGTCAGCACGAGGGTTTTACCCTGGTTGAAATGCTTGTGGCATTAGCGGTTTCATCGATTGTGGTTGCAGGAGCAATTGCAGGTTACACTCACTTTGCAACGCAATACAAGGCTATTAACCAAAGGATCTCTATTGATAGAGATGTGTTAAGGGTTATTGACTTAATGCAAGCCGATATTAGCCTGGCTGGGTTCAGGGCTTATGCAGCTGATAACCCTCCTGTAATTAAAGCTGAGGTATTTCAAAACGTTAATGGTGCAACTGCGGCGTCTGATTTCAAGATTGTATATGATGCGTATAAGAATGACGGGACACTTTACCGTGCACTGATTCATTACTACATTGAGCCTTACACCTCTAGCCTTACTGGGGAAGTGCGCCAGGTTTTGAAGCGAGACTGGCGGGAGTGCACCACACCAGTTACCAGCTGCTTGGTCGGTAGCTCTACTTCTCTTTATACCGCAGATGATGGTAAAGGAGAGCCAATTCTTGACAAGGTGACTACCTTCCAAGTGTTAGGACTAAACGCTAAAACAGGCGCTGCAGACAGTACTTTTTTTGAGGTATTTCAGGCTTTACAGGTTGAGATGGCGGTTCAGGCTCCGAGTGTAATTGAGGGGAAAGATACAGTTATCACTAAAGACTATAAGTTTATCACGAGGGCTAATAATGTCTCCATCGTCCCTTAAACTTAACTCATTAGAACAGAGGGGTATGACTTTAATTCTAACCTTATTACTCATGCTGTCTTTAACCATGATGGCCTCTGCCGTGATTATGGTCGTAAATAATCATGCAGACCTAAGCGCTTCTGTAACACAAAAACCGATAGCGATGAAGGCTGCTGAGACGTGCGTTGACCAGGCTATTGGGTGGCTTCTGACTCCAGGAGGAACAACATGGGCAGCTTCGGGTGTCGGCGTAACAACAGATATCGCTGCAGAGGGTGGCATTTTGTACGGGAAAAGTTTGACAGACGACACTGGTAAGGTATCAGATACGCGTACAGATAAATTTAAAGTACGAACGAATAAGTCAGCTTGCACTTCAGTTATCATTACTGTTCTAGCAGAAGAATCCTCTGCAGGCGAGGGTGCATCTGGGATTGGGTCTGAGGCTGGCTCAGTGGCGGCCTATGATGGCAGTGGCGCTGCTAGCGCTGTTACTTATATTATTAAGGTAGTAGCTGAGGGAATTTTCAACACACCGACTTTGTTAGGTGGAACTGTTATAGACAAGACCAACTGGGAAGCAGGGTCAAGCCGGGGTAAGGTAGAGATACTGCTTCAATATACAATTTAAATAATGTAAGGTATGGCAATATGAAATTTTTTATTATTTTTACCGTACTATTAGCTTTTAACAGCCAGGCCGTTTTTGCATTTCATGCAAGTGCCAGACTCCCCGGTAAGATCATCTATAACTCAACTACCGGATCAGAGCAAAAAATTGCTTTAGGAGTTAACCCAGAAGGGCACCTGAATACGTCTAAAGAGGAAGACGGTGGCCCCAATATTGCTAAAAATGCCTCCTACACAGGTGTGGCTTATAAGTTCCCGGTAGGAAGCCCAAGGGCCAATGGGGATTGGTCAGGCCCTGACCCAATTGCCACCTCAAAATGGTATGACGCTATTGCCCCTGGTTGCCAATGTGAAGGTTGGGGGGCGGGTGGTATTGATAGTTATGGGAGGCAATTCTACGGTTATGCTAATGCTTCTAGCGGCATAGTTAACGTCAAGGTAGTAAACTTTACTTATGACTTATCTAGTATCGAGTCAGTGACCACTGTCAATGATAGCGCTGGTGTTCCAGCGCTTCAAATTAGACATGTTTACGGCCCTTCACCTCTCGCAACAGATAAATTATTTGAAGCAGTGGTCACTATAACCAATATTAGTGGCCAATCGATTACCGATGTACGCTACAACCGGAGTATGGATTGGGATATACCTGATAGTGAATTTAGTGAAAGAGTGACAATTGGGGGAGTGACTGCATCAGCAGGGAGTGCAACTAAACCGCGTGTTAAGTATTCCGGTAATAATGGCTTCATGAATGGCAACCCTTTTAACTCTAGTAGGAGCCACACTAGGGGGCCAAAGTCGGGCGTAGTTAATACAGACTATGAGCGAGCAGGCCCAGCTGATCACGGCGCAACCTTTACCTTTGAATTCGGAGATTTGTCGTGTGGTGAGAATCATAACTTCATAACTTACTATGGGGCAGCCAAGAACAAAGAGACCATGGAGGCTGCGCTTAGCCTTGAGGGGGCGGCTGTGTATTCTATTGGCGAAGCAAATGGAACGTATGGGATTAGCGATGTGGCATTCGGATTTGGCTTCAAGGGAGTTAGTGGCACTGCCTTGGCGCCAACATTGCCCATCAAAACTGCTATTATTCCCTCCGGTGAATTAACGGATGAGACGAAGATACAGACCTACGCTAGCCCAGTAATTGCAAACAATGCTGCGTATCAAGCAGTGTTTACCTACCGTAACAACCATCAATGGCAAGGAGATATTCTAAAATATTCTCTGGAATCCGATGGGTCTTTTGTAGATTCTGCTCCAAAATCAGCAAAAACAAAACTTGCAGCAAGGGGTGTTGGCTTAGGCGGCAAAAGTGAACTCTATACTTCATTCCAGAATAATACGCCAGCAGCGCTTGCTACAGGGATGGGCCGTAATATATGGACTGTAGGTTATGACCCTAATTGCCCAGGGGATGGCACGCCCTTTAGAAGAAGCACTAGTACTATCACCACCACAAGAGGGTTAGTCGCTGGGTTAAGTGTTAATAACTTTCTCCCCTCATCCGCCGCTGGTGGAACAAATAACCTTGATGAGCTGTTTTATAATTGCGCCGGTGAAGTGTCGTCCGGTGACACATTAAATCTTATAGATTTTGTTAGAGGCTGGGATGCATACGGCGAAGACCCGGGATCAGTAAGACAAAGTTTTTTTGCTGACACTTTCCATGCGGACGTAGTGTATGTGGGCTCACCATCAGCAGCCACTTCAGGATCGGGCACTTATACCGAAGCCTACTTTAGAGGCAAGAATGGTTATACTGCTTTTAAGGACACATGGAAGGATCGTGAAGGCCGGTTATATGTCGGATCTAATGATGGCATGCTCCATGCATTTGATAGTGACCTTAATCATTTATGGGGGTTTATTCCACCGTCTATCCTCCCTAAATTAAGGAAAATGGAAGGCCTTTCTGGTCAAAGTGTCACTCAGTGGTTGGTAGATGGTCCAATTATTGTTAAGGATATATTTATTAAAGCCAGCAGCGAGTGGAAAACCTTGTTAATAGGTGGTTTGGGGTGGGGTGGTAAGGGTTACTATGTACTCGACATTACCGATCCTGATGTACCAAAACATTTATTTACTTTTGATAATGACTATAAAAATAAACAAGTAAGTTACTGGAGTGAGTCGGGTTACAAGCAGACCTATAATTACGCTGCAGCTCCTGATAATATGAACTATTCAAAGATAGGCGATACTTGGGCGCGGCCTACTATCATGCTCATGCCAATCAAGGATGCTTCAGATTCTACATTCAATCAGCGCTATACCATGGTATTTGGTGCGGGTTATGCCGGCGGTACCACCACTGATATAGGCAGTTATGTTTACGTATTAGACTTCGAACCATCGGAGGCTACTTTTAGCGACCCGGTTTTGGGTACGACAGTGCCTAAGTTCAACGGGGGGAATGTGATTAAAATTGTTACTGTTACTCCTGACGCAAGCTCTGATATACCTAATGGTGTGACTGCTCATATGTCAGTAGTTACACCAGACCGTGCAGCCGTTCCAGTAGGTAAGGAAGCCTTAGCCTACTATGGAGGCATTGCCTATTTTCCTGATCTACAGGGTCAAGTATGGAAGCTAGACTTAAGTAAAACAGCACTAATTGAGGATGATAGCTCGATGTACACGCTCAGCCTGATGTTTAAGACTGAGGGGAGTGTCGTAAATGATCGGTTTGGGTACAATCAGATGGCCGCAACAATGGTTGAGTCAAGCGACATAAGTGTAGGGACTTACTTATTTCAATATTTCGGCACAGGTGACCAAGCACACATTCAAAGGCGGTCTGCATCGATCAATAACCGTATATATGGACTTAAAGATTTAGATTGGCCGGGGACCGATTTAACCCTAACAGGAACTAACAAGAACATCGCTAGTGCGGGCATGGTTAATATTGATACAGAAGTGTGTAGTCTAACGGATGTTCCCGGCTGGCACAGTGGTATTCAATCCAAGACGACTTTATCCGATGCCCCTGTAGGAGATGGTACGGATAACCAGAGGGTCATTGGGCGTGCCATTGTCGCTAACAAGGATGTTTACTTTACTGTGTACCGTCCCGAAGACAAAAGCTGCCCAGCATACGGTTCTGGTGAAACCATTAAGCTAGCAAACGGTTGCGGGGGAGCAGTCACTACAATTGCTATTGGAGCTGGGCTCACGACATCGCCCGTACTCGATATTAAAGGCAATATTTATGTAGGCGTCAGTAACCTAGCCACAGGGAAAACTTTGGAAGGCAAGGGGGAAGATTCGGCCGCGTTAATTGGGGTGTCTAGTTTAGACAATATATTGAAGATAGGTAGTTCTACAGTAGCTGCACCATCCTCTGCTACACCAGGGATTAAAATCAAATCCTGGAGAGAGGTGTCTGGTAATTATTAGCAATCGTAAAAAACGATAAATGTACTAATAACACTCAATTAATAAGGTGATATTAAAGAAAGTATTAAAGATACCTTGTTTAAGTTATTGATAATGGGGTACTATTCTACTAAGAATTAGTATGTAAGGGGTAGGAAATTGTTGGAGAAATTAAAATTATCAAACTTTGGAAGTCTATTTAAGGGTGCACCAACCTCTGAACCTGTCCAGCAGGACATTGTGGGTATAGATATATCGCATTCTTACGTAAGAGCAATCGGTCTAAAAAAGAAAGAAAAAAAATGGTCTCTTTACAAGCTTAGTACGAAAATTATTGACGAGGATTTTTCTAGTGAGAGTGCAAGAAATGAAGAGATCGTTAACCTACTAAGGACTATAAAGCTTGAGCAGAAGTTCGATACTGATAACGCCGCAATATCCCTCCCAGTAAACGCCGCCATTGTTCAGGTTATTCAAATACCATATCTGGATGATGCCGAGCTAAAAGAAGCAACCGACAACGGAAGTTTATGGGAGGCATCAATTGAGCTTCCTGGAGACCAGTCTGAATATTCCATTTTCTGGCAAACTATAAGAAAAAACAGAGAAAAGAATACCTTATCTATACTCTTCGTTGCCTCAAAAATATCAGAGATTGAAAAGAATTGCGACCTAGTAAGGAGGGCTGGCTTTGACCCACTCATTGTTGATGTACGTTGCTTTGCTTTAAGAAACATTTTAAAAACGTATGATGAGTCAGAGGGTTCAAAAACACAGGTGCTATTAGAAATAAGCGGCACGGAAAACTATGTTGTCTGTATGCATGATGACCTTCCCTTCATATACGACATCTATGTTTCAGACGGTGACACAACGGCATTATTGGAGGGTGGAAAAGCATTAACAGACGAATTATTTGATCGTCTGGCATCTCAAATACGCACAGCTTTGTCGGCTTTTATTAAGCAAAGCGGGGTGCCTGGACTTGACAAGGTTCAGGTGACCAGTTCGCTATCCAATTCACAATTATTTTTTGAAAGGCTGAAGAAGGAAATCATAGAGTATAAGGTTGTCCCTATCGAACCATTCAAATATGTACGCATTCCACCTCAGCTTAAATCTCGCATTGAAACTGAAAAGAACCAATCCTCACTATCTGTTTCTTTAGGTCTTGCTACTAGACAGCTTGATGTTTTTGGTTATTACAAGTTTGTTACAGCTGTATCTAACATTAACTTATTACCAGATCGAGAAGATAGAATTAAAAAAGAAAAAAAGAAACATTCCAGCTCGTCGTTAATGACAAAGCTAAGTATTATTTCAGCTACACTTTTTGTGTTATCAGCTGCGATTTTTGGTTATATGGTTGTTAACATCCCCTCTGAATCAGAAATTGCGACAATGACGAAAAGTGCTAACTCAGCTCAAGGCGACTTAGCTAAGCAAAATAAACAGTATAAAGACCTCCTAAGATGGACAAAAGATTCCGGTGAGGTAAATTATAAAATGCTCAATATTGGATATGCTTCAGGGTTTCCTCGAGGAGTTTATGTTACGGATGTTAGTCATTTAAGAGGTGAGAAGTCATTACTAACAGTTTTGGCTAATGACCCGGGACTGTCCTATGATATAATTTCTTCGCTTGGGAAGAGGTTCGATAATGTGGAGCTTTTAAACATTAAATCACCCAAGGGAACCGATACATTGAGTACCTTTGAAATTGCATTTGATATAAAGTAAACTAAAAATGGCTGAAGATAAAAAAACATCGATTGATCTTAAAACTTTAACACCATCAGACTTGGTAGGTTTGTTAAAGTCCTCGTTCAAGAATGGCAATAAAGTTGGAGTGTTTATTGCATTGGCATTCATTACATCATTTGTCTTGATTTATTTAATATTTGGAAAATTAGATAACCAGACTCTCTATGATATTCAGCTAGCAAAACATAGCCAGGCATCAGCTGATCTAGCTACACTAACTAAAAAACTTAATAAAACGATTAAAGACAATAAAGTATATTTTTCTCAGCTATTCAGCAGTCCTAAAACAGATGATGAGCTTTCAGCAAAGGTAACTAAGCTTGTGTCTAACTACAATCTAAAGCTGCTGAATATGGATTTACAGAAATCTCTACCAAAAACCAAGGAGTTAGGTGTTGCAATAGAGGTAAGTGGAACCTACAATAATCTGCTTAAATTTTGTAATGAGCTGAATAAAAATGTAGCAGCCTCTCAAATACTAAGTCTTGATGTTGAGAAGAAAGACAAAACTAGAAATTTGGAAATGAAGGTGGTAATTAAATTTGCAGCACCTCCAAACCCTAATTCAATTCCGAAGCTAAAACCCCCCACGGTTGGTAACAATGCACAAAAATTCCAAGCAACACTTTTAGGTGTGATTGTCAGCAATACTTTAGATTTTATCGTTAGTGAAGCCGTTGCAAATGAAGCAGACTCACTCAGCTCTTTTGAGCGCGCTTATGATAGTGCAAGGAAGCAGGGTTTATATGAGTTTAGTTATATTCTTAGTTCGGGTGAAACGAAGACTTATTTAACAGGTTTACCCAAGGTCCCGATTGTGGCTCTTTCAGAGGTAAAACAGCAAACCAACAACTCTATCCTACCTCCATTGCAGAGTGCTAATTCAAAAGTTTTAAATAGCCAGGCCATAATAAAAAGGGCAATTAATAAGGAGGTAACATTTAACAAGGCTAACCTTATGAATATTGGTTTTGTTGAAGTGGTGCCCACTAAAAAAGGTGAAGCAGATGAAGAAGGTGGAACAGATAGGGATCCTTTTGAGCCGCCTGAAGTTAAAAAAGCTGCTAAGAAAAAAAGTTCTGGAATGACATCGGAAGCCGAGGAAGAGCAATTTTACCTCTCCGGCATAATGATCTCAGAGGAGATGAACCTTTGCATTATTCAAACGCCAGAAGGCGAGTTTAAAATATATGGTGAAGGTGAAAAGGTCTCAAATAAAGTCGTGCTTACAGAAATTAGATTTGACTCAATTGAAATTAGTAAGAATAACAAAACAAAGGTGATAAGTTTTGGCCAACAAGTTAATTAGATCGTTATTGCTAGCAACTTTGCTACCCACCCTTTTAACGGGGTGTTTAGAGAGGTTGGTCAAGGTAGAAGATGTAGCAGCCAAACCTAGTGAAACTAGGGCTGATGTAATCCAGATGATTGATGAATCACCTATGGAGGGTGAAGGCTTATCTATAATTGACCCTCAAAATGCTGGTGTCAAGAGAGAGGTTGTTGAAATAAGAGGCAATCAAAAAGGTGTCAAATTTAGAGACGATAGCTGGAGGGACTATCCTATTTCCTTAAACGTTAATTTAATTCCAATAAAGAAATTCTTTTCTATCTTGGAAGAGCTTACGGAGCTGAATTTTATTATTGGTGATGAAGTTACTGGCGACCTATCAATGCGCGTTAGAGGGGTTAACTGGTTGGAAGTATTTGATATGGTTCTAAGAGAGAAAAATCTCATTCATGATGTCAATGAGTCAGGAACGGTTATAACTGTTCACACACACAAATTTGCTTCCGAGCAAAGTAAATCTTATGAAGATGCTTTGCAGTCTAAGATTAAGGTCATTAACTCCTTATCAGCACTAGAGACTAAAGTAACAGCAATTTTTAAACTTAATTATACAAAGCCGGATATCGTATCAAAGCAACTTCGTGATGTTATTGCCACATTAGAAGCAGGTGGCGATTCTTCAGGGGTTGAGCAAAGAGCAACCTTTGTGATTGATGCTAGAACAAACTCACTTATAGTACAGGCTACAGACTCTGATATTGAATGGATTAAGAAAACAATCGACAACTTAGATAAGCCGACTAAGCAAGTAATGATAGAAGTCTTTATTGTCGAAGCATCCGATGGGTTTGAAGAGGCGATTGGTTCGCGTGTAAGTCTGTTTGCCAAAACTGCCAATCATGGAGAGCTGGATAGAATTGCAATAGCCGGATCTGGCGGAACCTCGCCAACAGCATTAGGGACTATCTCAACTGCCTCAGCGGGTGGTACTATTTCTTCAAATTCGATAGCAGGCGCAGCTGGTGGGATAGTAGGTACTTTCTCTGGCAAAACAACCGACTTAAGAATAGAGCTTGAAGCGATGCAGTCTGAAAGTCTAATAAAGATTGTATCTAATCCAAAGCTATTTATAATTGATAACGAAACTGCTAAAATTACTGATGGTCAGGAAATCCCATACCAATTAGCCGCTCAGGCAGGTGCAACACCTACTACAGCTTTTAAAACTGCCGCGTTAATCATGGAGGTAACTCCATCCATTATTCCTGACGGAAATGTCTATGTAGATATTAAAATTAATAAAGATTCTCCTTTAACAGGCAGCAACCCTCCACCAATATCCAAAAAAGAACTTCATACGAAACTATTGATACAAGACGGAGGAGTTGCAATGATTGGTGGGATAATTAAAGGCACTCAGTCTACGTCTGATGTCGGTGTCCCCTTTTTCAAGGACATTCCAATTATTGGTAACTTATTTAAGACTAGGGCTAATAAGGATACCAAAGATCACCTATATATATTCATAGCTCCTAGAGTACTTTAGGTAGATAAAGGTATGGGTAAGGACCAAATTGGTGATTTGAAACAGGACCTTTCAGCTCAAATAAAAGAGCTAGGTTTGGTTGATGCGGCTGTTTACGATAAACATCAAAAGCAAGCTTCCAATATGGGGACAACAGTCTTTGACTTGCTAGTTAAAGATGGGGCAATAACTGTTGAGCAAATGCTTCAGGGGTTCTCAAAAAAATATGGTATTCCATATGACATAAAGCCGTCGCCTAAATTACCTACAGTTGAAAAATTCCCAGTACTATTTTGCCTTAAGAATGCAGTTGTTCCTCTTGGTGATGGTCCTAATAATCATATTATTATGGGCATGTGTCACCCAAGTGCTCTTAACTCTCTCAAGAATTTAAGCCTGATGACGGGAAAGAAAATAACAACAAAATTCATCCCGCCGGATATTATTTTTGAATCAATTTCGCAAAAGCATATCCATACCGTAAGCGAAATGGAAAAGTCCAAACTTTTAAAACAAGAGCAAGTGTCCTTATCGAAAAAAACTATTAGTCAAACTAATAAAATGGTGGAGCTCCAAATGGAAAATGTAGTTAGTGGGAGAAAGCCTGTGGAGCCTATATTGGATATATCAAAACTTAAAAAAGACTCAGAAAAACTTAAAGAAAAAGAAGAGAGCCTTGTTCCCTTGTCAGTGTTAGATGTGCCTAAGAAAGAAGAACCTAAGGTGCCGGCCGTTGATTTAGATGCACTCAAATTATCTGCTGAAAAACTCAAGCGTAGAGATGGTGAGAGTAAAGAAAAAGCAGTAGTTAGTGAGCCTAAGATTGATTTATCTGGGGCTCTAGCAAAGGCTAAAGCTAAAGATTTAAATACAAAGCCTGAAAAATCTTACGGGCGGAGAAAGGATGATGCAGAAGTAAATGGCGATGTAGTGCAGGTTTGTGATGAGATTCTATCAGAAGCGGTTTCTACTGGCGTTAGTGATGTCCATATTGAAATATTTAAAGAAACTGCACAAATACGTTTTCGAGGTAATGGTTCACTTGCTTCACAACCTAAATATAGAAATTTTATTTCAACTAATTATCCTGCTGTTATTGCCAGAATTAAGATTCTAGCTAACCTTGATATCTCAGAGAGAAGACTACCTCAAGATGGTAAAATCTCATATATTTCAAGTGATGGTACAGAGGTAGATTTCCGTATATCTGTACTACCTACAAACCTTGGTGAAAGGGTTGTTATTCGTATTCTTAACTCATCTTCACTAGCAGTAACATTGTCTGCCCTTGGCTTTACAGAACAACAGGAAGCTGAATTTCTTAAATCTATCAGTATGCCTCAGGGTATGATTTTGGTTACAGGCCCCACGGGTAGTGGTAAATCCACTACCTTGTACGGCGCCATGAACCATCTTAATAAGCCTGACGTTAACATACTTACTGCAGAAGATCCGGTGGAATATACTATGTCTGGTATTTCACAAGTTCAAGTAAGAGAAGATATAGGCTTAACTTTTGCAAGTGCTTTGCGGTCATTTTTAAGGCAAGATCCAGAGATTATATTAGTTGGTGAGATTCGTGATGCTGAAACTGCGGATATTGCCTCAAAAGCAGCGTTAACGGGTCACTTGGTTCTAAGTACACTTCACACGAATAGTGCTATTGGAGCAGTCAGCAGGCTTATTAATATGGGCCTGCCTGCATATTTAGTTTCTAGCGCACTTTCATTGGTTGTAGCGCAGCGTTTAATAAGAAAAAATTGTAATAATTGTAGCAGACCGATAGATAAGACAAGTAAGGATATACAAAACTTCATGGAAGAATATGGCATTGATCCGGAGGCCAATTTAATGAAGGGGGAGGGTTGTTCCTCCTGTAAGGACACTGGCTACCTTGGTAGAATGGGTGTTCATGAAGTGCTGGTTATATCCAACGAACTTGAAGCAGCTATCAGCGCAGGAAGCAATGAGGCTGAAATGGAAAGAGTTGCTATAGAGCAAGGTTTTAGGCCAATCTCACTCAGTGGCCAACGCTTTTTACTAGATGGTACGGTTTCTGTTGAGGAGTATCTGAGGGTAATACCTAAAGATGATTAGTTTATTGAGGATTGGTCAATGAAGTATAAGTGGAAAGGACTAGATAAAAATAATTTCGCGGAAGGTGAGATCGAGGCTGAAGATGAGGAGGTTGCCATTTACCTTCTAAGGAAAGAAGGTGTGACTGTTACGAGCATAGATACTCTTGAAAAAGAAAAAAAGAAGAAAAAAGAACGTAAATCAAGTAGTGCAAAGATTACTGATAAAGAATTACTTCTTTTCACTAGAAAAATGGCAACTATGATGAAAGCGGGATTAGCAATCGTTCCTGCCCTAGAAATGCTAAAGGTTCAAAATGAAAACCCATCTTTTGCACCCATAATCGAAGAGTTGTTGCTGCAAATTAATGCAGGAGTTCCATTATCGCAGTGTTTAGAAAGGCATCCCAATTTGTTTGACGTTGTATATGTCAACCTTATTAAAGCAGGTGAGGCGAGTGGTAACTTAGATACCTTCCTTGACAGGATTACTTACGCATTAGAAAAATCCATTAAAATTAAAAAAGCTATTAAGAGTGCGATGATGTACCCCATCATTCTTTTAATTGTGGCCTTTTCGGTAGTTGGGGTGATGATGATATTTGTCGTTCCTGTCTTTGTTGAAATATTTGCAGATGCAGGTTTAGAACTGCCTTTCGCAACTAGAATTGTCATGAATATCAGTGACTTTCTACGAAGTCCGTATGCTGTCGCTTTTGGAATTGGTGCAATAGTAACTTTTAAGGTTTTAAAGGGAATACTTACATCTAATGATGCTTTGATGATGAAGTTCGACAAATATATAATGACAGTTCCTGTTCTCGGTAAATTAGTTAGTGATTCAATTATGGCAAGAATGGCAATGATTCTTGCAAACCTTATTGCCGGTGGCGTTAATTTGGTTGAAGCATTAGAAATTGTTAAAAACTCGATCTCTAACTTGAAGATTCAAACCTCCCTTGAAAAGGTAAAACGTGAAATTTACTCTGGCAGGCCGTTTTCAAAATCTCTTCGTGAAACTGGAGATTTTCCAGAAACCATGTGCGGATTTATTGAGGTTGGTGAGGAGACTGGTAAACTGAATGAAATGCTTGGTACTGTAGCTCTTTATTATGAAGAGGAATTTGATGATTCAGTAGATGCATTCTCTCAATTACTTGAGCCAATAATGATTGTATTCCTTGGCGTTATTATTGGCTTTATTTTGGTTGCAATGTACACTCCAATCTTCGAAATGGGTACAACTATATAGTGATTAAATATTTTTTTTTAACGTACTTAACCATTTATTCATTAACAGCATCATCCGAACAGCTTTATGAATACATAGCAAATTTACAAGAAATAACGGGTTCTGAGTTACAGCCTGGCCCAAATCACGAATTAAGTAGTTTTTATAGCAAACATCTAATCCTTTCATCAACACCCTCAATTAAATTCTATGCAGACTTGCTGGTTGAAGAAGGTTTACCTATCGACCTTGTTGTGCTGCCTTTGATGGAAAGTGGAAATAATCCTAACGCAAAATCTCCCAAGAATGCCTTAGGTTTATGGCAATTCATGCCTGCGACTGGCAGAGACTGGGGTCTATCATCCTCTCATGGTATTGATGATAGAAGGAATGCAATCAAGGCCACACGTGCTGCTATTAGGTACTTAAACTACCTTCACAAAGAGTTCAATGATTGGAATTTAGTTTTAGCTGCTTATAACTGGGGAATGGGGAATGTACGAAAGGCTCTTAAGCAAGGTTTACTAAAAAATAATCGAGTTAATTTAAACTTGCTGCCAAAAGAAACTGCAAATTACCTTTTGGCCTTTCACCACCTTAACCGGCTTATTAGAGTTAGTTATAACAGTAACGAATTCAAAAAATTCCCGAATCAACCTTTTCTTGATATTTTAAAAAAAAATGACATAGAAAAATATATTATTAAGAATAATATATTAGAACTTAATCATGATGTTCTACAACATATAAATGGATATGAAATAGATAAATATGACACTTCGAACCCAGATGTTTTGGTCCCCACACAAACTTTTTTAAACTATTTTATGACAAGCAAAATATCGTACAAGCTGGTTAAAAGTTCTAGGCCAGTTAAAAAAAGTTTTAGGTGTACAAGTACTTATTATAGAGCTAGACGTGGTGATACTATTAAAACCTTGTCTAAGAGGTTTAAGATCGGGGTTAGTGATTTTAATGAAATTAACCCAGCTGTTTATCATGTGAGGCCGGGTATGTTGATAAAAGTATGTCCGTGAGCCAAGCTCGAAACATATAAGGTTAGACTTGCTATGGACATACATTCACGAACGACCCAACATGGTATTGGGTTGCATGACCCCAACGATAAAATTAGCTTTGAACGCTTAGTTTCTACTTTTAGTTGCATCTAATAATGGGGGGAGTACCTTGGTTTCTATATTTAATTGAATGCCAAGATGGCAGTGTTTATACAGGGATTACGGTAGATGTTGCCAAACGTTATGCTGCACATGAAACAGGCAAGGGTGCGAAATATATGCGCTCTCACCCACCGAAGCAGTTGCTCAAGGTGTTTGAGTACCCCAATCGCTCGGAAGCATCAAAAGCAGAGTATGCAGTGAAACAATTGACAGCAATTGAGAAGCGTTCATTAGTGCAAAGGAAATCGTTTGCATATGAGGCAAAGCCTCACTGAGTGAGCAGTGAGGCTTTAGTTAAGGTAATTACTATTAATTGTGCTGATCTAAAACACCCCATCTTGCGAGTTTAGTTTCTACCTCAGCTTCTATTTCAGCAAGTCTTGCCTGTAAGGTTTTGACTAAGTCAGGTTGGTCTCTGTAGATATCTGCATCCGTAAACTCCTCATTAATTCCAGCTTGTTCAGTTTCTAATGTTTCAATCTCCAATGGTAAGGTTTCTAGTTCTTTTCTCTCATTAGTGCTGAGCTTTTGTACGACTGCTTTGGGCTTTTCTCCTTGTTTGGGAGTAGCTTTCTTCACCGTTTGTTTGTTACTTGCTTTTTTAGCGTCGCGCTGCTGAGAGAAGCGTAACCAGTCATCATAACCACCACCAAACTCGTCTAGTACGCCATTGCCTTCAAAAGCGATGACTTGCGTCACCGTGTTTTCTAAAAAGTCTCTATCATGGCTGACTAGGAATAAAGTGCCTTGATAAGCCTGCAGTAAGCTTTCTAGCAACTCTAGCGTATCAATGTCTAAGTCATTGGTAGGCTCATCAAGTACTAACACATTGGTTGGGCGTGCAAACAGTCTAGCCAATAACAAGCGGTTACGTTCACCACCAGATAGAGATTTGACAGGAGAGCGTGAGCGTTGCGGTGCGAATAAGAAGTCTTCTAAGTAGCTGATGACGTGTTTACGTTCTGTGCCGATTTCGATAAAGTCAGAGCCTGGGCTAATGGTATCCGCTAACGTCATTTCTTCATCTAATGCTTCACGCATTTGGTCAAAGTAAGCTACATTGACTTTAGTACCACGTTCAATTTCACCGCTGTCAGGCTCAATTTCACCTAAGATAAGTTTTAGTAGAGTGGTTTTACCAATACCATTAGGCCCTAATAAACCAATACGGTCTCCACGTAAGATACGCGTGCTGAAATTGGTGATGAGTGTTTTATCGCCGTATGACTTGCTGACGTTGCTGAGTTCTGCCACGAGTTTGCCAGAACGTTCGCCCGCATCGATATTCAGTTTCACATCACCTTGACGTTCACGCCTAGCTACACGTTCTAAACGGAGCTTTTCTAAGTTTCTAACACGGCCTTCATTACGGGTGCGGCGAGCTTTGATGCCTTGGCGTATCCATACTTCTTCTTGCGCTAGCACTTTGTCGAACTTAGCCGCTTGCATCGTTTCAATGGCGAGTAATTCTTCTTTTTTAACTAAGTAGTTGCTGTAAGCGCCAACAAAGTCGGTCAGCTTGCCACGGTCCAGCTCTACAATGCGTGTCGCTAAGCGGTTCAAGAAACGTCTATCATGGGTAATGAATAGAACAGCGCCCTTAAAGCTTAATAATAGCTCCTCTAGCCACAGAATGGCTTCCAAATCTAAATGGTTGGTTGGCTCATCGAGTAACAAGACTTCTGGCTCTGCAACGAGCGCACGGCCTAAGGCAACGCGTTTTCGCCAGCCGCCCGATAATGTTGAGATGACCACATCGGCATCTAAACTTAATTTTGTAAGGACGGTTTCAATCTTGGATTGCATTTCCCATGCGCCTAAATTGTCGAGGTCGTGCTGCAAAACTTCCATTTCTTTCATCAGCGTATCGAAATCAGCATCTGGCTCACTCATTTTGTGGGTAACATCGTGATAGGCGACCAGTGTTTTTTGTACTGCACCTAAGCCTTCTGCGACGGCCTCATATATCGTATGGTCAGGATTGAGCTCTGGTTCTTGCGGCACGTAAACCGTTCGGGCTGATTTTTCTGTCCACACTTTGCCGTCATCTAATTTAATTTCGCCTGCCAGCGCTTTTAGCATGCTGGATTTCCCGGCACCGTTGCGGCCAATCAAACCAACGCGTTCGCCTGCATCTAATTGAAATGCGACTTTATCTAATAGGGCAACGTGGCCAAAGGCGAGTGAAGCGTTTTCTAGGGTAATGTATGGCATATTTATCTTTAAATTTTTGTCTTAAGTGTTTAGTTGTTAGCGTTAGTTTTGTTTTGACGACGGCTCTTTATTTTTAGCTAACATAGCGCGAATATTCGCCATTTTCTCTTTCCCAAAGTCTTTATTGGCTTCAGAATCATTGAACGGGTTACCAAAGTGGCGTACATCATCTTTTGGCAGTTCTGCAATAAAGCGGCTAGGTTCGCACACTTCCATCTCGCCTGCGCGCTTGCGTTTTTTGCACCATGAAATATTCAATGACTTTTGTGCGCGGGTGATGCCCACATACATCAAACGCCGTTCTTCTTCTATCTTACCATCATCAATCGATTGGCTATGCGGCATGATGCCTTCTTCTACACCGATTAAAAACACGTGACCAAACTCCAAGCCTTTTGCCGCATGCAAGGTGCTGAGTTTAACGGTATCTGGATCGCCTTCTTCGCGACCTTCTAAAATGCTAATGAGGGCAACCAGCTGAGTCAGCTCTAATAGTGTTTTCTCTGCTTTCTCATTACCAAACTCGGTACTGCCTTTACTCTTATTGGTTAACCAAGCAATAAACTCTAATACATTATTCCAACGCGTTTCTGCTGCGCGCTGTTCTTCGTGACCATATAAATACGCTTCATATTCAATGGCTTTAATTAAATCATTCAGCACTTCTTCAGCAGGGTCTTTTAATGCGCGCTCTTGTAGCTTATTAATATATTGTACAAACATAAGCAAGTCGTCTAGCTGTTTGTGACCAACTGTGCTTTGGAACTCACCTTCAAAAGCCGCTGCAAATAAGGACAAATGGTGCTCGCTGGCATATTCACCTAGACGTTCTAGCGTTGTGCTTCCAATGCCTTTTTTCGGCGTGGTAGCAGCGCGGATAAATGCAGGATCATCATCTTCATTCGCAATTAAGCGTAAGTAGCTGACGACATCCTTAATCTCGGCTTTATCAAAAAAGGACTGCCCACCAGAAATCGTATATGGAATATTGTTTTTGCGTAACTGTTGCTCCAATATGCGCGACTGATGGTTGCCTCGATACAGAATGGCATAGTCTTTATAATGCGTTCTATGTTCAAACATATGCGCCATGAGCTTAGTCACGACATTTTCAGCTTCGTGATTGTCATCGCGGGCGGCGCTTACTTGTAACAAATCACCCGTACCTAAGTCGCTCCATAGTTTCTTTTCAAACAGCTTAGGGTTGTTGGAGATGACTTGGTTAGCTGCGCGCAAAATGCGTACTGTAGAGCGGTAATTCTGCTCCAGCTTAATTATCTTTAAGTTGCTGAAGTCTTTGGTCAACTGATTCAGGTTTTCAACATCTGCACCACGCCAACCATAAATCGCTTGGTCATCATCACCCACGGCGGTAAATTGTTTAGAGAAATCCGTCAACAGTTTAACCAGCTTATATTGGCAAGCATTGGTATCTTGATACTCATCAATTAGTAAGTATTTCAATTTCATTTGCCATTGATGTAAGGTGTCAGGGTTGTTTTCAAGCAATTCAACAGGCAGCTTAATTAAATCATCAAAATCAACGGCTTGATATGCTTTTAGTGCTTGCTGATAGAGCTGATAAACCCTAGCAGAAGCTATGGTTAGCTCTTCATCGGCCGTGGCTTTAGCTTGGTCTGGATTGATAAAGGCATTTTTCCAACTCGATATTTGCCACTGCGTGGTTTTAAGTAGTTTCTTGTCAGTGGTCGCCAAAATGTCCGATAAGATTTTAAAGCTATCAGATGAATCTAAAATGGAGAACTGTGGCTTGTATCCGAGTAAAGTCGCTTCTTTACGCAGGATTTGCAAGCCAAGAGAGTGAAATGTCGCAATGGTTAGCCCTTTGGTATTTTTACCCACCATTAACTTGGCGACACGCTCTTGCATTTCTAGCGCGGCTTTATTGGTAAAGGTAATGGCGGCAATTTCTTTTGGCAAATAGCCGACATGCTCAATTAAATGCGCGATTTTTTGCGTAATCACACGCGTTTTACCGCTACCAGCACCAGCTAATACCAGCAAAGGGCCATCGATATATTTTACAGCCTCACGCTGTGGTGCATTGAGCGTGTTTAGCATGTTTTAAATTTCAGGGTTTTCTGTTGAATCTTGTGATGCGTCAGTCTGTGTCTCTGTCGATGCTAATTCTTCATCGGTCGCCTTTTTGCCAGGTGCTTTTTTAGCTTGAATGGCTTCAATCATGGCCCGTCTGCTAGTGGGCGTTTCTAAGCTAATACGCCCAATGGTGCCGTGACGGTAGTCTGTTAAAAACACCATTGCAGTTCTTTCTAAATCCCAATAGCCATCACGCTGTTTATAAGAACGTCGTTTAGCAATTGCTTCTAACAAATCAACACCATCCATCTCGTTAACATCCAACTTCATTGCATCCAACTTATAGCGTGAATTAAGTAAGTCAGGGTACTTGATGAGTAAGTTATTCGCTAAGAATGTCGCTACATCTTCATCAATCACGGCATTACGACCAATGGCATGACTCGCTGCGAGCATGAAGCCATCGCTTTCAAATTCGATTTTTGGCCACATCATCCCCGGCGTATCAATGATGTACATGGTCGGGTCTATTTCAAACCGCTGTTGATTTTTGGTGACCGCAGGCTCATCGCCGACTTTAGCCACTCGTCGGTTGAGCAAGGCATTCATGAGGGTGGATTTTCCGACATTTGGAATGCCCATAATCATCATGCGTAACGGCTTTAAATGTGTACCGCGATGAGACGCGAGCTGCTTACATAAGCCAGGAATTTTTTTCGCATCACCTGGTTTTTTACAAGAAAGTGCTACTGCTTTTGTATTGGGTTGTGCATTAAAGTAATTCAGCCAAGCTTGTGTGATTTGCGGGTCCGCTAAGTCGGCTTTATTCAAAATCTTTAAATTCGGACGTTGACGAAATAAACGCATTTCATCAATAACGGGGTTGTGGCTAGCGTCAGGCAAACGTGCATCAAGTACCTCGATTACAACATCGATAAATTCCATGGTTTCCGCTGCTTTTTTGCGCGCAGAGGTCATGTGACCTGGGTACCATTGAATTGCCATTATTACTCCGTTAAAAATGCGATAGAAAGCTGCTTGCGATTCGTTTTGCTAGTGCTTAGCGATTAAGGTGAATCATGATGCGTACAATCAGATTGCGTATTTTATCATTAGCGAGAGTAAGCAATGTATTTATTGCGGCTTAACACTACTTTTTAACAGTCGTTGAATGGGTGGCGCTAGTCTGGTTTGTTTGTGTTGTTGACAAGCTTTAAGTGTTTGGTGGTGAGATTTTTGCCGGCAGCGAACAATGTGGTTGCCACATCTGCAGTCAGTGGCTTACTGTAGATGTAACCTTGTATTTGATCGCAATCTTGTTTTTTAAGGTAATTCACTTTTTCTATTGTTTCTAAGCCTTCCGCCACCACTTTAAGGTTGAGGTTTTTCGCAAAGTGGATAAACTTCCCATCATTAGCACGGATGACATCATCTAAACTTACTCTATTCGAGATTTGTGTTTTAGACTGCCCATCCTTACCCATGCTATACAAATCAAAGTCTGAATTCAGTGGGTTGAGCTTTCTGTCTTTACGACTGCCACCATTACCTTCTTCCCCAAATAATTTGAGGTATTGATATTGATTATCCCACGGATCCAACATGCCTGAAGCCCTATATCACCCAAGCCATCAGGGTAGGCGCGTTCATCACTCCAATAACCTTCGATTTGTGCTGACATGTATCCGATTTCAGAGACGGCTTGCGCGACTCTCGCTTCTTCAACATAGTCGTCATAAGCTGGAATCGCAATAGCGGCAAGGACACCAATGATGGGAACCACCATCATTAGCTCAACTACCGTTAAGCCAGCTTGTCGGCTTTTCTGCTGGATGATTGCCGACAGATCGCCACATTTCACGTTTAGCCAAGTTCGCATCGAATTTATTTTTCTACTCAATTAACGACTATATAACAGTCGTTACGTTGTTAAACTCAGGAAGAAAGTGCTTGTTTGGACCTTCTTCATTCAGCCATACGCTTATCAACATTAATCGAAGTTGTGTTTTACAGTTTTTTACCGAGCTGGGGATGTAAAATAAGATGCTCTTTAATGCCTTAATAAAAGAGGCTTGCGGCCTGAATGTCAAATCATGCTTTTACTATTCCATCGCAATAGCAAGTGAATAAGTTTTTACCTTTATTGTTATGCCATATAAAATAGCGTTATGTTATTACCACCAGAAATCAAACCCAATCAGTCGGTGCCGTTATTAAAAGCGCTTCATATTCTTACCCGTGATGGCAAGCTAAATCAAGATAGCCGCCGCAAATTGAAACAAGTGTATCACTTAGTCAATTTTATTGAGCCTTTGCTCAAAGATGTGCTGACTAAGCAAGAGAACCCAACCATCGTTGACCATGGTGCAGGAAAGTCTTATTTAGGCTTTATCTTGTACGACTTGCTATTAAAACAGCTACCACAGGGGCAAGTGATTGGTATAGAAACGCGGGGCGAGTTGGTTGAAAAATCAAAAGCGTTAGCAGAAGAGTGTGGTTTTGAGCGCATGATTTTTGAGCACCTAAGTGTGTCTGATTCCATGGTGTCGCCTAAGTTGCCTGAAAAAGTGGGGATTGTGACAGCACTACATGCCTGTAATACAGCAACTGATGATGCGATTCAGTTTGGGCTAAAGAAGCAAGCGCAATACATGGTGTTAGTACCTTGCTGCCAAGCGGAAGTGGCGGAAGTGATGCGACGACAAAAAGCGCAAAGCTTAAGCAAGACGCCGCTATCTGAAATCTGGCGTCATCCGATTCATACCCGTGAGTTTGGTAGCCAAATCACCAATGTACTGCGCTGTTTGCAACTAGAGGCCGCGGGTTATAACGTTACGGTCACAGAGTTGGTTGGTTGGGAACATTCAATGAAAAACGAGCTGATTATTGCCAAATACACAGGTCAAAAACGTAAAAATGCACGTGAGCGTTTAGATGCAATACTAGAAGAACTTAACTTAGCTGAGATGCAGGCGCGCTTTCAATCTTAGTGTCAACCTGAGTGCTTTGGCACGATGTGTAAAGGTTTGTGTGTAAGGATTCGTCATTTGGACAGACTAAGGAGCTGGTTCAGTTAAACTGATTTTTCATTTACAGAGAGACATTGCGTATTGTTATGCTTAGATTCACTTATAAAGCCTTTAAAAAAACAATCCCGATGCATTGCCAATCGGCATAACGCGTAATGGCGACTATATGGGCCCAACCTGTGCCGCATGTCATATGCAACAAGTCACCTACCAAGGACTGTATTCAACACAAAGAATAGTAGAGATCACACTTTACCTATGACTGATAACACAAAGCTTATTTTTGAAAGACGAATATCTCAAGGTAATAAGTATGTTTTTCAAAGTAACGACCGGAAGTTAAAACCAATTACAGCTAGTAAAACCTTTAAAAGAGTCTCAGAAGAAATAGGGTTTACATTTACTGCTGTCCCATCACCAGATTGGGTATTAACAATGGGAGTAGGATTAGTTTTTTCATACATCGACTTTACAAAAATAAACTAATTTAATCAAAATTTATTTGTAGTCTATTTGTAGTCTAGAACAGAAGTAAAAAAAGCTTACTAAAAGTAATGTCCTCTAAAAGCTCTGTATTTATTGGTGGGCCACCAGGACTCGAACCTGGGACCAAAGGATTATGAGTACTTCATTCAAGGCTACAACCCCTTTAAGTGGCATCAGAGAGCTTTGGCAGCTAGTGACCGCCTATGTAGAACCACCACACAGCCCGCTTTGGACGCAATACTTTAGTAATACTGCTTATAAGCTAGGCCTATATAATGTGAAGTTCAAAATACAGTCTTGCCAACCACTCGTTAAAAATATAGGTAAGCAAGCCGATGATCCAGACTTTTTGGCGCATACATTAGCGCAAGAGCTAAAAGAAGGAGATGCTTGCATGCAACTCGCGTTACAACTGCAAGATGTCAGTAAGCAAATGCCAATAGAGGATGCGACCGTGCTATGAAAAGAAAGTGACTCTCCTTTTGTGCCTGTAGCAACCATCAATATTCTTCAGCAAACCTTTGATAAGTCCGAGCAGGAAGAGTTTTGTGAGAGCTTATCATTCCCCGGTGGAACGCACTAGAAGCGCACTGCCCAGTTGGCGCATTGAATCGCGCTAGGAAATTTGTCTATGAAGCTAGTTCAAACTACCGCCATCAGCTAAACGGAATGCAAGTGCCGCAAAATCTTGATTGGTAATACTGCTGTCATCGATCTGAGTGGATTCTCATATAAAATAGCAGACAATTATTTTTAGTAAGGTTTGACTGCATTGACGAATTTAAACAAGCTCCTCCTCTCACTCGTGTTAGCCGCGTACCTACCCAATGCGCTAGCTGAAGATCAACAGACGTGGATTGATGCGGGTAAAGCCGAACTAGCTGCGGCTAAGAAATTACAACCCAATAATGGCAAAGCCAAAAATGTGATTCTATTTATTGGTGATGGGATGGGTATTTCCACCATTACTGGCGGGCGTATTTTTGAGGGGCAACAGAAAAATGCGGATGGCGAGCGTAACCAGTTAGCATTTGAGAAGCTGCCTTACTTGGGCTTATCTAAAACCTACTCAGCAAACCAACAAACCCCAGACTCTGCACCAACGATGTCTGCGATTATCACAGGTGTTAAAACCAACGAAGGCGTACTGTCGTTGAATCAAGCTATCAAGCGAACTGAAACCAACCAGGCTGTGATTCGTGCCAATGCAACGCAAACAATATTGGAAAAAGCAGAAGCCCATGGTTTAGTAACCGGCATTATTTCTACAGCACGTATCACTCACGCCACGCCAGCTGCGACCTACGCGCACATCCCTAACCGTGACTGGGAGAATGATGCCATGTTGCCAGCTGAGGCTGTAAAGTCAGGCGTTAAAGATATTGCCTTGCAACTACTAGAGCAAGGTAAAATGGCAAAAGGAAACGGTATTGAAGTGGTATTAGGCGGCGGCCGTAAGGAGTTTCTACCTAAAGCGGCACATGACCCTGAATATCCTGAAAAGCAGGGTGAACGCAAAGATGGACGCAACCTCATTGAGGCGTATATCGCACAGCACAATGCCGAATACGTTTGGAATAAAAATCAATTTGATGCGATTGACCCAAAGACGACCAAACGTCTGCTAGGTTTGTTTCAGCCATCGCATATGCAGTATGAGCATGATAGGCTAAGCGATAAAGCGGGTGAACCATCATTGGCTGAAATGACGTCAAAAGCCATTGATGTATTAAGCAGCCATAACAAGGGCTATTTTCTGATGGTGGAGGCTGCCAGAATCGATCACGCTTCACATGCGGGCAATGCTTACCGTACATTTTCAGAAACCGCAGCGCTATCTGATGCAGTGAAAGCGGCAATGGCAAAGGTTGATATGAATAATACGCTGATTATTGTGACTGCCGACCATAGCCACTCACTCACCTTGGCAGGCTACCCAAAACGCGGCAATCCTATACTCGGTAAAGTGGTCGCACCAGAAGCGACAAAACCTACACTGGCAGAAGATAAGCAGCCGTATACGACGGTAAGCTTCGCTAATGGCAGTGGTTATCATGAGCATGGAAAGCATGCTGATAAGGTGCGTGCAGGGCGTGTGGAAAATATGACAAAGGTCGATACGACAGACCCTGATTTTCACCAAGAAGCACTCGTGCCATTAGCGTATGAGACTCACTCTGCAGAAGATGTCGCCATCTTTGCTGGTGGGCCTAAGGCGCACTTATTCCATGGCGTGCATGAGCAAAGCTATATTTATTATGTGATGGAAGATGCGTTTGGGTTTTGATGGAGTAGCATTTCAGGCTGCTTGTATAAAGCTGTTTAAAAGGCGTAATATAAGCAGTAATAAACACAGCCAACAATAATAAAAAATGAATCATTCCGTACAGCAGTGCGTCCAAAAAATAGCGTTCGCGTTTCCAATTACGCTTTTCTTTACCATCCCTCAAGTTGCTTTTTCTAAAGCGCCCGATGTGTTGCTAGCGAAAATCTATAACGATGATATTGATGTCATCGAACACTTAGTCAGCGAGAAGTATGATGGCGTACGCGCCATTTGGGATGGCAAGACGTTAACTACAAGACAAGGCAACCCGATTGTTGCGCCACAATGGTCTACAGCACACTTTCCTAAAACGCCTTTAGACGGCGAATTATGGATAGCGCGAGATGCATTCGACCAAGTGTCTGGCATCGTTAGAAAGCAATCACCTGACGATACAGACTGGCTGAAAGTGAATTACTTAATTTTTGAACTACCGAATGGAAAGGGTGGTTTTTCTAAACGGTATCAACTGCTTAAGCGCATTGTTGTGAAAGCCAATGTCAAACATCTTAAAGCAGTTAAGTAATTCAAGGTGCTTGATAAGGCGCAATTGAAACAAAAGATGGCAGACATCCTCGCATTAGGAGACGATGGTTTAATGTTGCATCGTGCTAATGCCTTGTATGAAACAAGGCGTAGTGATGTGCTGCTTAAATTGAAGCCTTACTTTGATGCCGAAGCTAAAGTCATCGAGCACTTACCTGGTAAAGGGAAATACACAGGAAAGATGCGTTCTTTATTGATGGAATTACCTAATGGCGTGCAATTCAAACTGGGCACAGGCTTTACGGATGCAGAGCGTGCAAACCCACCAGCCATCGGTAGTACGGTCACTTTTATCTATCAGCAAAAAACCAAAATTGGAAAGCCAAGGTTCGCGCGTTTCTTACGTATTAGAAAGCCATAAGATTAGAGGCTGAAGGGACAAGGCTAGCGTGGTAAAATCATGCCATTATGAGCGATGTAAAACCTGATGCTGTGAGTGACAGCAAAAAACTAATCTCCAATTTAGAGCAACAACTGCAATCTTGTATGTTGGCTGACCGCTTTCCGCTAGGCAGACGCTTACAGCAGGCGAGAGATTTAATCAATCAGAAGAAGTCAGTTGAAAAAACGCTGACGGATATTGCGCGTAAGGTGCAAAGCTCATCGCAAAAGATGGCGCAACGCTTAGAAAAGCTACCTAAACCAGAATACCCGTTAGACCTACCAGTTTCTTCACGTCGTGATGAAATCGCTAAAGCCATAGAAGAAAACCAAGTCGTTATTGTCTGTGGTGAAACAGGCTCTGGTAAAACCACACAGTTGCCGAAAATCTGCCTAGAGCTAGGTCGCGGCGTATCAGGTTTAATCGGTCATACGCAGCCACGCCGTATTGCAGCACGTTCTGTTGCGACAAGAATTGCGCAAGAGCTGAATTCAACACTGGGTGAAACTGTCGGCTTTAAAGTCCGTTTTAGCGAGCAGTCATCTGAGTCTAGCTATATCAAGATCATGACCGATGGTATTTTGCTAGCAGAAACACAGGGCGACCGCTTCTTGAACGCTTATGACACCATCATCATTGATGAGGCGCATGAGCGTAGTTTGAATATTGACTTCCTGCTGGGCTTCCTCAAGCAGCTGTTGCCGAAACGCCCTGATTTAAAAGTCATTGTCACCTCTGCCACCATTGATGCCGAACGCTTCGGTAAGCATTTTGAAAGTAAAAATGCCAAAGGACAGCTGGTGAATGCGCCGATTATTGAAGTCAGCGGACGAACCTTCCCTGTAGAAGTACGATACCGCCCATTGGGTAAAGCAGGCTTTATCTCGCATGAAAATGCGCCTGATGATATTGAGGATGAAGAAGACACAACGGTTAAATCCCTGCACGGTATCAAGAAAAAAGGTAAAACTGAAGCGCGTTGGCTGGCGGAAGATGATGAGGAAGAAGCAATCGAAGAAGCTATCTTAGATGCAGCAGATGATTTGTTGCGTCAAGGCGATGGCGATATTCTGGTATTTCTGCCCGGGGAGCGCGAGATACGCGACACTGCTGACCATTTAAAGAAACATCAAGGACGTTCGCCGAAGTTAAAGCATATTGAAGTGTTGCCGCTATTTGCGCGCTTAGGTGTGGCGGATCAGCAAAAGATCTTCAAGCCTAAAGGCCAACGCCGTATCGTGCTGGCCACTAATGTGGCTGAAACGTCGCTGACGGTACCGGGAATTAAGTACGTGATTGATGCAGGGTTGGCACGGGTGAATCGTTACAGCACACGTGCCAAAGTCGAGCAGCTGCAAATCGAGAAGATATCGCAAGCCGCCGCTAAACAGCGTTCAGGCCGTTGCGGCCGTGTCTCTAGTGGTATTTGTGTGCGCTTGTATTCAGAAGAAGACTTTAATAACCGTTCAGAATTTACCGACCCTGAAATTATCCGCAGCTCACTCGCTAGCGTGATTCTACGCATGGCGGCTTTACGTTTAGGTGATGTTGATCAGTTCCCATTCCTGGAAGCGCCAAGTTCACGTTTGATTGCCGATGGTTACTTGCAGCTGCAAGAGCTAGATGCAGTCGATGCGAATCGTAAAATTACTGATATTGGCCTGCAGCTATCAAGGCTGCCATTAGACCCACGCGTGGCGCGAATGATTTTGGCGGCTAAGCAAGAGGGCTGTTTGCAAGAAGTCTTGATTATCGCCAGTGTAATTAGTATGCAAGACCCACGCGAGCGTCCAATGGATAAGCGCGAAGCTGCAACAAATGCCCATGCTAAGTTTGCTGGCGAAGGCTCAGATTTTATGAGTTTCCTGAAAATTTGGGATTGGTATGAAGATGCCTTTAAGAATAAAAAATCGAATAAAGAACTGCTCAATCAATGCCATGCTAACTTCTTGTCTGCGATGCGCTTGCGAGAGTGGCGAGAGCTGTATCGTCAGTTGCGCGAGATTGTTGAAGAGTTAGGCATGCTGGTGCCAGGCAATGCTAAAGGGAATGCGAGTCGTGGCAAGGGTAGGGGTGAGCAGTCAAAAGCGGCCAATACCAAAGGTGGAAAAGCAGAGGATATCCTCAACAGCCAAAAAGAAGCGACTTATGAGCAAGTGCATCGCGCTTTACTCGCTGGCTTGCTCGGTAATATCGGTTTTAAAGATGGCGATAACGATGCGTACTCAGGTGCGCGTAGCATTCGTTTCCATGTCACGCCGGGTTCTTGCTTAAAAAAATCGCGACCAAAGTGGATCATGGCGGCAGAGCTAGTCGACACTTCTAAACTCTATGCCCGTTGCGTGGCGAAGATAGAACCCGACTGGATAGAACCACTGGCGCGTAATCTAACCAATAGCACTTACACTGATCCGCGTTGGGATAGGAAAAAAGCGCAAGTCACGGCTTGGGAGCGCGTGAGCTTATATGGCTTAACCGTGGTGCCAAAACGCCGTGTGCATTATGGGCCGATTAATGTCGAAATTTCACATGAAATATTCATCCGTGAAGCCTTGGCAAATATGGAGTTGGAAACAAAAGCACCATTTTTGAATGCCAATAAGCGCATTATCGCCGAAATTGAAGAGTTGGAGCATAAGGCCAGAAGGCAGGATGTACTGGTCGATGAGCATGCTTTAGTGGCTTTTTACGACAAAATCGTACCGCAAGACATCGTGAATGGGATTGGCTTTGAAGCATGGCGCAAAGAAGCGGAAAAAGAAAAGCCTAAGCTGCTGTTCTTAACCAAAGACGATTTAATGCGCCACGAAGCAGAAAGTGTGACTGAAAGCCAGTTTCCAGAAACCATGGAAATGGATGGCGCGACCATTCAGCTCAAATACCGCTTTGAACCGGGTCATGTCTTAGATGGCGTCACCGCAACGATTCCATTGGCGTTGCTCAACCCATTAGATGCCACACGTGCCGAATGGCTAGTGCCGGGCATGTTGCGCGAGAAGGTCACTGCGCTCATTAAAATCCTGCCGAAAACCTTCCGCCGTGTCTGCGTACCCGTACCAGATTTTGTGACAGGCTTCTTAGAGCAAGCCAAAATAGGCGCACGACCGATATTACTTACACTGGTCAATTATATTGAGCAACAAACCAGCCTCAAGCTGGGCGCTGATGACTTTATGATTGATAAGTTGCCAGAGCATTTCTTCATGAACTTTAGTGTGATTGATGAAAAGCAGCGCGAGCTAGGTATGGGGCGTGATTGGCATGCCTTGAAAAATCAGCTTGGTAATGCCGCGCAACTCACGTTTAGAAGTGGCACGACCAATAACATTGAGAAATCAGGTATTAAACAATGGGACTTTGGCGACATTCCCGCCACGCTCACCTTTAGTAAAGAAGGCCATCAGCTCACGGGTTACCCTGCCTTAGTGGATGAGGTTGAAAATGTTTCCATTAAGCTGTTCGATACTGAGCAAGCCGCTTACCTGTCGCACCGCGCAGGCGTGTGTCGCTTAATGCGTTTTGAGCTAAAAGAGCAAATGAAGCAACTACAAAAAGCCTTACCCAACTTTAATCAATACGCGCTGCAATTGCGTAATATCATCTCACCAGAAGACTTAAAAGAAGACTTAATCACCACACTGGCTGATCGTGCTTTTGTGGGAGAAGATGATTTGCCGCGCTCAACCGATGAGTTCATGGCCCTGAAACAACGTGCCAGAACACGCTTACCAGCCGTCAAAGACGCGCTATTCCGCACCATCGGCATTATTGGGATTGAGTATTTTGCACTGGCCGATAAACAAGCCAAGATGCCAGCCAGAGCCAATAGACTGACCAAAGATGTCGAAAGCCAAGTCCAACAGCTGCTATATAAAAACTGCTTTAGCCAAACGCCGTGGGATCAATTGCAACACCTGCCGCGTTACTTAAAAGGCCTATGCTTAAGAATCGAAAAACAACCAAGCAACCCTGATAGAGATGGTAAACATGCTGCGAGCATTAGTTTGCTATGGCAAAAATGGCAAACAGAGATAGAGAAACAACGTAAGGTTGATAACATCTCACCAGAATTGCAGGATTTCCGTTGGCTATTGGAAGAGCTAAGAGTGTCGTTATTTGCGCAGGAATTGAAAACACCATTCCCCGTTTCTACAAAAAGACTAGACAAAATCTGGTCTAACCTAACCTGACAAATGTTTAGCATTATAAATGCGGTGTTAAAAGCGAATTCAAAATGCTCACTTATCAAACATAAGCTCCGGTTTTTCATTCACTTTTGCCTTGCCTTCAAGTCGCTATGCACTCGTCAGAATAGGACTGATGGTAATTAGTAGTTCGAGAAGCCTAGAACTGCGTTAACAGTTTCCGAATCGCACCCTCATCCAAACCTTTACCAATACACACCACACGACTCATCGGCTGTTCTTCTTTCCAATCAACCAATAAGGTCGCAGGGTATGGTGTGAAATGTACGGCGTGAATCGCTAAAGGGTGCGGTTGGTCATCGGTGTGTAAGATGCCTTTTAAGCGTAATAACTGCTCACCATGCGTTTGGCATAGCTTGAGCAGCACAGGTTTAAAGCTTTTCCATGAGATTCCCGTTGGCAAGGTCACGGTAAAGCTACTAATTTCACTTTGATGCGCGATAGGTAATTTTCCGCCTAAATTACTTGTAGGCTTTAATGGTGCACGTAACCAACGCTCAGGCTCAGCGCGTTTGCCTGAAGGGTCAAACAAACCTACATCCACAATAAAATTAGGCTCAATCTCACCATCCAATACGTTGTGCTGTGTTGCACCGGGGTTGAGTTGAATCAACTTCTCTTTTAATACACTGGTTTGCTCAGCTGCAGCTATATCGGTTTTGGTTACTAACAACACATCTGCCACCGCCGCCTGTTTGCGCGCCTCTTCATGCTCCAGTAATTGCTGCTCACCATACATGGCATCGATGGTCACAATCACCGCATCCAAACGGAAAACAGACTCAATCACAGGTTCATTCATTAAGTTTGACATAATTGGCCCCGGATCAGCCATCCCAGTCGTCTCAATCACCAAGCGGCTAAATTGCGGAATCGCCTCCATCGAACGCTTAAAATACAAATCGCGCATGGTATCCGCCAGCTCATTACTCAAGGTGCAACACAAGCACCCATTCTGTAATAACACCGCATTATCAGCCACATAACTACTATCCACATTCTGCGCCAATATATGGTCTAAGCCTTCTTCGCCCAGTTCATTAATAATCACCGCCGTATCTTTCATACCTGCGTGTGAAAGCAGCTTATTGAGTAAAGTGGTTTTGCCTGAGCCTAGAAAGCCAGTGAGGAGGGTGACGGGTATACGGTGATCCATAAGTGTATTTTACAGGGAATTTTGCTTAAATAAGTAGAGAGCATTATAGTTCTATTTAAACTTTGTATTTATAGATGCCGTGTTACATAAACATGGTGTAAAAAAGGCCAGCTCTACTTATAGGCTAGCCTTTTTGCTTTAACAGACAGTAACGTTTAAATTAAGGTGCTCCGTTAGGAGTCCCGCTTGAATGATGGGTTAGGCCAGTTTCCACTTCGACATATCCCACATTGATGTGGCAAATATAAAAGGTACCAGCTCAACTCTAGCAACCCAGTTTCCCCATTTTAATTAGTACCCTCCAATTTTAAGGCAGGCGTTTTATATTGATTCTTAACCTCATACCCTTGGGCATTGAACCATTGATTCCATATTGGGTTTTCTTCTGACGAAGCTAAATCATATTCCACCACTTTTGCATGGATTATTTTATTGCACGCTTCTCTGATGGTGAGCGCTTTACTTTTTTCTCCCTCTGGAGATGGTTTGCCAACACCATTTGAAAAGTTACGTTCAATATTTTTTAAGGTTCCTAACTCGTCATCACAAGCCCTAGCTATAGCAGCTAATGTAATTAAATTCTCAGATATTTCTTCATCGGAATATTGCAAGAAAACATCCAGTGGATCTGGATCATCGTCCCGACGGAAAACGGGGAAATCATAAGCAGCAAATAACGAACATATAAGCCTATAGCCTGCCTTTATAGATGTGGCATCAGTAATGCTATGCGCAGTTCTCATTATATAAGCCTAACAGTTAATATAGAGACCCATGGGACCGCATATTAATATTTGAATATTGCTGATGCATACTTGTAACCCATTGTCTTTTATTGGTTATGTTTGTAATTATTACCTTAGAAATCCAGCTCGCGTAGGGCGCAATAACTGAAGGGCATTGCGCCGCATGTTGCTGCTTTACTATACGGCGTAATGCGCTACGCTGATTGACGCTTTACCTTTGAATTGAATTGAGTTTTCCGCCGCTTCAGCGTATCCTCTCGCTCCATAGCGTCTGACGCTAAACTAAAATCATTGCATGGGCTTAAATATTCAACAGCCCATCCAACCTTATTGATTTAACTTATTGGAGTATGACTATGAGCAAAAACCGCTCTCCACGATTATCAAAAAAACTTAAACTAGGCGAATTCAAAGAATTCGGCTTCCCATTCTCAGCAGAATTAACCAAAGAAATTGACATGCAAGCGCAAGAAGATTTGATTATTGCATTGCTCGAAGAAGTAATTGAGCCACGTAAATTGGCTATCGGCGGTTGGATTGACGGCGGCTTTGTGACGACAAGTAACAATGGCTCTACTACTGAAGAAGATCAAAAAGCGGTAGGTGATTGGTTGAAAGCGAATAAAGCATTGAAAAATGCTGAAGTTGGTAAATTAGTAGACGCTTGGTACGAGTAGTCTTAGGATTAGAAAGTCGCTTGGTACGAGTAAGCAAGTAACAGGACGTTCGGTTGGTTAGTTAACGCTGCAACTGTAACAGACAATAAAAAACCCAGCCTAGGCTGGGTTTTTTATAAGCGGTAAGGCTTATTTGTTCATTACGTACATTGTAACTTCAAAGCCGAAACGCATTTCAGTAGCTGCTGGTGTTGTCCACATAGTAGTTCTCCATGAATTAAATATTAAGTTTTAAGTTCAAACACGATCGTTGCTGATGTGTTTGTATGCTTCTAACTATACGCTCACGAATAAATCATGATATGGGGAGACTACGTAAAATGACCTAATGATTTTACGTAGTGCTTAACTTACGGCTACATCAGCTTTATGAGCTGCAGGACAGCATGGAACAACCAGCTTTCTCTCTCGCCCAATCAGGGCGCTTTTGTTCAAACTGTTCCATACCCTCTTGCTTGGTATAAGGGTTTTTAAGTAGTTCCAACAAGGTGAGCAGTCTTGAGTTGTCGCCTTTTTCCGTTAATAAATCAATGGCTTCTTGCGCCATGTAGTTGCGTAATACGTAGCGTGGATTATGGGTGCGCATGGTATCTAGGCGTGCTTCTGCTGATAGCGTGCTTTGTTGTACGCGTTTGGCGTAGGTGGTTAGCCATTGCTGTACGTCATCGCCAAACTGTTTTAAGCCTTCCTCGGTGTAGAAGGCTTCGCTAATGACAGCAATGCTTGGGTCTGCGATATCTAATGCCGCTAGCTTAGTGAAAAATAACGTCATATCGACTTCGGCGCGGGACATGAGTTCGAAGATGCGGTTGACCATTTCGCCGTCGCTATCTTGCCAGCCAGCTAAACCAAACTTGCCTGCTAGCGATTGGGTTAGGTGTTTCATGTAGGTGTTATCAAAATGCGCGATTGCATCGGCTAAGCCCTTAGTATTTGGCAAGATAGTCGCTAGCGCATCGGCTAGGCGCTCCATATTCCAACGGCCAATGTCAGGTTGGCGGCCGTAGCAGTAGCGTTTGCCTTGTGCATCGGTGGTATTCGGTGTCCAGCTGGGGTCGAAGTTGTCTATCCAGCCGTAAGGGCCAAAATCGATGGTGAGGCCAATGATGGAGAGGTTGTCGGTATTCATCACACCGTGCACAAATCCAACACGCATCCAGTGCGCCATTAATATGGCTGTGCGCTCGCAGATTTCTTCAAACCATGCTTCGATGAGTTCTGGTGATGGATTGTCTTGATCTAGCGTTAAGCCTGTTGTCGGTAGCCATTCGCTAAAGTCTCTATCAATGGTAAAGCCGATAAAGCGTTTGAGTAACTCTGACTCGCCTTTGCTGGCCATGAGTTCAAAGTGGCCGGGGCGGGTAAAGCTAGGTGCGACGCGGCAGACGATGGCGCCGGGTTCCATTTCAGGGTTGCCGTTGTAGAACATATCGCGTCTGACTAAATCACCTGTAGAAACCAAGCTGAGCGCACGGGTGGTGGGTACGCCTAAGTAATGCATCGCTTCTGAGCATAAGAATTCACGTAGACTTGAACGCAATACAGCGCGACCATCAGCGCTACGTGAGTAAGGGGTTTCGCCTGCGCCTTTGAGTTGTAGCTCAAAGCGCTTACCTTCGTGCATGAGTTCGCCCAAGTAAATGGCGCGACCATCACCGAGCTGACCTGCCCAATTACCGAATTGGTGACCACCGTAGCGGGTGGCATAGGTGGTCATGCCTTCGAGTACGGCATTGCCGCCTAAGGTTTGAACTAGCTCAAGATCCTGCATGTCATCTGTCGTAAGGCCTAGCATTGTTGCAACGTCTGGGCTGTAGGCCAGTATTTGTGGGTTTTTGACGGGTGTCGGTTGCGCAAATGACCAGAGTGCATCGTTGACTTGCCGGGCGTGATTGTCGGTGATGGGGTCTTGCGGAAGTTCGCTCGTAAAGCGGTTGTCATAGCTTAAGTTTCTCATGACCATTATTGTAGACGGAAATAGTGGCCTTAAGTGGCAGTTTCTAGCAGGAATGTGCTGTTCTATAAGGTATTTAGGGTGTCAGTCATGTATCATTGCGGGTATTCCACGAATAAGCTATTAATCAACCATTAATCCATCAGGATTAAGCTAATGAATATCTCGCCAATATCAGGTGAGAGAAGAGATGTATGAACGTATTTTATGAAGAAAGCGGTAGTTTTAAGGCCGCAATGGTGAAGACTGAGAACCCTGGCAGTATGCAGGTTGAAGCGGTATCTGGTAAGCGCTCGAAGATTAAAACAGCCAATGTATTACTGAATTTTGATGAAGTTTTGGATGGCTTTATGGACATCGCGGAGGCGGAAGCTGAGACGCTGGATACTGACTTTTTGTGGGAATGTATTGAAGGAGCTGAGTTTAACTATCAAGACTTAGCCAAGTTGTATTACGGCGATAAGCCAACGAATGTGCAGTTTGCCGCTACGGCGATTAAAGTGCATGGCGCGCCGATTTACTTTTACCGTAAGGGTAAAGGCAATTACAAAGCTGCTCCAGAAGAGACGTTGAAGTTAGCGCAAGCCGCGGTAGAGCGTAAGCGTGTGCAAGTGGAACAAATGGCGGTATGGGTAGAACAGCTGAATAACAAAGAGTTGCCAGAGGGCTTTGCCGAAAAAGCGGACTTTCTTATTTATAACCCAGATAAAAATAGTGTGGAGTGGAAGGCGATTGATAGCGCTGCGTCTAGCTCTGGTCGTTTGACACTGACGGTGATGGCGGATGCTGGCTTAATTACTAGCGCGCATGATTATCACTTAGGTGCGTTTTTACGTGAGATGTTTAAAGGCGGTACTGACTTTCCTGCGCATGAAGATGTGAGTGGCTTGTTAGTTAGTAATACAGCTGATTTGCCAATTGCGGATGTGAGTGCGTTTAGTATTGATGATGCGACGACGAATGAGATTGATGATGCGTTTAGTGTTGTTGAATTGCCAAATGGCAATAAGCGCATTGGCATTCATATTGCCGCGCCATCGTTGGCGATTGCACAGGGTGGTGAGTTGGACGCGATTGTATTGGACCGTTTGTCTACTGTGTATATGCCAGGTAATAAAATTACGATGTTGCCTGAGTCTGTGGTGCGTCCATTTAGTTTGGATGCGGGGACGACTAAGCCTGCCTTGAGTTTGTATCTGGAAGTGGCCGATGACTTCACGATTGTGTCGCATGAGAGCAAAGTTGAGCAGATTACGATTGCGGAGAATTTACGCCATGACAGTTTAGAGCCACATTTGAATGCTGAGACATTAGCAAACGATAGCAGTGAGCACCCGTTGTGGACAGAGTTGAAGTTTTTACATGCGCTAGCTGAATCGCTAGAGAAAGCACGTGGCCAAGGTGAGTCTGGCCGTGCGCCGCAGATTGATTATAATTTTTATGTGACCGATGGTATTGTGAGCATCGTGGCACGTGAACGTGGTTCCCCAATGGATAAGCTAGTGGCTGAATTAATGATTTACGCTAATAGCACTTGGGGTGGCTTATTGAAAGAAGGCGGACGCGCCGGTATTTACCGTGCGAAAACGACTAGCAAGGTCTTTATGACCACAGAGGCCTTACCGCATCAAGGTATGGGCTTAGGTCAATATGCATGGTGTACTTCACCATTGCGCCGCGCGGTGGATTTGATTAATCAGCGTCAGTTAATTGCGTTGCTCAATCAGGAAGAGGCGCCTTATGCCACTGAAGGCGATGCGTTGAAAGTCATTATTCGTGACTTTGAGCAAACCTATCAAGCGTATAACGATTTCCAAACACGGATGGAGCGTTATTGGTGCTTGCAGTATTTGATTCAAGAAGACATCAAAGAAGTGACTGCCGTTGTTTGGCGTGAGAATTTAGTGCGACTAGATGGCATGTTTTTTATCACTAAAGTGCCTAGCTTGCCAGGGACTAAGGTTGGCACTAAAGTCAGTTTGGAAGTGAAGGAGATTGATACCTTACTCATAGAGCTTAACTGTAAGTTTAAGCATGTGATTGAAGGCGAGACTGAAGAAGTCCCTGAGGTTGAAGCAGAAGCGGCTGAAGCAGAGATAGTTAAAGAAGAAGCTGTTGAAGGCAATAGTAATAAGAATGGTAAGACAGATGTAACGGAGGGAAAGTAGGTGGCGTTTTTTAGACGTAAGAATCATAAAAGTGTGGCCGAAAATAATTCGGTAGAAGTTACGGAGCTAGATGGCATACGCCAAATGCACTTAGGCTCAAAAACCGTACAAAGTGGCATGATGGTGGCTTCACCGTTAGTGTTGGTGTTTAACTATTCACGTGCTTTGATGTATTTCTTATTATTTAGAAATGACATTAAAGACTTGTTGATGGTGGGTCTCGGTGGCGCTTCGGTGACGAAGTATATTCATCATTATTGCCTAGACATTAACCAAACCGTGGTTGAGATTAATCAACAGGTGATTGATGTGGCGCGTAGCCATTTCTTTATGCCAGACAATGATGAAAAGCTGAATGTACTCAAAGCTGATGGCTTACACTATATGGAAAATAATCCATTGAGTCAGGATTGTTTGATGATTGATGGCTTTGGTTCAGATGGTATTCCAGATGGTTTTTGTACGCCAGACTTTTTTGATCTATGCTATGAGGTGCTAAAAGATGATGGCATCTTTTTGATTAACTTATGGGGTTCAGATAAGAACTTTGACATTTACTTACAGCGTATCGAGCAAACGTTTTTTGGTCGTGTGCTGGTGTTGCCAACGGGTAAGCCGGGCAATATTATTGTCTTTGCGTTTAAAGACCCGATTAAATTAACAGAGAAGCGATTGAGAGAACGTGCATTGCAATTGAATCACGATCACGTCATGAACTTCACCGAATTTTTGGACAAGCTGCATGAGCAGAATGGTTACCAAAAAATGTATTCAACGTTGGAATCACTATGAACCAAACATTTTTCGCCACTTGCCCGCGTGGGCTAGAAGCATTACTCGTTAAAGAGCTTAAAACCAGTGGTGCTAAAAGCATTCAGCAGACCGATGGCGGCGTGTCTTTCTTGGGTGATGCGACGGTGTGTTATCACATCAATTTGCATTCACGCATTGCAACGCGTGTGTTATGGCAAGTGACTAAAGGCCGCTATGAGAATGAAGAGGATTTATTCGAAGCGGCTTATCAAGTGAATTGGCCAAATTGGTTTGATGTGAAGCATGACTTTATGGTGAAAGTCACTGGCGTGAAGTGTCCGCTGAAAAGTTTGGAATTTGCAACGCTGAAAATTAAAGATGCGATTTGCGACAAGTTTAGAGAAGCGGTTGGCTCGCGCCCTTATATTGATACCAAAACACCAGCGGTGCGTATTCATGCGTATTTGACGGAAGAAAACTATATTTACTATATCGATACTTCAGGTGATGCGCTTTATCAACGTGGTAACCGTAAGGCGAGCATAGAAGCGCCGTTACGTGAGAACTTAGCCGCTGGCGTATTGCAATTGACTGGCTGGGAGCCAGGCATGCCTTTACTTGATCCGATGTGCGGTAGTGGCACGTTCTTGCTAGAAGCGGTCATGATGGCGCTGAATATCGCGCCGGGCTTGAACCGCGGCTTTGGTTTTGAGCGATTGAAAAACTATGAATCAGATACATGGAAGAAAGTGAAAAAGGCGGCACAAAATAGCGCTAAGCCTGTCACCTTCCAAAAAATATACGGCAGCGACATTGATTTGCGTGCTGTGCGTATTGCAAAACGTAATTTAGAAGAGGCTGGCTTTTTAGACGCGGTACAGTTGTCACAGTTTGATATTGTCAAAGTACCACCTGCGGCTAATAACGGTGTGCTGGTGGCAAACCCACCTTACGGTATTCGCATTGGTGATGAAGTCGATTTGACGGATTTATATCCTAAATTAGGCGAAGCGTTAAAACGTAAATTTGCAGGTTGGAGTGCTTACTTCTTAACCACTGATTTCCGTATGCCGAAATTGATGCGTTTATCTGCTAGTAAGAAAACGCCATTGTTTAATGGGCCATTGGAGTGCCGTTTATTTGAAATTAAAATGGTGGTAGGTAGCAACCGTAAAGAGAAAAAACCGATTGACCCTAATGCGACGCCAGTTGCAGATAAACCAAAAGAGAAGCCAGTCGACCCAAACCGTGAACTGACTTACAAGGATGTGAAGCCGCTATGACACCAGACTCTATTGATCAGTTAAGAGCACGCGTGAATCAATTCGTAGAAGAACGCGATTGGGCGCAATTTCATTCGCCGAAAAACTTGTCGATGGCGATGATCGTGGAAGCAGGTGAAGTGGTTGAGCATTTTCAGTGGATAACAGAAGCCGATAGCAAAAACTTAGATGCTGAAAAGAAAGAGCAAGTTGGAGAAGAATTGTCAGACACTTTTGTTTACTTACTGAGGATTGCGGAAGTGTGTGGCATTGATTTGATTGATGCTGCGAATAAAAAAATTGATTTAAATGCAAAGAAATACCCAGTCGAAAAGGCTAAAGGTAGTAACGCCAAATATACGGAATACGAGTAATTTTTAATACTAAACTTTAATATTTAACCTCAATACTTAATAAAGGGAAAAACATGGCTGAACAAAGCAATGAAAATGAAATGGATATGCTCGTGATGGCAGATCAGTTTATCAATACTGCGAATGCTTTAGTTGCAGATAGCAAGCAAGACATTGGCCGTGTGAGTGGTGCGATGTGTTATGCCGTTGCACGCTTTAATGCACATGAAGTAGCGAGCAAAACGACAGATTTGGTCGCTACAAGAGATGAGGCGATTGAATGGTTTACGAATCAATTCAAAGAAATGTTGGCCGATAATATTGATCAGCATATTGAAATGGCGAAAGAACGCGTTGTAAAACAATTTTAAGCGATAAAATTTTCTTATAAGATGTGAATATGACCATTAACTCAGATGTGACTGATTTACTGACATCAGCAGATGTTGATTTTGGTGTGGTCGAAATTCCACTTAGTGAAGATAAGAAGCCGATACGAAACTTAGAAGAGCTGCTGAGCGCAAAAGGCCTAGATCCGACGTCGGTTGTGCGTAGTGTGGTGTTTCGTGGTGGCTCTAAACAGTTTTACCTACTAGCTGTTGCAGGTGCAGGGCGCGCTGATTGGGGTGTGCTACGTAAACACCTAGAAGAACGTAAGTTACGCATGGCTGAGTATGATGAGGTGCCTGAAGCCACGGGTTATCTAGTTGGAGCAGTGCCGCCAGTGGCGTTGCCAGAAGGCTTGAAGGTGCTAATTGATGCTAGTGTATCAAGCTATGAAACGGTTGTGATTGGTAGCGGCGTCCTTGGCTATGCGTTGGCGCTTAAGGGTAGTGACTTGCTTAAGTTGATGGCTGATGTAGCGCAGGGCAGTTTTGTAAAAGAGTAGTGATGCGTTGAATCAGAAATGGATAAGAAAAGGCCCAGCATTGCTGGGCCTTTTTAATGCGCTTGCTTGCTAATGCTTACAGTGCTGCAATCGCCGCATCGTAGTTAGGCTCTTCTGTAATTTCTGGCACTAACTCAATGTATTTAACAATATCATTTTCATCGATCACTATAACAGCACGGACAGCTAAGCCAGCTAATTTGCTGCTAAAAATTAATGTACCGTAGTTCATTAAAAAGTCACGATCACGCATGGTTGATAGGTTCACTACATTCTCAATGCCTTCTGCAGCACAAAAGCGCTTTTGTGCAAAAGGTAAGTCAACAGAGATATTAAGTACAACAGTGTTATCCATGCTGCTAGCGCGTTTGCTAAACTCACGGACTGAGCTGGCACAAGTTGGTGTATCTACACTAGGGAACAAGTTCAGCACTTTACGTTTACCAGCATAAGTGCCTAATGTGACGTCTTGTAATGCGGCATCGACCAAAGTGAAATTAGGTGCTGTGCTGCCTATTTGTGGTAAGTTTCCGGCAACATCGACAGGAATTCCTTTTAGTGTAACTGAGCTGGACATTTTTTAATCTTTCTTAAATTTGATTTCTTATCATAAAGCAAAAATCACCTCAATTCTAGGTGACCTGTAAAAAAGTATTTCGACTAGGTGTTTTAAACTACAGTTTTTTGCTTAAATAACCAATTATCATTGTTTGATTGTGCTCGCTACCAGTAGTATTAGGGCGCAGCGCAATTTTACCGTAGGAGTAAAAGCGAGCAACACTGGTTTTTGTCCCTAGCATTTGTTGTACCAATTTCACTTCATCGACCACTTGCTCTTCCATCACACCCTTACGACCAACGCAGCTGACACAAAGTGCTAGACCTGTTTGATTGGTTTTCTGAGCATCTAAGCCACCAATAACGAGGTTAGCACCGGCGCCTGCGCCTTCAACTAGTTTGTCGTGATTGGTTTGGCAGAGGCGAACTATTTCACCTTCTTTGATATTGCCTGCGAACGTTAAACTACTATGATTGGCATCAATGGAGAGCAAGGTACGTATTTTTTCGACACCCCGTTTTAGCTTCCTCAATCACAGCTAATGGGAATTTCAATCCACTACCTGGTAAGTGTCTAGAGAAAGCTGCACCAAAATACATTTTGTTTAAGGATAAAGCAGGCTTTCCATCTAGTTCATAAACCACGTTTTTTACTGATTTCGTCACTTTACGTGGAGGGCGTAAGGTTTCCAGCCACCTAATGCGCCGCTTGAGGTGATGAGATAATCACCATATAAACCAACCGCAATTATCATATTGTCTGAAATGGTGTCATTAAATAGCTGTAGTATTTTGACGAATTTTCCGCCATCACCAGCGAGTCCAACAATAATAGGCGTGTCGCCAAGTATCGACTCAAAACCGCTAATGAGCTCAGAGCCGTTGATATACAGTCCGTCAGAAATCACAAGGACGGTACGTAATGTGGTTGCTTTTAATTGGTTGCAAAACTAGCGCCTGTCTCAAATGAGTCTTGCATATTGGATGATTCATTGACGATGCGTAAAGTGCTTGGCCGATTATTAAAACGCAAAGGCTGTGAAGTGCAAGTGGCTAAAGATGGTATGGATGCAATGGATATGCTGCAAGTGAGTACGCCTGATATTATTTTGACGGATATTGAGATGCCACGATTAGACGGGTTTGAATTATCACGTAATATTCGCGATGATGCTAGGACTGCCAATACCCACTTGATTATGATTAGTTTACGTACGGTGGGTAAACATAAAAACTTAGCTAAAGCAATTAGTGTTGATGCACTTTTTGGTAAGCCCGTGCAAGATGAAGGATTGTTAAAGAAAGTAAAAGAATTACTAGCAACGAAAAAGTAAAAGCAGGGCCTCGAAATAGAGCTGAATAGTAAAGCCGCTAATTTAGCGGCTTTTTTCATTGGATTAGCCGCACTTTTTATTTGAAAAGAGTAAAATATCAGTATGCAAGATTTAAGTCAGTCACCTTCATTTATTCACCTCAGATGTCACAGCGAATATTCCATTGTTGATGGTATCGTCAGGATTAAAGATTATGTAAATGCAGCACAAGCTGATGCTATGCCTGCTTTGGCATTGACTGATTTGAGCAATTTATTTGGTGCTGTTAAGTTTTATAAAGCAGCTAGAAAACAAGGTATTAAAGCAGTCCTTGGTGCAGATGTATGGTTAGAAAATAGCAAAAAACCACAGCAAGCAACACGCGCCTTATTACTAGTACAAAATGATACTGGCTACAAACTGTTGTGCGAGTTGTTAAGTAAAGCCTACTTAGAAAATCAAACAAGAGGGCGGCCAGAATTTAAGCCGGAATGGTTTCAACAAAGTAGTGAAGGGCTCATTTTATTATCGGGCACTAATGACAGTGATATTGGCTTAGCATTGGCACACAATAATGCGGCGTTAGCCACCAAGCTAGCTAGTCGGTGGTCAGCGCTTTTCCCAAATCGGTTTTATTTAGAAGTGCAGCGTGCAACTGATGCTGCGAATGCGGCAAAGCAAGAAGCACATATACAACAAGTGTTATCTATTGCTAGCACCTTAAATGTACCTATTGTCGCGACGCATCCTATTCAATTCATTACACAAGATGACTTTCAAGCACATGAAGCACGTACTTGTATTGCTGAAGGTTATATGCTGGCAGATCGCCGACGCCCGAAAAAATTTAGTGATGAGCAGTACTTTAAAACACAAGAGCAGATGTCCGCGCTTTTTGCTGATGTACCAGAAGCGCTTGCGAACACGATTCAAATTGCCAAGCGATGTAATTTAACGTTAACACTGGGTGAGAATTACTTACCCGACTTCCCAACGCCTGAAGGTCAGGATTTGCAGACCTACTTAGCGGAGGAATCACTTAAAGGACTAAATGCTCGGTTAGCGCAATTATTTCCAGATGAAGCAGTAAGGGCTGAACAATTTTCGACCTATAAGGAACGCTTGGATTTCGAATGTGGGATTATTGGTCAGATGGGCTTCCCTGGTTACTTCCTGATTGTGGCTGACTTTATCAACTGGGCAAAAAATAATGGTGTACCAGTTGGGCCGGGCCGTGGTTCAGGAGCGGGTTCATTAGTTGCTTATAGCTTGGGTATTACCGACCTTGACCCATTAGAATATAATCTGCTTTTCGAACGATTTTTGAATCCGGAGCGGGTTTCGATGCCCGATTTCGATATTGATTTCTGCCAAGATGGCCGTGATCGCGTGATTGGCTATGTGAAGCAAAAGTATGGTTTGGATTCTGTGTCGCAAATTGCCACCTTCGGAACTATGGCGGCTAAAGCCGTGATTCGTGATGTTGGGCGTGTACTTGATTTGCCGTTTAATTTTGTTGATAGTATCGCGAAACTCATTCCACTAGAACTGGGTATTACATTAAAAAGTGCGCTAGAAAAAGAACCACAACTACAAGAGCGGCGTGAAAAAGAAGAAGAGGTTGCCAAGCTCTTAGAGCTGGCACTGCGCCTTGAAGGCGTGGTGCGTAATGTAGGCATGCATGCGGGTGGGGTGTTAATCGCACCCGGCAAGATTTCCGATTACTCCGCGGTCTATTGTCAAGAAAATGGCGATAGTTTAGTGAGTCAATATGATAAAGATGATGTAGAAGCGGTTGGTCTGGTGAAGTTCGACTTTTTGGGTCTGCGAACACTAACGATATTGGATATGGCCGTTGATAATGCCAATGCACAGCGCCTAGCTGAAGGTGAGCCACCTTTAGTGCTGGAAGCGTTACCCTTAGACGATAAAGCCGCATTCCGTTTGCTTAAGCAATCCAATACGACGGCTGTTTTTCAATTGGAGTCTAAGGGCATGAAGGACATGCTCAAGCAAGCTAAGCCAGACTGCTTTGAAGATATTATTGCCTTGGTAGCGTTGTATAGACCAGGGCCGATGGATTTGATTCCTGATTACTGTCGCCGTAAGCATGGCCAGCAACGTGTGGTGTATCCACATCCATCAACGGAAGTTATCTTAAAAGAGACTTATGGTATTGCGGTTTATCAAGAGCAGGTGATGCAAATTGCCCAAGTCGTGGCTGGTTTTAGCTTGGGCGCTGCTGACTTGTTACGCCGTGCTATGGGTAAGAAAAAGCCAGAGGAAATGGTTAAGCAGCGTGAGATATTTAATGAAGGTGCGCTAAAAAATGATTTGAGCCTACAACAGTCCAATGATTTATTCGACTTGCTTGAGAAGTTTGCTGGTTATGGCTTTAATAAATCGCATGCGGCAGCCTATGCATTGGTTGCTTATCAAACCGCCTATCTAAAAGTACATTATCCTGCAGCCTTCTTAGCTGCGACCATGTCGGCCGATATGAATAATACGGATAGTGTGCGCATTTTCTTTGATGATTGTGCGCCGAATGAAGTAGAGGTGTTGCCGCCAGATGTTAATCAAAGTGCGTATCGATTCACACCATTGAGTAAAGATCAGATTCTTTATGGGCTGGGCGCCATAAAAGGGACGGGTGCTACAGCGATTGACTTAATGATAGCAGCGCGTGAAGAAGGCGGCCCATTTAAAGATTTATTTGATTTTTGCAGTCGTTTAGATTTGCGTAAAGTCAATCGTCGGGTCATTGAGTCTCTGATTAGAGCGGGTGCTTTTGATCAATTAGAGCCGAATAGAGCGGCTTTGATGGCTGGTGTTAGTGCAGCGATTGGCGCGGCAGAGCATGCTAATAATCATGTAAGACAAGATAATTTATTTGGTGAGGAAGCGAATGTTCAACACCAATTGCCAGTAGTTGAGGCTTGGCGACCAGAAGCGCGACTAAAAGAAGAAAAAGCAGCATTGGGCTTTTATCTGAGTGGACACCCTTACACGGAAAACAAAGCTGAAATTGCACAGTTTGTACATGGTACATTGGCTGATATTGCACCACAAAAGCAGCCTAAACGGATTGCTGGTGTGGTCATGGGTGTGCGCATCCGGATGACACAGCGCGGTAAGATGGCGATTGTGACGTTAGATGATGCAGTTGCACGTGTTGATGTCGTGGTTGGTGGAGATTTGTTGGCGAAGCATGCACACCTCATTAAAGAAGACCAAGTATTAGTGATAGAAGGCCGCATTAGCCATGATGACTTTTCAGGCGGCAATCGGGTTAGTGCTAATAAATTATTTAATTTGCCGATGGCTAGAAGCGCTTATGCGAGTATGCTAAAAATTGCTTGTAATGGCCAGTCTGATGCGGCCAAATTAACAACGATATTACAGCCGTATCGAAAAGGTGAAAGCGCAGGCAAGAGCGTATGTCCTGTTAAAATTGAATATCACAATGCCAGCAGTCAAGTAGACTTGATGTTAGGTGAAAGTTGGCAAGTCGAATTGCAAGATGATTTGATTCACCATTTGGAAACTTGGTTGTCGAAAGATAACGTAAAAATCCTTTATAATTAGCGTTATTGAAAACATAGAACTTTATATTGAGTTGCACATATGATTGAGAAAAAAGTAACAGAGTTAAAACTGACGTATTTGGATTTTGAACAGCCGATTGCAGAGCTGGAAAAGCGCATTGAGTCTTTGCAGGCTGTACATGATGAACATGATGACTTAGATGTTGCAAAAGAAGTGGCGCAATTAGAGAAGAAGAATCATCAGTTGCTTGTTGAAACTTACAAAAATTTAGATGCATGGCAGGTTTTACAGGTAGCGCGACATCCGCAGCGGCCTTATACACTTGATTATATTACAAATATATTTACCGATTTTGAAGAGCTTCATGGTGATCGCGCCTATGCAGATGACCCTGCAATTGTCGGTGGTATGGCGCGATTGGATGATATGCCAGTGATGGTGATTGGCCAACAAAAGGGGCGTGATGTAAAGGCCCGTCAGTATCGTAATTTTGGCATGCCAAGACCAGAGGGATATCGCAAAGCTTTACGCTTATTTAGATTAGCAGAGAAGTTTAAGCTGCCGATCGTGACGCTCATTGATACACCGGGTGCTTACCCTGGTATTGGTGCGGAGGAGCGTGGTCAATCAGAAGCGATTGCTAAAAACTTATTTGTGATGGCTGGGCTTAAATCGCCGATCGTTGGCGTCGTTATTGGCGAAGGCGGTTCAGGTGGTGCATTGGCTTTAGGTGTTGTTGATCAGTTGCTAATGTTGCAACATTCGATCTATTCAGTAATTTCTCCAGAAGGTTGCGCGTCAATCTTATGGAAAAGTGCCAGTAAAGCACCAGAAGCGGCAGAGACATTAGGGATTACTGCAGAAAGACTTAAAGGCCTAGGCTTGGTAGATCAAATTATTCCAGAGCCATTAGGTGGTGCGCATCGCGACCAAGATGCCATGATGGCAAGCGTTAAAAAGGCGATTAAAACGAAGCTGACTACTTTGCAGAAAACAACAACAGAAAAACTCTTGGAAACAAGGTATGAGCGTTTGATGAGTTATGGCAAGTTCAAAGAAACTGTCAAAAAATAACTTGGCAACGAAAAAGCGCGCCTCACTTTTAAATCACCTTAGGCTTTTTGTTAAAAGCTTTTTTCAACAATCTCATTTAGCAAGACCATCGCTGCTGGTAGCATACAGCGGTGGTCTTGATTCCGCCGTGCTGCTTCATGCATTACACCAATTAACAAGCGAAATCCCCTTTCATTTAAGTGCTATGCACATTAATCACGGGCTGAGTGGTAATGCGGTTGATTGGGTAAGTTTCTGTGAAAAGTCTTGTGCTGATTTAGGAGTGCCATTTCAATATCATCAAGTAACTGTCGATACTAGTAGTGGTTTAGGTATGGAAGCAGCGGCAAGAGATGCTCGTTACCAAGCGCTCAATACATCAGTTGCAGACTTTATCTGTTTAGCCCATCATCAAAATGACCAGGCTGAAACCTTATTGTTGCAATTGGCAAGAGGTGCAGGGGTTAAAGGGCTTTCTGGTATGGCGCAAGTGGATATGGCACGTCGGCTAATAAGGCCTTTTCTGCATTGTTCACGTGCTGATTTGGAAGTTTATGCTGAACATCATGGTTTGCAGTGGATTGATGATGAAAGCAATGCTGATACGGCATATGATCGTAATTTTATGCGGCATGAATTAATCCCTACTTTTAATCAACGCTACACGAGCATCACCAAGACGCTAGCACGCTCGGCAACGCATATGGCAGAAGCGAGTGAGATGTTGAGTGACTTGGCTGCAATTGATTCTGAGCGCGTTGTTGATGTTACACAGCAATATGGCGCTATGCAACTAGACCAGCTTGCATTATTGAGCAAGGCAAGGCAGGGAAATGTCATTCGTCTTTGGCTTACTAACAATAAGCTACAAACACCCAGTGCTGCATTGTTAACGCAAATACTACAACAGCTTCAGTCTGAAAAAACAGATGTATCTATTAAAGTTAAAGTGGCGAATAACTTGCATGTTATGCGTTATCAGAAACAAGCATACTTAGTTGACGAGCCTGAAGAGTTGGCGACTATTAACTTGCTTTGGCTGGGCGATGAGGTTGTTGTTTTACCTAACGGATCAAAGCTAATTTTCACGAAGAAAAAAGGTGAGGGCTTTGCCTACCAACGTGGCGGTAGCGATATTAAATTACGTATTAAAAATAGAGAAGGCGGGGAATTCTTTAGACCTGTACTCGGTCGACCTAGACGTAGTTTGAAAGCCATCATGCAATCTAGTGAAGTTCCACCTTGGTTACGCTCGCAAATGCCACTCATTTTCATGGATGAAAGCTTGGTTATTATTCCTGATATCGGGGTTGATGTTGAGATGCAAGCAGAAAGCTATGAAATGGGCTTAACAGTACGTTGGGAGTCGGCAATAGCATAAGCGCAGTAAATTTGCATTGCATTTTCATGATAATGACTAGGAGTATTTGGTTGTTATCATCCATATAGGGTGGTTGTATACAACCAATTTATAGCCTAAAATAGCCTAATCTTATTCTGAGTAGGTTCTTCCTTGTTGATTATTAAGTAATTTTTGTAATATCTAAAGTTGGAATGTATCTTGCAATTCAATATAGATAATAAAAGCAACACAATTGTATTGAATTTTTAAAGGGAAGTTACATGCGGAAACTATTTAAACTGAAACTCATCGCATTGGCGGTGTTATCTATTTACGGAATGCCTTCTATTGCGGCAGAAAGTACGATTGAACTCGATGAAGTGGAAGTAATTAGTACTACACCACTTCAAGGTGTTGGGCTGCCTGTTGAACGCATTCCAGCTGCGGTACAAACGGTAAAAAGTAAAGATTTAGAGCAGCAAAAAAGCACGAGCATTGCTGACTTTATGAACAACAATATGACAGGTGTTTCAATCAACGAAACACAAAATAATCCTTACCAACCTGATATTCTATTTCGCGGATTTACAGCATCTCCATTATTGGGTACACCGCAAGGTTTATCAGTATTCCAAGATGGTGTTCGTGTGAATGAGCCTTTTGGTGATGCAGTGAATTGGGATTTGATTCCGGTTAATGCGATTGCAGGGATGAATCTGATTCCTGGCTCAAACCCTGTCTTTGGCCTGAATACTTTAGGTGGGTCACTTTCTGTCATCACTAAAAATGGTCGAACACATCAGGGTGGTGCGATTGAAACGAGCTTTGGTTCATGGGGCCGTAAAAACCACATGGGTGAATTTGGTGGTGTTTCAGCGGATGATTCTGTTGATTTCTTTATATCAGGTAATTATTTTGATGAAGATGGATGGCGAGACTATTCGCCAACAAGGGTTAAACAAATATTCAGTAAAATAGGTTGGGAAAATGAGTCAAGTCGATTAGAGCTTAGTTACACTGGTGCTGATAATGACATGGTTGGTAACGGACTAATTCAAAAAGAGTTTGTTGATAGTTTCGGACGTGAATCTATTAATACACGTCCAGATCAAACTGAAAATACATTGTCATTCTTTAACTTAAATGGTAGCCATTGGTTTAATGATGATGTTGAAATGAGTGGTAACGTTTATCACCGTAAGTCAAAAAGAAAAACATTAAATGGCGATGTGAATGACGATTTTAATGAGGATGATGATGGTGATGGTTTTGGTGATGTTGACACAAACTCAGATGGAGATGTGGATGCTACTGAGTTGGCGGCAGCCTTAGCTGCATGTGGAACGACTGATTCTGAAGTGAATTGTAGTGGCGCAGTTAATAGAAGTGAAACCAATCAAAAAGGCTATGGTTTTAATGCACAGCTGGCATTTAATCAGCCACTGTTTGGTAAAGAGAATCAGTTTATTACGGGTGTCGGTTATGACCAATCAAAAATTGATTTTGAACAGTCATCAGAGTTTGGTCTAGTTAACGCTACGCGTGGTATTGATGCGAATGGCGAGATGAGTGATGAAGCTGCAGTGAAACTGACTGGTAAGACGAAGAGTTGGGGAATTTTTGCAACTGATACCATGTCTTTAGACGACCAATGGGCATTAACTTTAGCTGGTCGATTTAATCATATTAATGTTAAAAACAGCGATCAATTGATTCTAGATGATAGTGACCCAGAGTCACTATCCGGAGATCATGACTTTCATCGCTTTAACCCTTCAGTTGGCTTAACATTCTCACCAAGTAAAGCGCTGACATTATACGGCTCTTACAATGAAGGGATGCGCGCACCAACATCGATGGAGCTGGGTTGTGCAAACCCTGCTTTTCCTTGTAAGTTACCAAATGCGATGGCTGGTGATCCACCGCTTCATAAAGTGGTTGCTAAAACTTTTGAGGTTGGCGCACGCGGTGAGCTGACAAAATCGATTGGTTGGTCTGCTGCTGTTTACAGAACAGTTAACCATGACGATATTCAGTTTATCTCAACCAATGCAACCAACGGTATGGGTTATTTTGATAATGTCGGTAAAACACGACGTCAAGGCCTTGATCTAGGCTTATCAGGTCAATTAGATAAGTTTACGTTTAATGCTGGTTATAGCTTTATTAATGCGACTTACCAGTCTGCGCTTGAGTTATCAAATGAAGCTAACTCGACAGTCAATGGCGATAGCATTCAAGTCAAAAAAGGTGATCATTTAGCGAATATTCCAGAGCATGCTTTCAAACTACGTGTGCAATACCAGGCAACACCAAACTGGTCGATTGGTACAACGATGAATACCTTCTCTGATGTCTTTGTACGTGGTAATGAAAATAATGATCATCAAGGCGGTACTGGTAACGATGACTTTGTTCAAGAAGACGGTAAAGTCAGTGGCTATACGGTGTTTAACTTAGACACACGTTATAAGTTTGGAAAAACTGGCTGGCAAGTATTTGCTAAGGCAACCAATATCTTTGATAAAAAGTATTCATCTGGTGGCATGCTGGGTGAAAACTGGTTTGAAGGTGGTGCTTTTGCCGGAGATGATGAGCCATCAATGATGTTAATGCCTGGCGCACCTCGTGCTGGTTGGATTGGTGCACGTTATGAATTTGGCAGTAGAAAATAATTACTGATAGATAATAGTAGAGAGCTTTAATTGACTATGGAAGCGCAAACAACGATTCAAGACTTTAATCAGGCAAGCAATAATAAGGTGCTTGTTATTGAAGATGAAGAACTGTTTGCGCGTGCCGTAGCCAAGCATTTAAAAAAGGCGGGCTATGATTGTGAATGTGCAGCGAACTTAACCGATGCACGTGCGCTGGCTAAACAGTTCTTGCCAGACCTTGTCTTACTTGATATGCGGTTGCCAGATGGTAACGGTTTGGATTTAATTGCTGATTTCGTTGATAAGAATGTGAAAGTGATTGTCATGACGGCTTATGGCGAGGTGAGTGATGCTGTGCAAGCGATTAAACTGGGCGCTGATGATTATCTTAAAAAACCAATTGACCTAGATGAACTGTTGTTAGTGATTCAAAAGAATGAAAAAACCTTTGAATTGCAAGCTAGTTTAGACAATTCAAAACAACGTAATACACATAATAGTGAGGGCGCCAATCTACTCGGTAATAGCCTCGCTATGCAAAGTGTGCGGATGCAGGTGGAGCGTATTGGTCAGCTTGGACATTTGGTCGATGCCATTCCCCCTACGGTGTTGATTACAGGTGAAACAGGTGCGGGTAAAGATGTTGCAGCACGGATGCTACATGCAATCTGTGTACAAAAAGACAAACCTTTTATCCATGTTGACTGTGCTTCCTTTCCCACAGAGTTGATTGAAAGTGAGTTGTTTGGGCATGAGAAAGGTGCTTTTACCAATGCCGTTGGTAGTCGTCCGGGGTTGATTGAAGCTGCTGAAGATGGGACGCTATTTTTGGATGAAATAGGTGAAATACCATTGCCGCTACAAGCCAAACTGCTTAATGTATTAGAACGGCGCAGAGTGCGGCGTCTCGGCTCTACTAAAGAAAGGCATGTGCCAGCGAGAATTGTTGCGGCAACCAATCGAGACTTGCATGCGATGTCAATGGCAGGGCAGTTCCGCTCAGACTTATACTTTAGATTAAATGTGATTAACCTTTACATGCCACCATTACGTGAACGTGAGCGTGATGCTGTGCAGTTGGCTAAACACTTTATGCGTCTTACTGAGCGACGTTATGGGTTAACTGAACACGAATTTAGTTTAAGTGCGCTGGAGGCGATTCAAACGTATACATGGCCAGGCAATGTACGTGAATTAAGGCATCAAATTAGTCGAGCTGTTTTATTAAGTAATCAGGCTAACATTAGCGCAAGTGATATTGCCTTACCAAAACTCGATGGAGTAAGCGCTAATGGTTTATCAACTAACGGTGTCGATGTGATTAATCAAGCTGCAGAAAACAACGCTTCGCCCACATTGGATTCGGCAGAAAAGAACATGCTGATTACGGCTTTAGAGATGACACATAATAATGTTTCTAAAGCGGCGCGTCACTTAGGAATCACGCGGATGAAAATGCGCTATCGCATGGAAAAACACAGTATCAGCGTTTAGCATTTTTATGCATCGTGGTATCATTCTAGTCATCAAAGACTGGAGTTTTTCATGGGCAAATCTGTCACTTTAGGCACACCTTTATCACCATCTGCAACCAAAGTTATGCTGTTAGGCAGTGGCGAGCTGGGTAAGGAAGTCATCATTGCATTACAGCGTTTAGGTGTAGAAGTGATTGCTGTCGATCGGTATGAGAATGCACCAGGCCATCAAGTGGCACATCGGGCTTATACAATCGACATGACCGATGGTGAGGCATTAAAAGCATTGGTTGAAAAAGAACGTCCTCATCTTATCGTGCCAGAAATTGAGGCGCTCAATACGGATGCCTTGGCGGAGATTGAACAAGCAGGTGTTTCTAAAGTCATTCCAACCGTCAAAGCGGTACAGCTCACCATGAACCGTGAAGGCATACGTTGTTTGGCGGCAGAAACACTCAAGCTGCCAACATCGCCTTATGCGTTTGCACGAAGTGAAGCAGAGCTAGCGGCCAGTATTGATGCAGATATTGGCTACCCTTGTTTTATTAAACCAACGATGTCGTCTTCAGGCAAGGGGCAGTCACGCATTACGCAAGCCAGTGAAGTGAAGGCAGCATGGGATTATGCAGCATCAGGCGGCCGTGTTGATCAAGGCGTGGTGATTGTAGAAGGACAAATTGATTTTGATTTTGAGATTACCTTATTAACCGTACGCGCCAACAACACAGCTGGCGAAGTACAAACCTACTACTGCGATCCGATTGGTCACCGACAAGAGCGAGGCGATTATGTTGAAAGTTGGCAGCCACAAGCCATGACCGCAGCTGCGCTTGAAGCGGCACAACAAGTGGCCAAATCAATCACGGATGCTTTAGGTGGCCTAGGTTTGTTTGGTGTCGAGCTGTTTGTGAAAGGCGATCAAGTCTGGTTCTCAGAAGTGAGCCCACGCCCACATGATACGGGGATGGTGACCATGTGCAGCCAACGCTTTAATGAGTTCGAACTGCATGCACGTGCAATCTTGGGGTTGCCTGTCGATGTGGTATTAACGAAGCCAGGTGCTAGCGCAGTTATTTATGGCAGTGTTGATAGTAAGAGCCTGAGCTATGCAGGTATAGAAGCTGCGCTTGCTATCCCTGATAGTGATTTGCGTTTATTTGGTAAGCCTGAAGCCTTTGTGCGCCGCCGTATGGGTGTGGCATTAGCAACAGCAGATGATGTGACGGAAGCCCGTGTGAAAGCGACAAAAGTGGCTAGTTTAGTAAAAACACAAGGCAAATAATGTTAGATAAGATTGAAGAAGTAGAGTCGGATAAATCGACCTTATATGAGCTATTAGGTGGTGATGAATCTGGTATCGAGAATATACGCCTGCTGGTAGAAACATTTTACGACATGATGGACAGTTCAGAGAAAGCCACTGAGCTACGCGCTATACACGCGCCTGGTTTAACAGAAGCACGTGAAAAGCTCTTTATGTTCTTAACAGGCTGGACGGTCCACAACTGTATATTGAGCAGTATGGACACCCACGGTTGCGTGCTAGGCACGTGCCCTTTTCGATTGGTGAAACAGAAAGAGATCAATGGATGTTTTGCATGATTAGCGCCATGCATAAAATTGGCATTGAAGAGCCAATACTTACAAAATTGGCAACGCAATTGTATGGCGTTGCCGATTTTATGCGCAACAAGTAATCACCTGTTACGCCACCTTAAAGGCGTTATTTTTTAATCAAACCACCTAATAACGCAGCGACGGGTACTTTATTGTTTCTGACTGGCATCCGCTTCACGTTATTGGTCGTGCTACCACTAGGCTTACTAGGTTCATAAGGTTTATCAAACCAAGGGTCCTTGCTTTTCGCAGGTGCTCTTTGCGGTCTTTTTGCCGAGTTAGTATGCGATGTTGACGACTGTGGTCTTGGCGAACTGGATGAAGTATTCGGCCTTCCCCTGCGTGAAATAGCCATCGTTTCGCGTGGAATCGTCTTCTTGATGAGCTTCTCAATTTCGACGAAGTACTTCTCTTCATCGCTAGAAACCAATGAAATCGCCACACCACTTGCACCCGCACGGCCAGTACGACCGATACGATGTACGTAATCTTCTGGCGCTGATGGAATCTCGTAGTTAATCACCATTGGCAAATCACTAATATCTAAGCCACGAGCCGCAACATCTGTTGCGACCAGCACCTTCACCGTATCCGCTTTAAACGCATCTAATGCTGCGATACGCTCTTTTTGTGTCTTATCACCATGAATCGCATCGGCAGCAATGCCTTCGCGCTCTAAGGCTCGGCTTAAACGATTAGCTGTGATTTTAGTTTTAGTAAACACAATCACTTGATCTTTGGCTTCTTTTTTTAGCAATTGGGTTAATAACGCCTGCTTATCCGACTGCTCAACCGAAAATACTTTTTGCGTCACATTTTCATTAGTTGCATTACTACGCGCAACCTCAATCAATGCTGGCTTCACCATGAACTCATCAGAAAGTTTCTTAATTTCTTTAGAGAAGGTCGCTGAGAACATCAGTGTTTGGCGATTTTTAGGGAGCAAAGCAAGAATGCGCTTCAAGTCAGGCATAAAGCCCATGTCTAACATACGATCCGCTTCATCTAATACCAAGAATTTCACTTGATTCAGTTGAATGGTTTTTTGTTCGACATGGTCTAGCAAACGTCCAGGTGTCGCAACAACAATCTCAATACCCGTCTTCAAGTGAGGCGTTTGTTTTCTAATATCAACACCACCAAAAACAACCAAACTCCGTAAGTTTGTTTTTTTAGCGTAGACCTTAATGTTTTCTTCTACCTGAATAGCCAACTCCCTAGTCGGCGCTAAAATCAGTGCGCGAACAGGGTGTTTAGCTGGAGAAGTACTCGTGCTAGCAAAAGGCAGTAGCAGTTGCAAAATAGGTAACGTAAAAGCGGCTGTTTTACCAGTACCAGTTTGTGCACCAGCCATTAAGTCTTGACGGGTTAATATCAGCGGAATCGCTTCCGCTTGCACGGGGGTTGGTTTGGTATAGCCTGTTTCCGCGATGGCTTGCAATAATGGTGCTGCAAGCCCTAGCGAGTCGAAGCTGTCTACTGATTTAACATCTGTAGCTTTAGCCTCTCCAGGTTTGACTTCTTCTGTTTTATTTTCTTCTGTCATCGTATTAATTATGCAAAGTCACGTGAACGGTTAGCACCATCATTGCTACGGCGTGGAGCAGTGTTACCTGCAGTATTGCCGTTGCTACGCTGTGGGCGTGGTTTGCCAAATTTTTCATTTGAGATTTTAGCAGAGCCTCTACTAGCGCCTGAGTTTCCACCACCGTTGCGACCATTGCTTGAGCTACGTGCAACTTCTTTAGCAAACTGTAGGTTAGTGTCTTTTTTATAGTTAACGCTATTACCATTCACTTCAGAGCTGCCTCTATCATCGTTGCGTGGTGCACGGCTTCTTGCTGGTTTGTCAATGTGTGATTCGTTTCCACCACGAGCTGGACGACCTGATGCGTTACGGTCATTACGGTCACCAAAACTACGGCCACTGTCGTTGCGACTGCCGCGAGGAGCGTCATTACGACCGCCTTTGTCACCACCGTCACGTCCAGCACCAGCAGCACGATCGCCAAAGGTGCGGCCATTGCCACTATCATTTGTGTTACGGCTACGGTCATCGCTACGACCTGATGCATTACGGTCACCAAAACTACGGCCACTATCATTACGATCGCCACGAGGTGCATCACTGCGGCCTTTATTCTCACTGCGGCCTTTATAACCACCACCAGCAGAACGACCATTGCTATCACCACCACGACCACGATCACCCCCACGGCCTTTACCACGCTTGCCATCAGGGGCATTCATGTTGATAGGGCGCTTAGGCTCAAAGCCTTCGATGACAGTGGCTTCAAGACGGTGACCTGTATATTGCTCAATTTTACGCAATACATGTCTGTCCATATTGCCAGCAAAAGCGATTGCAATGCCTTTTTGACCAGCACGGCCAGTACGACCAATACGATGCACATAGTCTTCAGCAAACTTAGGTAAGTCATAGTTAATCACATGGCTGATACCTTTAACATCAATACCACGTGCTGCAACATCAGTTGCCACTAAAACTTTAACATCACCATGACGTAATTTAGTCAATGTGCGGTTACGCGCACCTTGTGTCATGTCACCATGTAAAGCGGCTGTCTTATGGCCAGCAGCATATAAGTCTTCTGCTAATAAGTCAGCGTGACGTTTTGTGCTCGTAAAGATAATCGCTTGGTTGACATCTGGTTCAATCAATAGATGCTCAAGCAATTTATTTTTGTGTGTCATGTCGTCAACGTGATGTAAACGTTGCTCAATGTTTTCGTGTTTTTCTTTTTGTGCAGCCACTTCAATGGTAAGAGGGTCTTTTAAGATGTCTTTTGCGATACGGCCAATGTTGCCATCTAGTGTCGCAGAGAATAATAGTGTTTGACGAGACTCAGGCAATGCAGCACAAATCTTTTGTACGTCTGGCATAAAGCCCATGTCCAACATACGATCAGCTTCGTCAAGAATCAACATTTGTAAACGGCTTAGGTCAATACGGCCACGCTCCATGTGATCGATAAAACGACCTGGCGTAGCCACTAAGATGTCTAACGGTTGTGATAATAGTTTGTTTTGTAGTGGATATGGCATACCACCCACGATACTCACCGTACGTGCACGGATGAATTTTCCGTACTTACGTGCTGATTCGTTTACCTGCGCAGCTAGTTCACGGGTTGGTACTAATACCAAGATGCGTGGGCCGCGGCTGTTTGATTCGTGTGGTGTTGCTAATAAGTTCAATGCTGGCAATGTAAAGCCCGCTGTTTTACCTGTACCTGTTTGCGCAGAAGCTAATATGTCGCGACCGGCTAAAACGGCAGGAATCGCTTGTGCCTGAATAGGCGTAGGGTTGATGTAACCCGCCTCTGCAACGGCTTTAAGGATAGAAGGATGTAAATCTAATGATTCAAATGTAACTGGTGTTGAAGACAATGTGATGTCCCTTTCAAAATAACTAAAAAAGGGCGCAAGCAATAACGGAATGGCAGATCGAGTGATGAAATCATCAATCGATGAGCTACATAAACGCAGAAGACATACTACATAGGAGCTTCTTTTACCGGCGCGCTGGCATGGCCACTAACCGATAAAAATGAGATGTAACGTCACTATTTCACGCGTTACGAAAGGTCAGGGCAATGAATCTAAAACTACTTAAATAATATAAGTTTAAAGTTTTAACTTGCGCGCAGTATAACTACTTTTTTTGCAAAGTCAAATAATAAAGTCTTGTTATTGTGTTAGAATCGCGCCCTTCTGAACTGAATGGCAACTTAACAATGGCACGAAATCTAAGAAATATCGCAATTATCGCCCACGTTGACCATGGTAAAACGACCATGGTGGATAAATTACTACAGCAATCAGGTGCTTTTGCATCGCATCAAGCGGTGGAAGAGCGCGCTATGGATAGTAATGATCTTGAAAAAGAACGTGGCATTACTATTTTAGCTAAAAATACAGCGCTCACCTATGAAGGTACACGTATTAATATCGTAGACACACCAGGTCACGCCGACTTTGGTGGTGAGGTTGAACGTGTTTTAGGCATGGTTGATGGTGTGTTATTGATGGTTGATGCCGTTGATGGCCCAATGCCGCAAACACGTTTCGTGACTAAAAAAGCATTGGCACTTGGTTTGAAGCCAATTGTTGTCATTAATAAGGTTGATCGTCCTAGTGCACGTACCTCTTGGGTTATTGACCAAACGTTTGATTTGTTTGATGGTTTAGGTGCTACCGATGAGCAGTTAGATTTTCCTATTGTTTACGCTTCTGCGTTAAACGGTTTCGCGATGATGGACGAAAGTGAAACAACAGACAATATGCGTGCTGTGTTTGAAACGATTCTGAGCCACGTTGAGCCACCTCAAGGTGACCCTGAAGCGCCATTGCAAATGCAAGTGTCAGCATTGGACTACTCTACTTATACAGGTCGCTTAGGTATTGGCCGTGTGTTGAATGGTCGCGTTAAAACAGGTCAACAAGTGGCTGTGATGCACGGTGACGAGCAAGTCGGCACAGGTAAAATTAGCCAAGTACTTGGCTTTGAAGGCTTAGCGCGCGTTGAAGTGCCTGAAGCTGAAGCTGGCGATATTATTATTGTTGCTGGGTTAGATAAAATCGGCATTGGTTACACCATCTGTGACAAAGAAAACCCAGTTGGCTTGGCACACTTAGGTGTAGATGAGCCAACATTGACCATGGACTTTATGGTGAATACATCACCATTGGCTGGCACAGAAGGTAAATTCATTACTTCACGTCAAATTCGTGATCGCTTAACGAAAGAGTTATTGGTTAACGTTGCTTTACGTGTTGAAGATACAGATGATGCTGATGTTTTCCGTGTATCTGGTCGTGGTGAGCTTCACTTGACGATTCTGTTAGAGAATATGCGCCGTGAAGGCTTTGAGATTGCAGTTGGTAAACCAAAAGTGGTTTATCGTGAAATCGATGGCGTGAGATGTGAGCCTTATGAAATCTTAACGGTTGACGTTGAAGATGATAACCAAGGCCCTGTCATGGAAGAGCTAGGTCGCCGTAAAGGTGAAATGCAAAACATGGAATCAGATGGTAATGGCCGTACCCGTTTAGAGTACAAAATTCCAGCACGTGGTTTGATTGGTTTCCAAGGTGAGTTCTTAACATTGACACGCGGTACTGGCTTGATGGCACATATCTTTGATGAATATGCTGCGAATAAATCAGATATGCCTGGTCGTCGTAACGGTGTATTGATTTCATCTGAAAAAGGTGAAGCAGTTGCTTACGCCTTATGGAAATTGCAAGATCGTGGAAAAATGTTTGCTAAACCAGGTGATAAATTATACGAAGGTATGATTATCGGTATTCATAGTCGTGATAACGATTTGGTTGTTAACCCAATTAAAGGTAAGCAACTCACTAATGTGCGTTCATCTGGTACAGATGAAGCGGTTCGTTTGGTTACACCAATCGCACTAACATTAGAAAGCGCTGTTGAGTTTATTGATGATGATGAGTTAGTCGAAATGACGCCTACTAATATCCGTATGCGCAAACGTGGCTTAACCGAGGTTGATCGTAAGAGATCACATAAAGCTTAATTCGCTTTATTCAGTATGTATCTGTTCTCGCATTCACTGCGGGGCAGATACAAAAAAGCCAAACTGATAACAGGTTTGGCTTTTTTGTATCTGAAGCATTGTTTAAACGTTCATTACTCAAGAATGGACGTTAATTGATTTTTGTCGCAGCTTTCCACACCACTTGTTCAATGAGGATGCTGTCTTCATTGTTCATTAACCACACTTGTCCATCTTGCACGTTGCATTGTAGTTGCATGGTGCGTTCGACTAACTTCTCCATGCCTTGTGTACAAGCTTGTGATAAGTTAATCACAGTGAGGTTTTTTAAGCGGATAAAGCCTTTTGCATTTTGTTCGTACCATAGCTTAGCGGCATTGCCACCATAACAATACAACACTACGTGGTTCGCACGTCCGCAAGCTTTACGAATCAATTTCTCATCAGGCAGCCCGACATCTATCCATAGCTCAATCACGCCTGTGAGGTCCTTTTTCCATAGGTCTGCAGACTCGTCATCCGTCATGCCTTGACCAAACTCTAGATACTCACCAGCATTGAGTGCAAAGGCCAGCATGCGCACCATCATGCGTTCATCCGTCTCAGAAGGGTGGCGCGAGATCGTTAACGGATGCTCAGCATAATAATGGCTGTCCATATTAGCAATTTGTAGACTCGCCTTAAAGACGGTTGATTTAATCGCCAACTTACTCTACGCCTTGGCTAGCAAGGTAATCTTCATAATTGCCAGAAAAGTCGACAATGCCATCTGATTTAATTTCTAAGATGCGGGTTGCGATAGAGCTCACAAACTCACGGTCATGGCTGACAAAGAAGAGGGTACCATTGTATTTATCAAGCGCTGTATTCAGTGCTTCAATCGATTCCATGTCCATGTGATTGGTTGGTTCATCCATCAATAACACATTGGTTTTTTCAAGCATCAATCGTCCGTAAAGCAAACGACCTTTTTCACCACCAGATAGCACGTTAACGGCTTTTTTCGTTGCTTCACTACCAAATAGCAAGCGGCCTAACATGCTGCGAACCGTGTTGTCATCATCGCCAGCCTTGCGCCATTGCGACATCCATTCAAATAAGTCTTTACCTTTGTTGAACTCGTATTCGTGATCTTGTGCAAAGTAACCAATATTGGCTTTTTCTGCCCACTTCACTTCACCATACTTCGGCTTTAAATCTTGCGCTAAGCAGCGTAATAGCGTGGTTTTACCCATGCCATTTTCACCAATAATGGCGACTTTTTCCCCTGCTTCAAAGATAACTTCAAAGTCTTTAAATAAGTCTTTTTCATCAAAACCATGGCCGACTTTTTTCATCTCAACTGCATTGCGATGTAGTTTGTCTTTTGGGTCATATTCAAAGCGAATAAATGGATATTGACGACTAGAAGGTTTGAAGTCTTCCACTTTGATTTTATCCAACTGCTTAGCTCGACTGGTAGCTTGTTTTGCTTTAGAAGCATTGGCAGAGAAGCGACGTACAAAGTCTTGTAACTCAGCAATTTGTTGCTTAGCTTTCGCATTATCTCTCGCTTGTTGATTACGTGCCGCAATGCTGGCTTCCATATAGTCATCATAGTTTCCAGGGTAGGATGTAATCTTGCCGTAATCCATATCGCAGGTATGCGTACACACTTGATTCAAAAAGTGCCTGTCATGCGAAATAATCACCATGGTACAGTTACGGTTATTCACCACGTCCTCTAGCCAACGAATGGTATTAATATCCAAGTTATTGGTTGGCTCATCCAGTAGCAATACATCAGGATTCGAAAATAGTGCTTGTACCAATAACACACGCAATTTCCAACCCGGAGCCACTTCGCTCATTGGGCCAAAATGCTGCTCAGTTGGGATGCCAACGCCATGCAGTAGTTCGCCGGCACGTGCTTCAGCGGTGTAGCCATTATACTCAGCAAATACACCCTCAAGTTCAGCCGCCTTCATGTAATCGTCTTCTGTGGCTTCTAAATTTGCGTAAATCGCATCACGCTCCGTCATTGCTGACCACATTTGCTCATGGCCCATCATCACAACGTCAATGACGCGTTTGTCTTCAAAGGCAAATTGGTCCTGACGTAGAAAAGCCATACGCTCATTCTTGTCTAATGACACATTGCCGCTAGATGGCTCTAATGCGCCAGCGAGGATTTTCATAAAGGTGGATTTTCCACAGCCATTAGCACCAATCAAGCCATAACGATTGCCGTCACCAAACTTGACTGAAACATCTTCAAACAGCGGCTTAGAGCCAAACTGCATAGTAATATTATTTGCGATTAACATAACTTTTCTAAATTAACTTTCTAAACTTTTTTAATTAAACCAATAATGCTGAGAGTATTTTAAATTGCCAGCCTAATTTTAAAACTTGTTGTAGATAACGACGTCATCCATATCCAATTGACCGCCACGTGCGCGCGCTTCTTCTAATGCTTTTCCTATCGCCACAAACATGACCGGCGTATGGTCTTCGGGTAAGTTAATGAGCTTGCCAACCACATCAAAATCGAAGCCATCCATTGGGCATGAGTCATAACCCATTTCTTTAGCGGCGAGCATTAATGTCATGGCTGCCATGCCGCCTGAACGCATGCCTTCGTCCCGTTGCACTTGGTCTTTTTTATTGTAGAAATTGCCAATCATCGGAATCATGATGTCCTGTGCTGCTTGCGGGGCATTCACCCAATAACGTGCAGGGTCTTTTTCCCATGCTTTTAAATCGACTGTTAACACAATCAATAATGATGCATCTTCGACTTGCGCTTGATTCCAACTAGCCGCACGAATTTTCTGACGTAATACAGGGTCTGTCACAACAACAAAGCGCCAGTGCTGAATGTTAAATGCCGTCGGTGATAGCATGCCAAGCGCTAATAGCTTGCTAATTTCTTTATCCGACATTTCATGCGCGGGATCAAATGTTTTGATCGACCGACGTTTAACGATTGCTTCTGTTACATCCATATGAACACTTTCATTACTGCTATAGTTTAAATTAAGACATTAAGACATTAAGACATTAAGACATTAAGACATTAA
>JAPKBG010000021.1 GCA_028823485.1 Methylophilaceae bacterium | reverse complement strand
GCTAAAATTGCTGCGACCATGCTCAAAGCCATAGCGAATGAAAGCCGACTACTCATCTTATGCCACCTAGAAGGCAAAGAGATGTCGGTAACCGAATTAAATGATCATTTAGAATTGAGCCAATCTGCCCTATCTCAGCATTTAGCCGTACTCCGGAAAAATGAGCTAGTAACGACCCGTAGAGAATCCCAAACCATCTATTATTCACTTTCTGATGGTCGTTCATCTACGGTGATTAAAACTTTGTATCAGCTCTACTGCGCTTAATCAGAGGTCAAAGATCTTACCCGGGTTCATTATATTTTTTGGGTCTAAAGCCCGCTTGATTAATCCCATTGTTTGAACTGCATGAACACCGTGTTCCTCCAATAAATAGGCTTTTTTCCTCAAGCCTATGCCGTGTTCACCAGTGCAAGTGCCACTAAGTGCCAACGCTTGTTTAACCAAGTAATGGCTCAGTTCTTCGGCGGCTTTTACTTGCTCAGGCTGGTCTGAGTAAAAAGGTATGATAAGGTGAAAATTACCATCTCCCACGTGTCCCACTAATGGGCAATTGAAGCCCAGTTCTGCGGCTTTCGCCTCTGCTAACTCGATACAAAGAGCGAGCTTCGAAATAGGTACACAAACATCAGTACTGATGGCGTTAGCACCTGGATTCAGAGCTAAACCGGCAAACCACGCTTGGTGCCTTGCAGTCCATAGCTCGTTTCTGCTCTCTAAGTTCTCAGCCCAGCGGAAGTCATCCCCTTCATGATCTTTGGCCACTGATTCTACCGAAGCTACTTGCTCTTTTACACTCGTATTTGAACCGTGAAACTCCATGAATAACGTGGGCTGAGCAGTAAATCCTTGTAAATTTGAGTACTTTATACAGGCACCCATTTGGCAACTGTTAAGTAATTCAACGCGTGCTAAGGGCACAGCTAACTGCATACACTCAATCACACATTGGGCAGCTTGGCTTACACTGGGAAAACTGCAAACTGCCGCTCGAATTTGTTCTGGTACAGGAAAAACCCGCAACCTTAACTCAGTAATAATTCCAAGCGTACCCTCTGCGCCCACATAAAGATGGGTTAGATCGTAACCTGCAGCACTCTTTCTCGCTCGCCCTCCTGTGTGTATGACATCTCCATTAGGTGTCACCACCGTAAGCCCAAGAACGACCTCTTTCATGGTGCCATAACGCACAGCATTAGTACCTGAAGCACGGGTCGATGCCATACCACCTAGGCTGGCATTTGCACCAGGATCTAAAGGAAAAAATAAGCCACTGTTTTTTAGATTATAATTTAAGTCTTCTCGGGTGACTCCAGCCTCCACCTTAACATCAAAGTCTTCTGCATTAACTTCTAGCACTTGGTTCATGCCTGATAAATCAATACTGAGCCCACCATGAATGGGTACTAACTGGCCCTCTAAGGATGTCCCTGTTCCAAAAGCAATAATTGGAATTGAAAATTCGCTACAAATCGATACTGCTTGCGCTACCGCTTGGGTGCTATCGAGCATAAGTACAGCGTCAGGCAATCTATCACTGACATAACTTTCTCCACAACTGTGTTCTTTACGGGCACTAAGATGGTCACTGAATTGGCTGCCAAACACCTGTTTTAATTGTTCCAGACCCTGTTTTTTTAAGTTCATTGACTCGACTCCAATGATTTTAATAAGCCCATAGCTTCATTTAAAGTTTAGTCTATCAACTTGCTGACCAAGTGACTAATCTAACTGTTTACTAAGTTACCTGCATACTAAGTCACCTACTCATGCTCTTAATCAAAGTTTTTACAGTCACCCTTAAAGGTTGCTCTAGCCAGATGACTTGTTAAGCTTAAAAAAGGTGATGTATTAAAAGTGAGCTAATGGCTAGGTTGAGGGCTAGGTTTATAACAGTGAGCCCATCTTAAGGGCGTATATTCAAACCATAAAAAAGCCCTCACTAGCAAAGCTAAGTGAGGGCTTTATCAACTAATGGGGTCTAGTTAGGCACTCAGTTCCAATAACAATTTGTTAAGACGAGACACATAGGCTGCCGGGTCTTCCAACTGCCCACCCTCAGCCAATTGAGCTTGATCAAATAATACTCGAGTCAACTCACTAAAACGGTCCTCATCAGATTCATCGTTGAGCTTAGCAACCAGTGGATGCTCTGGGTTAAGTTCAAAGGTGGGCTTGGTAGATGGCATAGCTTGACCCGCAGCTTCCATAATACGACGCATTTGCAGCCCCATGTCATCTTCACCAACCACTAGGCAGGCTGGCGAATCAGTTAAACGATGGGTAATACGGACTGTTTCCACTTGCTCTTCTAATAAGGCCTTCACTCGCTCCACCAAACCTTCATACTGTTTAGCTTGCTCTTCCTGTTCTTTCTTTTCGGCTTCGTCCTCTACCTCACCAAGATCTAAAGCACCTTTAGCTACGTCTTGTAACTGGGTACCGTCAAACTCCATCATGTGCGACATTAACCATTCATCAACACGTTCGGAAAGTAATAGAACTTCGATACCTTTCTTGCGGAAGATTTCTAAGTGCGGGCTATTCTTCGCCGTATTATGGTTATCAGCAACCACATAGAAGATTTTATCTTGACCTTCTTGCATGCGAGTTTTGTATTGCGCCAAGCTATGAATTTGATCTGTCTTGTCATCATTACTAGACGAAAAGCGCAACAAGTTGGCAATTTTTTCTTTGTTGTTGTGGTCTTCTGCAGGTCCTTCTTTCATGACCTGACCAAACTCTTTCCAAAAGTTAGCGTATTGCTCAGGCTGCTTCTTTGACATTTTTTCCAGCACATCAAGCACGCGCTTGGTTAGGGCAGACCGCATTGAATCAATGACTGGGTCTTTTTGTAAAATCTCACGAGAAACGTTAAGAGACAAGTCATTACTATCGACTACGCCTTTAATGAAGCGCAAGTACATAGGCAAGAACTGTTCCGCTTCATCCATAATAAATACGCGCTGTACATAGAGCTTCAATCCACGAGTGGCTTCACGCTGCCACATATCCATAGGCGCTTTGGCAGGTATGTATAGCAAACTCGTATACTCAAGTTTACCTTCTACCTTGTTGTGTGCCCATGACAAAGGTTCTTGAAAGTCATGTGATACGTGCTTATAAAACTCATGGTACTCTTCATCTTTAACTTCTGAGCGCGATTTAGTCCAAAGAGCAGTGGCTGAGTTGACTGTTTCTTCCTCTGGCTCTTGCTTGTCTGCATCTTCACCATAATGTTCTTTCATCATAATGACAGGGATAGAAATATGGTCCGAATACTTGCGCACTAAACTGCGTAAACGAAAGCCTTCAGCAAATTCGTTTTCATCAGCTTTGAGGTGGAGGATAATTTCCGTACCACGTCCCGTTTTCTTAACCTTTGAAATATCAAACTCACCTTCCCCTTTTGAACGCCAGTGTACGCCTTCAGAGGTTTTTGAGCCCGCTTTACGGGTGATCACTTCCACTTCATCAGCGACAATGAAGGATGAGTAAAAACCCACACCAAATTGACCAATCAATTGAGAGTCTTTTTGTTGATCACCAGTTAGGTTTTGTAAAAATTCAGACGTGCCAGACTTTGCAATAGTGCCTAAATGATCGATAACATCAGCACGGTTCATGCCAATGCCATTATCACTGATGCTCAATGTATTGGCTTCTTTGTCAAACTTGATGTGAATCGCAAGTTCGCTGTCATCACCATACAGACTGCCGTCTGAAACTGCAGCAAAGCGCATCTTATCTGCTGCGTCAGACGCGTTAGAAATTAGTTCGCGGAGGAAAATTTCCTTGTTGCTATACAAAGAATGAATCATTAAATGTAACAGCTGTTTAACTTCTGTTTGAAAACCTAAAGTTTCAGTTTTAGTAGTAGTGCTCATGGGGCCTTGTTTCTCCGTCGATCTTGGGCTGTGCTGATAGCAAAAGGATAATAGTTATGGCATCAATGATGGGGTTGGCTGAACCAATTTCAAGCTATGTAAGCAGCTTTATCCGTCTTCAGCTAATAAAAATTGAATTCCAGCAGCAACTCGTGCACCAAACTCAATAATTTACTACAACAGTTGGCTAAGCTTGTGCTAAAGAAATTTTCGCAGCTACAAACGAATGGAGTATGCCTGTGCTGATAAACTGATTCTTGAACCAACAAAATAGCGCCTGTGAGGACAATAATAAGGGCCTACGTGGAATGCTTATCAGACTCAAGGGAAGCTAAATAATATGGTAGTCGACGATTGTTTTTCGGTTCTTCGAATCGTTGGTGCCCTTTAGTTCGGCTAAAGAACTTGAGTTAAATTCGCGACTGTAGAGGATATACACGACCACACAAGTTGTGGTCATAAACACTAGCGGGTGAATAGACCAAGTCAACACCGCAAGGCTGTAATAATATGCGCGCAAGCCAAAATTAAAGTTGTTTGCAGCCATGGATAAAATCTTAGCAGAGCGATTCACATGGTCCATCAGGTCTTTATTATCAGCAATATCACCATACACAACAGGGGCGCTGGAAATCATTACTGTGGCAAATCCATATTGCCTTAAGCTCCATGTAAACTTAAAAAAAGCATACACAAAGATGAGAATTAGAACGAACAATTTGAACTGCCATTCTAAGGACGACTGGGGAGGTAAAAAAGGAATACCCCCACCGATATGCACCACATCATCAGTGTAACCCACCAAAGTCACAAGACCGGCTAAAACAAGCAAACTAGACGATGCAAACAAGGTAACATAACGCTCTAAATTGGCCACGGCACCGATATCTGAAATGCGCATGTCACGGCCAATCATACGCATCATCCAGCGCTGCCGATACGCATGCAACACCCCTGCCAAGGAATCTTTGCGCCTAGAAGCACGGATGGCGTAGCTTTGGTAACCTTGCACGGCAATCACAAACCAGGTTAATGACAAGATATTCCAACCTTGTTCTGACATCACTGCCATCATATAAATGATCAAAGACTCCATTACTTAATTCTCGTCTTGGTGTTGCTGAAACACAGATTTTTGTTTCTTTTTAGTAGCTAAGCCTTTTTGTTTGCGCGTTTGATAACTTGAAGGAGAAAAGCTTTTAGCAACAGTCGCTTTCTTCTTGTTGGGATTGAAAGTTACCCCAGCTACGGCGGGCATTTTCTTTTTCGCTCGGGTCATGGTGTTGTGGGCTCAAAGACTATAATTAAACATCGTCAGTGCCCAATTTTAACACGCTTCGTCCTAGGGATGTGAGCAACTCTCCTATTTTACATGGCTTTAGCTAAACCACACACACAGAGCAATCGATATTGGGCTTTTTAACTATCTTTAGGCAAGGTATTAGACAGGGTATGAAAATGCAACAACTGTTGGTATTTGACCTTTATATTGGGCCAAAGCA
>JAPKBG010000010.1 GCA_028823485.1 Methylophilaceae bacterium | reverse complement strand
TTTATTTGTTTATTTGTTTATTTGTTTATTTGTTTATTTGTTTATTTGTTTATTTTTTTTGAGAATATACTTCTGAGTGCTTGAAAGAGTTGCAACCTTTTTTGTCTTCGCGTAATCGAACTAACAAGCTCTCAATACGTTGATCAATTTGTGCGTCGTTAAGATCTTGCCCACTAAATCAGCTACGATAGCTGATGATAGTCTCAACAAGCTCCCGTCTCCATTCTAAGCAAGAAGCAAGGTGACCTTCAAAATGCGTATCTGCCATATTTAATTTCCTCAAAACCAGCTTACTTTTTGTAATCATCCGACTCCACCATGCCCATTAATAAATACAATGAACTGAGAGGCTTTTGCCAGATATTTAAACTAACATCTGATCAAAGGTGCTTTTTTTAAGAAAAACGGTGGTTAAAACGAATGATTTGTCATAAAAGTAGCCAAATCAATACCCTTTGACCATGTTCTGCTATCATTCTATCCTAGACATAAATTATTATATAATGAGATTAAAATGAGCGGGCTTAACGCCAACACACCCAACCCAGTAGACATCAAACTACACCAAGTTTCTAAGTTATTAGAAATCAAGTTCGATAACAATACAGAGTGCCAGTTATCGTGCGAGTTTTTACGTGTTTACTCGCCTTCAGCAGAAGTCAAAGGGCATGGCGCTGGACAAGAGGTGCTACAAGTCGACAAAGAAAATGTGAATATCACTAGCATTGAACCCGTTGGCAATTATGCAATCAAATTGTTTTTCACAGATGGTCATGACACGGGTTTATATTCATGGGATTATTTATATCACTTAGCCGAAAACTATGAAGCACTTTGGTTAGAATACATTGGACAGTTAGATGCTGCAGGCCATAAAAGAAACCCTTCAGCTTAAGAGGAGTAGGTATGAGTGATAAAGAAACACACTTTGGCTTCAAGTCCATCAAAGAAGAAAACAAACAGCAAAAGGTAGGTGAAGTCTTCCATTCTGTAGCGAAAAAATATGACATCATGAATGATGTCATGTCTGCTGGTATGCATCGACTTTGGAAACGATTTACCGTCAATACTAGCGGTGTAAAAGCGGGTGATAGTGTGCTTGATATCGCCGGTGGCAGCGGTGATTTATCTAAACTCTTTAGCCAAAAAGTTGGGCCCGCCGGCCAAGTGATTCTCACCGACATCAATGCATCTATGCTGTCTGTCGGCCGTGACAATATGATTGATGTAGGCCTACAAGTGCCAGCGACACAATGTAATGCAGAATTTTTGCCCTTTGCCGACAACTCCTTTGATTGCGTCATTGTGGCTTTTGGCCTACGCAATATGACCCATAAGGACCATGCACTGAAAGAAATGCAACGCGTGCTTAAAGTGGGTGGTCGATTATTAGTACTTGAATTTTCAAAAGTATGGGAACCGTTAAGTAAAGCTTATGATGCTTATTCATTTAAATTTTTACCTTTTATGGGTAAATTAATTGCCAATGATGCTGACAGTTACGAATACCTAGCAGAATCTATTCGCATGCATCCAGACCAAGAAACACTCAAAAAAATGATGACTGATGCTGGCTTAAGCAAAGTCAATTACTACAACCTCAGCGCGGGCGTCGTAGCTCTACATAAAGGTTACAAGCTGTAAGCACACCTAATGTTTAAACCGTTCGCCGCTGAATTTTTACAACACATCACCAAGCAAAACAATTGGTCACGCCAGCACTTGCTTGCTTATGCTGGAAAAGTTGTGCAATTTAATATTGCATTGATTAAGACTAAGTTACTAATTTCAGAAGATGGCAGCCTAGGCGTTGCACCAAGTAATGCTGAAGCAGACGCCATCATCCATATTCCACCTAGCCTCGCTTTACGCCTCATGGCAAATGATGAAGCTGCCAAGATGTTAATCAAAGTAGAAGGTGATACCCACTTAGCCACTGATCTTGGCAAAGTGTTACAGCACATACGCTGGGATGTTGAGGAGGATTTAAGCAAAGTCATCGGAGATATCCCTGCTAATAAAATAGCATCCATTAGCAAAACAGCCGCCTCTAGCGCGAAAAAACAGGTGATTAATGTTGTCGAAATGTTGTCTGAATACTGGCAAGAAGAAAAGCCAGTATTGGCAAAAAAATGGCAAGTTGAACAGTTCAATACTGACGTAAATGCACTACGCAGTGATTTTACCCGTTTAGAAAAAAGACTAGCAAAGCTAAAGCAACATACTCAAGAAAGCACAGTAAACTAACATGCATTACCTTCGTTTAATTTACATTATTTGGGTTGCTTTTTGGTTTCGTCTGGACGACTTCATCAGCCAAGAAGCTAGGTTTCAACCACTGCAATCGTTAATCAAACTCTGTTTTTTTTGGCGTAGTAAAAAACAAGCACGTGGTGTTCGCTTGCGATTAGCCTTAGAAAGGCTGGGGCCTATCTTCGTTAAATTTGGTCAAGTACTCTCTACGCGCCGAGACTTACTCCCTGAGGATGTCGCTGATGAACTCACCATACTACAAGATCAAGTGCCGCCTGTAGCTTATGTTGAAATCGAACAAACAATTACCGCCGCATTTGGTCAGCCGCTGAATAAAATATACAAACAATTTAATACTGAATGTGTTGCCAGTGCATCCGTGGCACAAGTGCATTTTGCAACCTTAGTCAGTGGTGAGGAGGTTGCTGTAAAAGTATTACGGCCTCATATTGAAAAAGTCATCTCACAAGATATCTCAATACTTAAGTCATTAGCATGGCTGGTACAAATGCTTTCAAAAGAAGCAAAGCGTCTAAAACCACTAGAGATTGTCGAAGAATTTGCAAGGCACACCAAGCATGAGCTTGATTTAACCTTAGAGGCAGCTAACTGTAGCCAGCTAAAACGTAACTTTAGCGGCCGCCATGGCGAAAAACAACTATTAATCCCAGATGTACATTGGGACTATTGTCGAAAGTCCGTTATGACAATGGAACGCATGCACGGCACATCGATTCGTGACACGAAAGTATTAACGAAAAAGGGCCTCGACCTTTCACAACTGGCGCATGATGGCGTTGAAATATTTTTCACCCAAGTCTTCCGTGATGGTTTTTTTCATGCGGACATGCACCCTGGCAATATTCAAGTAACAGATGATGGCCGTTATATCGCTTTAGATTTTGGCATTATGGGAAATCTTAATGATGAAGATAAATATTACCTTGCCCGTAATTTTCTAGCCTTCTTTAACCGGGATTATCGTGATGTAGCACAAGCGCATATTGATTCAGGCTGGGTGCCAAAAGACACGAATAGAGAAGAGTTGGAAATTGCTATTCGTGCGGTTTGCGAACCAATTTTCAATAAACCCCTAAGTGACATCTCATTTGGGCGAACCTTATTAAGCCTATTTCAAATGTCACGTCGGTTTGGTGTCATCATACAACCACAGCTAATTATGCTGCAAAAAACACTATTAAATATTGAAGGTTTAGGAAGAGGCTTAGATTCAAATATTGATTTATGGCAAACAGCACGTCCATTTTTAAAACGCTGGATGAGCGAGCAGTTGGGCTTACGTAAAATGGTTAAAACCCTCAAAAATGAACTGCCATTGATATTAAAAACAGCGCCAGAAATGCCGCGTTTAATTCATCGTTGGCTCAACCAACAGACCGACCCTGAACAAGAAGCGCCGCTAAACAGTGATATAAACAAACTCATTATTGTGCAACAGCAGCAAGTAAAATGGCAAAAGCGCCTTACTGTCAGTCTAACTCTGGTTGCCATCCTGCAAGTCGCTTTTGTCGCAGCAACCATGCTCAGCTAAACCGTAGCTACTTTTGGCAATGTTGGCAGAAGAAGGTGGATCGCTGACCTAAGCGAATATTCTTAATCAGATTGCTACATACCTTACATGGTTGATCTGCTCGGCCATAAACAAAATAAGATTGCTGAAAGTAACCTGGCTTACCATTCACTGCGGCAAAATCTCGCAAACTACTCCCACCAGCTTTCAGCGCGGCTGCTAGCGTAGTCTTTATTTCAGCCTCTAGCCGTTCACACTGTTTTAGACTCAATTGATTAGCAGGTAACTGTGGGTTGATTCGCGATCGGAAGAGTGATTCATTGGCATAGATATTACCAACACCAACCACAAGCTTTGCATCCATGATAGTGACTTTAATGGCAGCTTTACGCTTACGTATCTGTTTAAACAGATACTGACCATTAAAAGCATCACTGAGCGGCTCTGGGCCTAATGAACTGAGTAACACATGTGTTTCAGGTAACTCGCCTGCCCACAACACTGCACCAAAGCGTCTTGGGTCATTGAGACGTAGTACTTGCTGGTTTTCGAATTGAATATCAAAGTGATCATGCTTTTCTGGCGGGTAATTTCTATCGAGTAAACTGATATGGCCAGACATACCCAAATGAATAAGCAGCGTACCATTTTCAAACTCAGCTAGGATGTATTTTGCCCGCCGTTTTAGGCTCAATAAAGATTGATTGGCTAAGGTCGTTGGCAAGTGATTAGGAATCGGCCAACGCATCGATGGGTTGCGTATCACAACCCGGCTTACCGTTTGGTTAATCAGCGGCAACAAGCCCTGTCGTGTTATTTCAACCTCAGGCAATTCCGGCATCTCAATACCGTTACTTGATATTAAGTGGAGGGTTCAACATGGTAAAGCCCACATCATTATTAAAATGGTAAATAAGACCTTCATCGGGCCTTGCTAACAACAACTCTGGCGATTCCTGCATCTTATCAAACTGAATGGTTTTTCCATTACTGAGCTTCAGCTTAAGTGACGGGTAAGTCGCATGACGATCTGGTGTGTAAGTATCAACAGACTTGGCAGGGCTTTGTTTCCAACTAAACTCTAGCCACTCATTCAAATCATTTTGCGTCGGCTTTGCTTCAGGAATACTTGCCTTCCACTCGCCGTTATTAATGTCCACATTCAGACCAGATTCTTCCCACTGCTCTAAATATGAGAAATCAAACCCAGCCACTTGTTTAGCCTCGCTAGGCGCAAGAATGTTCTTATCAACCATCTCGATAGGCTGCGTGCTAGCTGCTTCAGAGTAGCCTGCACTTAACAAGTAAACACTATCTTTATAACTCAAATATTGTTCGTCCGTTACCGTGTTATATGTACCATATAAAAACTGTTCTGGACCAGTTTCATTAGTAATAGTTAACCGTACTAATGGGTTATCTAACCCATATTTAGCTAAGTCTGTTACTGAAAACTTGTTTTCACTTTTTGCCGCAACCACCGACAAAATACGTTGTACTGAGATTTGGTCTGCACGTTGTTTATACGGTGCTTTCATGTGCCAGTAACCATCTATTTTTTCAAAAATGGTTGGCGCCTTGGCTGGAAAATCAACCTTAACTGTCTTAATACCAGCCAGCTTCAATTGAGAAACTTCATACTTCGCGATATCTTCTAGCTCAGCTGTTGGGCGTAAATATAAAAAAGAAACCAAGCCAGCCACAACAGCCAGCATGATTAAATCCAGTATCCATCTTTTTTTCATGATTTATTTTCTTTATCAGAATAAGCGACTATTAAGCTTTTCTGCGTCTCCACCAGAACCAGAATCCAGCAATAACGAAGCCGAGGGGAATAATAAACTGGAAGCCATGAAACACTGTCCAAGCAACCATCCGTGCAGCATCGGTACTTGGTATTGCCATGTTGGCATCTTTCAATGGCATTGGCTGTATCGTAATCAATTCATCATCACCAGCTAACCAGTTAACAATATTAATTCCAAAGTCTAGATTGCCGCCATTAGTCACAAAGGTATTCGATAAAAAGTTAGCATTACCCACTACGACAATACGTTGACCTTTTTTACCATAGGTACGCTCTAAAGTGATTGCTACATTAATTGGGCCACGTTTATCCGTCTCGGTATCAAAAGTGACTTTCTTGTTTTTTACGCCAGATTCTATTTTCTCAGACTCTAACCAACCGTTTGGTGCAACATCGACCAAACGACCGACTTTCCAGCCAAAGTCATACGATGCTTTTGCGTCCACTTCATGCGCTTCAGGGAATAGTGTACGTAGTTGAAAATTACGTGTAATCGCATGATCACCATAGACACTATTAAAAGCGATTTTCGCATCGGCACCATATTGCTGTGCAGACATATCCACTGCAATACCAGGAGAGACTTTAATGCCTAAATATTCAGCGACTTCATCTAAGCCATGTAAGTTGTCATCATCCAACAACCACAACACATTACCGCCAGATTGAATATAAGCTTTAATTTTTTTCGCTTCAATTTCAGCTACGTCAACTTGCGGACTTGCAATCACTAGCATTGCGCCGTTACTTGGCACATCTTGTACAATCGTTAAGTCAGGGTTGGCGAACTTAAAGCCTTTGGATTCTAGCTGTTTACCGAACTCGCCAATATCGTGATTTTTAATACCTTGTAAATGACGCTCACCATGCCCATCAAGGAACATCACTGGCTTGGTATTGGTACGTGACAAACGCACTAGCAAGTTCGTCATGTCTTGCTCTACGATCGGCGGGAAGATATGTTCAGTCCGTTTGTTATATTCAACAACCACTTCACCATCTTGTTTAATATTCGCTTCTTGTGCGAGCTTAGGCTCTTCTGTTGGATTGATAAACGTTAACCGAATATCTTGTTTTGCCCGTTGATAACGGGCGATAAAATCCAACATTCCTTTACGGAAGGTATCACCACGGCTCGGATCATCATTGGTGGCAAATACAGTTATATTCACTGGGTCCCTCATTTGCTCAAGGACCTCTACACTACCTTGCGTCAATAGATTGCGGCTAGCTTGCGTAATATCTTTAGCATAGCGATATTGATGGGCTAGATAGCCTAAAATCACCACTAAGATTAAAAACAAAATAACAAAAAACCAACTTTGCGCCAATGTTTGGAGCTTTATATTACGACTCATTTTCATACTGGAACCTGACTAGCCTCTTAAACGGTCTGCGTCTAGACGACGAATCGTTAAAATTAAAAAAGTAAGAATAAACAAAAGGAAATAAACAATATCTGCGGTATCAATTAAGCCACCAGCAAATGATTGGAAATGCTTCATAAAAGAAAGCTGCGCCATGGTGCTGCTTGGATCACCTGCAAAAAATCGATCTAGGATCATCAATACAAACAAGGAAATAAAACTAAAGATAGCCGCCACAACTGGTTGCGCCGTTAAGCTCGAAAAGTACAAGCCCAATGCTGAGAAACTGGCTAGTAATAAAAACAAACCAATTGAATTAGCGATGATGTAACCAAAATCAATATCCGACCAAAGGTTAAGTGTAAAAAGCATCAGCGCAATATAAATGATCAAGATGCTTAAAAATACCACTAGGCCAACAAATTTACCCACTACAATCTCAACAATAGAGAGTGGCGCACTAAATAAAAATGGTAACGTTTGATTACGACGCTCCTCTGAAATGAGTCGCATCGACAATAATGGCACTGCGAATAGCATAATAAAAGATGCTAAACCATACACGCCTTGACCGACAAACTGCGTTACTCCAACGCGTTCAGCGGGTCGAATAGCACCTGACATCACCTCAAAATAATTATTCACGCCATTTAAATAATAGGTACCAAAAGCAAACATCAACAAAGCTAAAATAACCCAACCCATTGGTGATGCAAACATGCTCTTTAGTTCTTTTCTTGCAATACTGACAATCATACTAAACCTTTCTACGACTGCGCCTTAAGCGGCAGTCGACTCCTCTGATGCTTCGGCAGTCTCTTGAGTACCATCTTGGTAAGTCAACTGAATAAACACATCTTCCAAGCTTGTTTGATCTGGTGCGATTTGATACAAACCCCAACCATTTTTAACAGCCGCTTTCACAATCGCTTCCTGTGGCTCTGCACCCTCTTCTACACGAATGCGAACCATGTTGTTATCAGTCAACTCAGCATTTGAAACACCTTTAATTTTAGCTACATCAGCCAGCTCAGGTGTTTTATTAAAGCCGACTAACAGCTTATTACCCATACGTTGACGCTTAAGCACTTCAATACCACCGTTAAACACCATTTTGCCTTGGTCAATAATTTGCACATGATCACAAACCATTTCTACCTCAGGCAAAATATGAGTAGAGACAATCACACTGTGCTCTTTACCAATTTCTTTAATCAAGCTACGGATGTCGCGAATTTGAACAGGGTCTAATCCGACTGTTGGTTCGTCAAGAATCACAACCATTGGGTTATGAATAATCGCTTGTGCAATACCCACACGCTGTTGATATCCATTCGATAGATTTTCAATCAAGCGCTTACTCATATGGCCTAAGCCACATCGCTCTTTTGCAACTTCTACCGCTTTTTTAATCTGCCTACCTGGGACATTGTGCAAACGCGCTGCAATGGTCAAATACTCATCAACGGTAAACTCCTTATAGAGCGGACGCATTTCAGGCAAGTACCCAATCAGCTTTTTCGCCTCTTTCGGGTTTTCGATCATATCCACACCACAAATTTTGACACTGCCAAGACTAGGTGCCAAATTACCAGTGAGCATTTTCATGGTGGTTGATTTACCCGCACCATTAGGCCCTAAAAAGCCTAACACTTGCCCTTTTTTGAGGTTAAAACTCACATCACTCACTGCTGCTCTGCCGCCATATAGGCGCGTCAACTCAATTGCTTCTACTGTAAAATCACTCATAAAATCTCATTTGTTACACTCTTGTAATAACTTATGCTATGAAACTAAACCGCTGGATAAGTTTCATGCAAAAAGTTATAGTACGATTAATGGATGCCTAATGTAAGGTCAATTATTCACAACCTTTAATTATGGATGAACTTGTACAAACTGTCACGGACTAAACAAGACTTTAGTTCAATATGCTGGATATTAACAAAATGACGAAAATGATAAAACTAATTGTAGTACTTTACTTAAGCGTGATGAGCATCAACAGCGCTTTAGCGCAAAGCAGCGTCAAACCATCAATCACAGAAGCTAATGCAGAGTTTGTATATAAGTATCTGCTGGGAGAAATTGCGGGTCAACGTGGCGACTTATCATTAGCCAGCCAGCTATTCTTAGACTTAGCAAATAAGACACGTGACCCTCGCCTTGCCGAGCGTGCTGCAAAAACAGCCGCCTATGGTCGCCAACAACGACTGGCGTTAGATGCTGCCACCTTATGGGCGGAACTTGACCCTAGCTCAGTGGAGGCGCAACAGGCCACTAGCCAAATGATGATTTCTACTGGCGACATACAAAGTGCAGTGCCTCATATAAAAGAATTATTAAGCAAAGAAGAATCGCGCGCTGCTACCTTTTTATACCTCAATGATTTATTAAGAAACCAACAAGACAAAAAAGCAGTATTAACAACCATTAAAGAACTGGCTCAGCCTTACCCAGTATCAGCTGAAGCGCACTTTGCTGTTGCAGAAGCTGCCTGGTTTGCACAGGATGTGGATGCCGCTGAAAGCGCTATTAAGCAAGCCAGTCAATTACGCCCAGACTGGGAAGCCAGTGCACAAATGCAAGGTCAGATTTTAGCTAAAAAATCCCCTGAGAAGGCCGTCGACTTTTATAAAGGCTTTTTAAATAAAAACCCAATAGCGAACAATTTACGCATGGATTACGCCAAGTTGCTCGTTCGTTTGAAACGTTATGAAGAAGCAAAACCCGAGTTCATCAAGCTCACTGAGCTCGAAAAGGACAACCCTGATACGAATGCAGTCGTTGGCTTACTCTCACTGGAAGCGAACGAATTGGATATGGCGGAGCAGTATCTCCAACAATCGATGCGTAACGGTTTTAAAGATCCAGAGAAAATTTATATGTATCTCGGCATTACTGCTGATCGTAAGAAAAACAAATCGAAAGCTTTAGAATGGTATGGCAAGATTGACAAAAGTAATCAACACTATTTAGAAGCGCAACTAGCAACAGCCAGCATCATCGCACAGACAAAAAACACAGATGCGGCTATCAGCATGCTCGACAATTTGACCGAACTCACTGCGGTACAAGAAATCGTTGTTGCGCAAGCGCAAGCCAGCCTATTAGTACAAGATAAGCGCCATCAAGAAGCTTTTGAGTTAATCAAAAAAACCATTAACACCATTCCCAATACACCGCAGCTCATTTATGACTACGCAATGGCTGCAGAGCGTATTGGCAAACTAGATTTAATGGAAAATGAGCTAAGAAAAGTGATTCAATTACAGCCTGATTTCTCAGCCGCTTACAACGCTTTAGGTTACTCCTTTGCAGACCGCAACATCAACTTAAAAGAAGCCAAAACACTCATAGAAACAGCACAGAAATTATCGCCAAGCGACCATTATATTTTAGACAGCTTAGGTTGGGTTGAGTATAGACTCGGTAATTACGCCGTAGCTGTAGAACACTTACGCAAGGCTTACAGCGTCCAAGAGGACCCTGAAATATCAGCGCATTTAGGTGAGGTTTTATGGAAGCAAGGCTTGGAAGAAGAAGCCAAGAACATTTGGGGGAAAGCACTAAAAGCATTCCCGGAAAACAGCACCCTCGTAAGCACTTATAAAAAATTCAACTCTTAAATCCTCACTTAATTATGCCTACTTATGCCAGCCGCACACCGCTCTTGTGGCTTGCTCTAACACTTTCTTTTACTTTAAATGGTTGCGCTCTGTTTAATCAGAAACCACAAGCAGATACGTCAATCGAGTCATCCATATTACATGGCCGCCATATGGTGTTAGTCAATAATATCCAGCAGTTTTCAATAAAAGGTCGCTTAGGAGTGATGACGAACCCTAAAGGATTCTCCGGTAGAGTTGCTTGGCAACATACGTCAGAAAATGATCATATTGATATATTTTCACCCTTAGGTGGCAAAGTCGCTTATATAACAAAAACATCTCAAGATGTGGCATTAACAAACAACAAAGGTGAGCAAGTGTCAGCAGAGGATGCTGAAACACTCACCGAGAAAACATTAGGCTTCAGATTACCATTAAGTGGTTTGAGTCATTGGGTCTTAGGCAAGCCAAGCAATACAGGCTTAGTCAACTATGTCACTTGGGATCAAAATGGCAGAATTAACAGAATGCAACAAAACGGTTGGGATATCACCTACAAAGACTATAGTATGCAGGAAGGTTACTTCTTACCAAAAAAAGTAACCTTAAGAACAGACACACTGATTATCAAATTGATTACTGAAAAGTGGTCTGACATCAAAACGCGATAGGCTTTAAACCCCAAGGCATGTCAGACTTTCAAACGTTTCTAGCCCCTGCAAAAGTGAATGTTTTTTTACACATCACAGGGCAGCGTGCAGATGGCTACCATACCTTACAGAGTGTATTTCAACTGCTAGATTTTTACGACGCCATTGCATTAAAACCAACAAGCACGGATAAAATAAACCGCGTCACGCAAATTGTGGCTGTCCCTGAACGTGAAGACTTATGCGTACGTGCGGCACGAGCCTTACAACAAGCCACGGGTTGTACACAAGGTGTAGACATTCGAATAGAAAAGCGCATTCCAATGGGCGGCGGGCTGGGTGGTGGAAGCTCTGATGCAGCGACTGTATTATTAGCATTAAATCACTTATGGGCATTGAATTTAAGTCGCAAAGCGCTGATTAAAATTGGTTTAACCCTAGGTGCAGATGTGCCCTTTTTCATCTTTGGCCAGAATGCATGGGCCGAAGGAATTGGTGAAATTTTGACGCCGCTGTCATTACCGTCACAATACTATGTCGTTTTAACCCCAGAAATACATGTATCAACTGTTGAAATATTTACACATTCGCGATTGACAAAAGACACGAAACCATTGAAAATAGCTGACTTTTCAAACAGTGCATATTCTAACCAGTTTAGAAATGACCTTGAAAAGATAGTTTGTGAAGAATTTACAGCAGTAGCATCTGCCCTCGAATGGCTTAATCAGTATGGTCAGGCACGTATGAGTGGATCGGGTGCATCTGTTTTTGTAACAGTTAATTCACTAGCAAAGGCAAATGCTATTTTTGCACAAAAGCCAGCTAATATACGCGGTTTTGTTGCAAAAGGGTTAAATCAGCATCCTTTGCATGCATTAGCGAATTAAAGTTCAGCGCAGTTAACAGTTTATTGGGGAGTCGCCAAGTTGGTTAAGGCACATGGTTTTGATCCATGCATGCGAAGGTTCGAATCCTTCCTCCCCAACCAAGTTTCAACAGCTAAAAGCGTGTAGATTAATTGATTTACACGCTTTTCTAATTTTAAAAGGATACATGTGTCAACGACTAGCAACATGATGGTATTCACAGGCAATGCCAATCCTGCATTAGCAGAAGAAGTGACTAGTAACCTTGGTATCCCTTTAGGCAGAGCCGACGTTGGCCGTTTTTCGGATGGTGAAATTAGCCTAGAAATTCTTGAAAACGTACGTGGTCGTGATGTATTTGTATTGCAATCTACTTGCCACCCAACCAATGAAAGTCTAATGGAAGTCATGGTCATGGTCGATGCGCTACGTCGATCTTCTGCAGGTCGTATTACGGCTGCTATCCCTTACTTCGGCTATTCAAGACAAGACCGTCGCCCACGTTCAGCACGTGTGGCAATTACGGCAAAAGTAGTGGCTAACATGTTGACTAGTGTAGGCGTTAACCGCTTACTAACGATGGATTTACATGCGGATCAAATTCAAGGTTTCTTTGACATTCCAGTTGACAATATTTACGGTACGCCGTTATTGCTCGATGATGTTAAAGCACAAAAATACGACAACTTAATCATCGTATCACCGGATGTTGGTGGTGTAGTGCGAGCCCGTGCAGCGGCCAAATACATTGGTGCTGACTTAGTCATCATTGATAAACGTCGCCCTAAAGCAAACGTGGCCAAGGTGATGAATATTATCGGTGAAGTATCTGGCTTTACTTGTGTGCTGATGGATGACATGGTTGATACGGCCAATACCCTCTGCGAAGCCGCTGCCGCTTTAAAAGAAAAAGGCGCTGTTAAAGTAGTCGCCTATGCAACACACCCAATTTTATCGGGTAATGCAGTAGAACGTATTGAAGCATCTGAATTAGACGAACTAGTGGTGACCAATACCATCCCTCTAAGAGATGATGCAAAAGCAAGTAAAAAAATTCGCCAACTAAGCGCTGGTGCTTTGTTAGCAGAAACGATTAAACGGGTTAGCCAAGAAGAGTCAGTCTCTTCCCTATTCCAAGAATAGATTTTTCCCTGTTATCTGGTCGCGGATAGCAGATTTTTATGTAGTACATTTAGGAGTAATACAATGAGTATTGAAATTAAAGCAACCAAACGTGACGTAAAAGGTACGAGTGCGAGCCGCCGCCTACGTCGCGCTGGTGTTGTGCCAGGTGTCGTTTATGGTGGTAGCAATCCAGCGCAACCACTAGAGCTTGATCACAAAGCATTATTTATGGAGTTTCGTCATGAAGCTTTTCACGCATCTATCTTAAGCCTAGAAGTTGATGGCAAAAAAGAGGATGTGTTATTACGTGATTACCAACTACATCCAGTGCGCAACACAATTCAACACGTTGACTTTCAACGCATTTCTGCAACTGAGAAAATTCACGTTAAAGTGCCTTTCCACTTTGTTAATGCTGAAACATGTCCTGGCGTTAAAACTGGCGGCGGTATTGTTGGTCATATCCTAAATGAATCTGAAGTAAGCTGCTTGGCGAAAAACTTGCCAGAGTTTATTGAAGTCGACTTAGGTGCGTTAGAAATCGGTGAATCAATTCACTTATCTGAAATCACAATGCCTGAAGGCGTTGAGTTTACGCAATTGGCACATGGCGCTGACCCTGCGGTAAGCTCAATCAACCTACCGCGTGCTGCCGTTGCTGAAACAGCTATGGAAGCACCGACAACAAAAGTAGTGGGCGAAGCGCCTGCTGAAGATGGTGGTGCACCAGAAGCTGACGCTGAGTAAGTAAAACAGTAGTAAAATAACGCGTATCCTTAAACGGGGTGCGCGTTTTTTTATGCCTATAAGGCAAACAATAGCGAATCAATACTATGAAATTAACATCATGAAACCAGCAATTAAATTATTTGTAGGCTTAGGCAACCCTGGTGATAAATATATGGCCACAAGGCACAATGCCGGATTTTGGTGGGTGGATTTAATAGCAGCACAAATAGGTAGTAGCTTGAGCATAGACGCCAAAATGTTTGGTATCGTCGCAAAGTGCAATGAAAACAAGTGGCTGCTTAAACCAACGACCTTTATGAATGGTAGCGGGAAATCCGTTGCAGCACTGGCTAACTATTACAAAATAAAACCTGAAGAAATATTAGTCGTTCACGATGAACTAGATTTACCAGTAGGACAAAGCAAACTAAAATTTGGTGGCAGCCATGGCGGTCATAATGGCTTACGTGACATTCACTCTGCACTAGGAACACCAAACTATTGGCGCTTACGCATCGGTATTAGTCATCCGGGCAATAAAAACGAAGTCGTTAATTATGTGCTGAAAGCGCCTAGCAAAGATGAACAAAAAGCCATCGATGACAGTGTTGATGATAGTAGCAAAGTATTTGATTACTTGTTAGCGGGTGATTTTGATCACGCCATGTTAAAGCTGCATACCAAACCTCAGCCTTAATGGTTATTTAACAGATGTCTTTTTAAAAGAAATATCTTTCTGTGCTTTCGTTTCTATTCCCTCAGCAATCTCCGCCACTCCCAAATGATGTGCCATGTCAATAATGGCATGACATAACTCCATAAATAAGAACTAAGCGCTTATTCCCATTAAGTTCCTTTTTGTAAATTCAATAAAAGGTTAAAATAGCTTGTTAATTTAAATCAAAACAGTCGCTCAAAAAGCGTATTACCAAAGGCAAAATTCATATGCAGTGTGGAATCGTTGGCTTACCAAACGTAGGCAAATCAACCTTATTTAACGCCATTACCAAAGCAGGCATTGCGGCAGAAAACTATCCTTTCTGTACTATTGAGCCAAATACTGGCATCGTAGAAGTCCCTGACACCCGCATGCAAGCACTTATTGATATTGTCAAACCGGAAAATGTACAACCAGCAACTGTTGAATTTGTCGATATTGCAGGTTTAGTGGCTGGCGCATCAAAAGGTGAAGGCTTAGGCAATAAATTTTTAGCTAACATTCGCGAAACTGATGCCATTGCGCATGTCGTGCGCTGCTTTGATGATGGCAATGTCATCCATGTTTCAGGCAAGGTTGACCCCCTTTCAGATATTGAAGTGATCAATACTGAGTTAGCACTAGCCGATATGGAAACGGTTAGTAAAACGCTTCAGCGCGAAAGTAAAAAATCTAAGTCTGGTGATAAAGATGCCATTGCGCTCACCAAACTATGCGAAAAAGTACAAGCCCATCTCGACACTGGCGCACCTGTGCGTACGCTGGATTTAGATGAAGATGAAACGCAACTACTGAAACCACTTTGCCTAATTACTGTTAAACCAGTGATGTACTTAGCCAATGTGGACGAAGCTGGCTTTGAAAAAAACCCATACTTAGACAAAGTCGTTGCACTAGGCAAAGAAGAAAATGCACCGGTTGTTTGTATCTGTGCAAAAGTCGAAGGTGAAATTTCAGAGCTAGATGAAGAAGATAAAATCCTCTTCCTAGAAGAGCTGGGGCAAGAAGAACCGGGCTTAAACCGTGTGATTCGCGCTACTTACAGACTATTAGGCTTACAAACCTACTTTACCGCTGGCGTAAAAGAAGTCCGCGCATGGACGATTAAAAAAGGCTTCACAGCACCACAAGCAGCTGGTGTCATTCATACTGACTTTGAACGCGGATTTATTCGTGCAGAGATTACAGCCTATGATGACTTTGTGGCTAATAAAGGCCATAAAGGTTCGCAAGAGGCTGGGAAAATGCGTTTAGAAGGTAAGGAGTATGTGATGGCTGATGGCGATGTAACCCTATTCCGCTTCAACGTTTAAATACACTAATAACAATCGCAAACTCCGTCGTTAGATCTGCTTGCCGAGCTAGTGCACTGTCTGTGCAGATTTGCCTAGGATTTTGTGATTCTTAGCCGCGTTTAAAAACATCGTAATCACCCCACAATTTCTTTGACAATTCACCTCGAAAACACTAGAATTGCGAGCTTGCTGAAATCGAACAGTTTTTAAAGCTGATTTTAAAGTACTAAAAAATTTAAAAGGTTTATCTGGTGATGTAGCTCAGTTGGTTAGAGCACAGCATTCATAATGCTGGGGTCGAGGGTTCAAGTCCCTCCTTCACCACCAATACAAACAAGGGCTTATGAGTTTAATCACTCGTAAGCCCTTTGTTTATCCTTAGTATGTAGAGGTAATGTAGGTTTTTAACCTTCTCAAAAAAATTACCATAAATTGAAAATCCTAAAAATAAACAATAATATCAATCAGTTAAATTGGCGGCGTGACAATATATCGTTTTCACCCCTACTCCGCATTCAGAAAATAATTTGGATGGCAGCTTTGGGGACAAAGCATACGTTTAAAGTTAGTGTGGTGTGTCTGCTTTTTTAAGGCAAGTCCATCGCCCGCTTGAGTGATGGGTTAGACATTGTTTGATTCTCGAGCTATTTTAGCAATTCGCCAATGTATAAATAGAACAGTACTTGCTGCCAAAATATATAAAAATCTTACATAGATGCAAGGCTTTTTCACTTTCATCAGTTATTACCATATGTAAGCAAATAGTTTCGTTATTGCTTCATATAGAAATGCGTCATGAATCTATGGTGCTTAACTGGTCACGCAAAAACTGATATGCCTCTATCGCACGCAAGCGTGACAACTTAATATCAACAATTGGATTAGGGTAGTCTGTGCCAAGTTTTACTTTTGCTTTATTTAAGACTTCTTCCGGTGCATCCCATGGGTTGAAGAGATACTTATTGGGCATTGCCTTTAGCTCAGGCACAAAACGTTTTGTATATTCGCCATCAGCGTCGAACTTTTGGCCCTGAGTTGTCGGATTAAATACACGAAAGTAAGGCGCAGCATCAGCTCCGCAACCAGCGACCCATTGCCAGCTAGCGCTATTATTTGCCAAGTCAGCATCTAACAGACAGTCCCAAAACCACCTTTCACCTTGGTGCCAATGCAAAAGCAGGTTTTTTACCAAAAATGACCCGACAACCATTCTCACTCGATTATGCATATAGCCCGTTTGCCAAAGCTCGCGCATACCAGCATCAATCAACGGATATCCAGTTTTTCCTTCTTGCCAGCGGCGTAAACTCTCCTCATTTTCTACCCACGGGAAGCTATCAAAGTTAGTCTGTAAGTTGTCAGTAGGTAGCGCCGGGAAGTGATATAGCAGATTATAAGAAAACTCTCTCCAAGCTAACTCTCTAAGAAAATGTTCTTGATCATCACTACTTTCTAGGAATTTTGACGCGTACCACACTTGATTGGGCGACACCTCGCCAAAGTGTAAATGTGGTGATAATCGCGATACGCTTTTTAAGGCCGGGTAGTCTCGCCCTTGTTCATAGTTGGTCAGTTCACCTTCTAGAAAAGCACTTAATCTCTCTCGCGCACCAACTTCACCGACTTTCCAGAGAGGTATGAATTTGTCATGCCAATTTATTGTTGGCTTGAGCCCCAGTTCGCTTATCGATAATTTATCAGACTTACAATCACACAAATCAAGTTTAGCGGGAGCAGCTATTGGTTCTCGTGGTGGAACAGAATATAAATATCTCTTTTTATAAAAAGGGGTAAATACCTTATAGGGCGTATCGTCTTGCTTGAGCGTCTGCCAAGGCTCCCAAAGTAGTGATCCATTAAAACTATGAATTTCAATATTGCGATTTTCTAGCTCTTTTTTTATCTGCGTGTCTCGAGCAATCCTCCAAGGCTCATAGCATCTGTTCCAATAAACGGCGGTTACGTTATGTTTGTCGACTAAATCACTGAGGATAATTTTAGGGTCACCGCTAAAAACAGATAATTTACCATTAAGTGACTTATTGAGTTCGCTAAGCGAGTTATGTAACCACCAACGGCTTGCTGCACCAAGATGTTGGTCGCCAGAATTTTTCTCATCGTAAATGTAAATTGGAAGAAGAAGTCCATTTTTTGCAGCCTCAGATAAAGCTGGGTTATCGGTAAGCCGCAAATCTTGACGAAACCAATGAATGACGATGCTTTTGTTCAAAAATAACCTTTTATTTATTTGCTCTGTGATATCCACATCACTAGACAGGTGACTCATATCAAGGACGTTGATGCTTTAGATACTCCCTTACTAGTCAATTAAAAATATTAAAAATCGGGCCTAAAATTAGTATTAGAAACTGTTGACTAAAAGGTGTTGCTCAATATTGAATAGTGGTGATTATTAAGATCTTACAACAGTGTATAACGTGATTGACGATTCGATGTGATTCATACTAATTTTTTTATTTCTCAGAGTTAGGTGTATTTTTATTACAGTATCATAAATCGCAAAAGCGGACGCAGGTGCCTACGGAATTTTTAGTGTTTTTTAGCGCGTAGAATGTTTTTTGAATGTCCGCTATGCGGATATTCCAGCCGTCTGTTCGTAACTAGTGAGTTCTGGATTAGTAGGGCAATAATTAGGCAGGGCAATACTTAATACACGACTATATGACAAACTAAGTAAGTTGCTAGCTGAATTAATTAACATAGCCAAATCGTAACTAATTTACACTATACATAACTAACTCATACTAAGTTAGACTAACTGTATAATTTTCGAGCGTTACAAGCTATTGATTTAATGAATTTAATTTTTAACTTTCTTCTTGAAAATCCGCGTGTCACTTGTTCAATTCCAGTTTGGGCCACCAATATATATGGCTGACAGCGATGTTGGCCTTTTTGATTCATACCCCTGGCTAGCACTAGCGGATTCCGGAATTTCCTCGTATAATACGCACTTGATTGCAAAATCAAAACGCCTTGGGGTGGCTTTACTGCCTGAGATCTCTTAAGTGAGGGACCCAATGAACCTGATCCAGTTAATACTGGCGTAGGGACAGGCAGAGCATTACTACTATAGCAATTTGGTCTTTTGGCGTTCACTCGTTTTTTGTGGCACCAAATCGACTGCACTTCTACTGCTAATCTCTCCTGTCCTTTTTATGATGTATATATAGAAAGGATTACCTTTGAAACCGATTACTAAGCGTTTAACGCTAATTGGCCTCTTATTAACCAGCCCTGCTTTTGCAGCGGATGAGTTAACAGTCGATGTACCTGCTGTGATTACTAGTGCAGATTTCCGCCCTAGCATAGCTGCTGAAACCCCTGTTAGTTTGACCGAAATTGATAAAGAAACCATTCAATCACGTGGTGCGCAGCACCTTGAAGAAGTTTTGAATCTTGCACCGAATGTAAATGTATCTAGCGGCGCATCACGCAGTAGATTCTACCAAATACGAGGCATGGGCATTCGCAGTCAATATACCAGCCCTATTAACCCTTCCGTTGGTTTAATTATTGATGGCATTGATTTCAGCCGCATTGGTGGCGCCTCTACTCTGTTTGATATTGATTCTGTTGAAGTATTGCGCGGCCCTCAAGGGACTAAGTTTGGACCAAATGCAATCGCTGGTGTAATTACGATGCGCAGTGCGGAACCAACAAAAGAATTTAAAATGCGTGCGCAGACAGGCTTTGCTGAATACAATACCCGTAACTTTGGTGCTGCTGTAAGCGGTACAATTGTTGAAGACCAACTACTTGGTCGCGCTTCAATTTATAGCCATAAATCAGACGGCTATATGGATAACGACACCTTAGGCCGTGATAATACGCAAAACCAAGATGAGTTAACCTTTCGCAGTAAATTTAAGTTATTCGCAACTGAAGATTTAACGCTTGACTTTACCTTTATGCATTTAGATATTAATAATGGATACGATGCATTTACATCTGACAACACGCGTAACAGCAAGTCAAATCAGCCTGGTGTAGACACTCAAAACACCAATGCTTTTTCGGTTAAAGCAAATTGGCAACTTTCAGATGCTGTCATCATGCAATCTGAAGCGACTTATCTAAACTCTGCCTCTACTTATAGCTTTGATGGTGACTGGTCCACTATTAATAGTGGTGAACAATATAAACGTGACCGAGATAACTACTCTTTTGAAGTGCGAGCATTATCCGACAAAGCAGGTCGTATTTTTAATGAATCAACAGATTGGACAATAGGGGTATATCACTTCAATCAAGATGAATCATTTAACTCACGCGTAGACTACACAGTTTTTGGTGGATGCTGTCCTTTAACGCAGGTTGACGGTGATTACAATACAGAGAACACAGCAGTATTTGGTCAATTAGATAGCCGTTTAACAGACAAGTTAACGTTAGTCACTGGTGCACGTATTGAGCGCTTTGAAGCACAATATGATGATGCAGGTATTGTTAGAGGTACTGCAAGTAGTCTTAAAACAGATATTAGTGAGGTCCTATACGGCGCCAAATTAGGTTTGAACTACCAAGCAAACAAAGAACAGTTACTTTACACTTCATTGACACGCGGATATAAGCCAGGCGGTATTAATGACGATAATAGAATTGCTGCTAACGCGCGAGAATTTAATACCGAATATATGTGGAATCTTGAAGCTGGTGTGAAATCTAGCTGGCTGGATGGCACGTTAATGACTAATTTCTCCGCTTTTTATGCGAAACGTAAAGATGCACAAACAAAAAGTTCTACTCAAGAAGTTGGTGGGCCTGAATTTATTTTGTTTACTGCCAATGCATCCGAAGCAACACACATGGGTATCGAAGCCGACCTAGATTGGTTCTTAACGGATAAATTCCGTGTGATTGGTTCACTTGGCTTACTTGACACTGAGTTTGATGATTATAAAAATCCAAAAACTGGTGCTTTTAGTCCTAAAGGCCGTAATGTTGCCAATGCACCCTCCTATCAATTTAGCTTAGGGTCTGAATGGTATATCGCGTCTAAATGGACACTGCGTGCTAATGTTGAAGGTAAAGATGCCTTATACTTTTCTGACAGCCATGACTCAAAATCTAACGCTTATGCATTAGTGAATACCAGTGTTGATTACACAACTAAACACTGGAAAACAACACTATGGGTCCGGAATTTGTTTGATAAAGATTATGCAACACGCGGTTTCTTCTTTGACCTTTCCGGCGGTACTAACCCTCAAGGTTATCAGCAACTTGGTGAGCCACGTGTCGGTGGCGTAACAGTCACTTACGACTATTAATCGTTAATCAAAGAGGGTGGCAACGCCCTCTTCTTTTAAAATAATTTCAGGAATAAGAACATGCGTATTTCTTTAGACATTAGTCTTTACCCATTAACTGAAGATTATATTGAGCCAATTTTAGAATTTATACTACAGTTAGAATCCAATGAGAAACTAGTGGTGAAGCGTAATAGTTTAAGCACCCAAGTGTTTGGTGAATACCGTGACGTGATGGATTGTATTGATCGCGAAATCGAAGCGGTATTCGAAGTATTGCCACACAGTGTATTTGCTATGAAATTTATCGGTACTGATCGTGCTGATGTTGTAGACGTATAACGGTTTAATCATCATGGAAAACATAACGCTCAACACCATCATCACTGGCTTTGCACAAATGTCAGGCTGGGAGATTACCGCAGCCTTGATGGGCGTGGCCTATATTCTGCTCGCGTCAAAAGAATCACAATGGTGTTGGCCGTTTGCATTTTTCAGCACGATTATTTACACCGTCCTGTTTTGGGAAGGTCAGCTTCCCATGCAGGCCTTGCTCAATTTCTACTATATCGGCATGGCGGTTTATGGCTATTGGCTATGGCGCAAGCATGGCAAAACCGAAGGCACATTAGCGATTACCAGTTGGGGATGGCCTAAGAACCTCGCCTTTATCGCCATTGGTCTTATTATCAGTGCCGCCGCTACTTATTACTTAACGATAAATAACCAATCACAAAGCCCTACGCTAGATGCTTATACCACTGTGTTTGCTGTCATGAACACATGGCTAATGGCGAAGAAGATTCTACAGAATTGGCTCTATTGGGTGATTATCGATGCCGCCGCAGTCGTGTTGTATGTTGAAACCAGTTATTACGCTACAGCCGCTTTATTCGTCCTCAATACCATCCTAGCCATTGCTGGCTATATCAGTTGGGTTAAGTTGCATAAGCAGAAAGCGGTTTAATAACAATAGTTAAGCCCGTTTCATCCATTGCGCTAAATCCGTCTTGCCCAACACCTGCATTAAAAACAACAGTAATTGATAACATGGCTTCTGCGCTGAGTAATCAGGCCAGTCATGCGTTGTTGTATAAGTCGTTTTAAACAAAGCAAATTGTGGCGGCGTTAAAATGTATGCCAACAGCACTAAATCCAAGGCGCGAGGCGTCATCACAAAAGCATCTAAATCAATCAACGCCAATGTATCAGCCTGTACACCAGCCTGCGCATGGTCTACCCGTCTAAATTGATCCCAACGCAAATCCAACATCATCGGCACGAATGTCGTTTCTTGTAACTGACTAGCCTGCGATAATACATCCTGTAATAACGCTTCTGGAACGCTAACCGCATTTTTAGCAGCTAATGCTGATAGTGTGTCATGTAAACGTTCACCCCACTCAGCAGCTTGATACGTTGGTGCATAGAAGCCTCCCCAAGTTGAATGCGTCATTTGATGTAACTGCGTGATATGTTTTGCCAACTGCACCACCATCGAATCCGTTACTTGCGAAGCCTCAACATCAACACCCTCAATAAAACGCGTCAATACAAAATCATGTGCAGATTCACCACGGCTAGATGCAACGAAATCTGGCACTGCATACAACCCTTGCTTGCTTAGCAATTCATGTGTGTGCTGAATCTGCGCTAAGTTATTCGGGAAGTCAGCGCCAAACAATAGGTTTAACCCCTGCCAAAAACCTGATTGAACCACCGCTGCTTCATCACACACCTTCAACACCATGCGCCCATCAGCTGTATCGCATAAAAACACTTGATGCGTACTGTCTTCGAACTGGCTTGGTAGCGCAGTGGGAGCTATGATTAATCGCGGTAGGTTCGCTTGTTCTGATGGGGTTAGTATTGGGTAAGTGAGCATATTGTGCAGTTATTAAAATTGATTAGGATCTTTAATGTCAGCGGCTATTATACAAGGCTAAATACTTGCAGTAATGATTGTCTAAACTGGCCTTGAATCAAGCACCATAATTAGAAATAAGGCTATGATTAGAGCCAGCTCAGTTCAGTATTCAACATCAGATTAATATGCAAATCCCAATCAATAAGTCCACGCAAGAAACGCTCATCAATGTGCATTATTTAACCTTCGCTTTCGACCTTTTTTCTTAGGCGCAGATATTTTTAGCATTGTTTCTATTGCCTTGTGAATGGCGGTTTATTGATCTAGTGGTTTAATTACGATTAATCACATTTCAGCTAGCCAATGGCATGCGCATGAAATGCTATATGGTTATGGCATGGCGGTGGTGGCTGGATTTTTATTAACGGCTGTTAAAAACTGGACGGGTGCTCCTACCATTTTTGGTAAGCCGCTCATGTTACTGTTTGCACTTTGGGCTGCGGTAAGAATATTATTTTTATTCGGCACCGCCTTTTTACCATGGGTGGCTCCCGTAGACTTGCTACTTGGATTGATGCTGCTTGTCTCTATTAGTATCCCTATTTTCAAAGCTAAAATTTGGATGCAACTAGCTGTTGTGAGTAAAGTGCTGCTGTTATGTATTGGTAACCTTGTGTTTTTTCTTGGTTACTTTGATGTGATTGCTAACGGCATGCTCTATGCGATTACTGGTGCCGCGCTATTATTTATTAGCTTAATTTTGATGATTGGTCGCCTCATTATTCCATTCTTTATTGAACGTGGTGTGACGATGCGTGAAAGTGAAGCCAGAGTACAATTAACGCAATATAAATGCGTTAGACATTAGCATTTTATTTGTCTTTCTCGCGTTATTCATCAATGTTATCTTTGTACAAGCACCTTACTTAACGCCCTTATTCGCTTGGACTTTACTTGCCTTAAACGGCTTCCGTTTATACAACTGGCATACGATAGGCATCTGGCGTGTACCACTGCTATGGGGTTTATATTGTTCTGCTTGGTTCATTAATCTCGGCTTTATGTTCTTTGCCTTAAAAGCCGACAATAGCAACATGTCTATTTTAACATTACATCTATTTACCATCGGCGAAATTGGCTTAATCACCATTGGTATGATGTCTCGAGTGGCATTAGGTCATACAGGCCGCGATATTAGAAAGCCTTCACCTTGGATTGCCGTTGCTTTCGCTAGCATCATCGCAAGCGTTTTATTCCGCGTGTTCATACCGATGATAACGTCACAGTTTTACACGTTATGGGTACTAGTCGCCGCTATTTTTTGGGTGCTGGCTTTTACTATTTTTGTCAGCATTTACATGCCTATATTATTAAAGCCTAGGGCTGATGGTGCTTTCGGTTAGTCGCCTCATGTAGGGCGCAACAACTGCAAGGCATTGCGCCGCATGTTGCCACTTTTTCATACGGCGCAATGCACTCCGTTTATTGTTGCCCTACAAACCCTTTAAAAAATGATCCAACGATTCAACTACCTTAAAGCTATTCTCTCGCACAAAGTCACTAGGCTGTTTTAAATCTGGTACGACAACGACATCTAAATTAGCCGCAATCGCTGCGCGCGCACCAGGCTCGCTATCTTCAAAAGCAATACATTCATGTGCTGCAAACTTAACATGGTCTTGTAGACGCTCCATGGCTAACAGATAGATATCAGGATGCGGTTTACCGTTTTCGACTTCATGACCACTACTGACAATAGTAAAGTAGTCGCGTACGCCAACTGCGCTTAGGCGTTCTTCGATATGGCTAATGGGGGAAGATGAAGCAACACCGCAAATGATGTCGCGCTCTTGATAGTGCTTTAATAAAGCTAATGCGCCTGTTTTGAGCGGGAAGACATTGCCGCCTTTATCCAAGCCTGCATTGATGCAATGCATCACATGTTGAAAGTTATCGTCTCCACCAAGCTGTTTGGTCATGATGCGGGTAGCATCTGGCCACGCTCTGCCAATGAGTTCCGCATACTCGGCTTGCGTGTAGGTAATATCGATTTCTTTAGCTGCCGCAATGCAGGCTTGCATAATCATGCGCTCTGAGTCGATTAATAGTCCATCCATATCGAAGATGGCTGCTCTGATGACTGATTTTTTGTTTGCTTGTGTCACTTGTATTGTTATCGCTTTTTTAAAAGCACTTTCAAATAAAGGGTGACTTTACCACACCTTCCGCCTTTACCTTTGTGAGCGATGCAGTCCAACGATACCAATCGTGCGGACACAAAAAAGCCCAACCGAAGTTGAACTTTTTAGTTTTTGCAGAGGATAAATCTGCAAGTTATTTTTTACGCTAGCTTATTTGTTCATTACGTACATTGTTACTTCAAAGCCAAAACGCATTTCTGTAGCTGCTGGTGTTGTCCACATAATAATTCTCCTTTGGTTTTACAACATATCCGTGTGATCTGTTGGTATGAGTACTATATTACTGACAAAGCGATTTTTTATCGCTACGCGCATCACGTAATGCTGCCTAGTGACTTTACGTAATCATTTTATTGCTTACGACGGCAAGGAAGTCGGTTGGTAACTAGCTACTTAGCCTTAAAGGGGGCACGATCTTCTAGCTCTGATGTATAGACTTCCATACCATTCGCTTCTCTGGCTAAGAAGCCTTTAATCGCGATTTCAAAATCTGGGTGGGCAATTTTATGATACGAGCAGGTTGGCCGCGGTTTGAAGCCACGCGCCAACTTATGCTCCCCTTGCGCGCCGCCTTCAAAGTATTGAATATTTTCAGCGATGCAAAATTGTTGCGCTTGGTAATAGCAAAGTTCAAAGTGTAAACCTGAGACAAACTGCGTCGCGCCCCAATAGCGTCCATACAAGGTCGTATCATCATAAAAATTCAAGGTGCTGGCGACAGGATCACCTTCAATTTCTGCCATGATGAGCAAGATATGCTGTGACATGGTTTGCGCGATTGTTTCAAAAAAGGCACGCGTTAAATACGGCGTTGAGCGATGCTCTTCATACGTTTTGCAATAACACTGATAGAAAAAATCCCAATCCGCTTGCGTCGCTTCTGCGCCTTTAATCAAACGGCAAGTCACGCCTGCTTGTGCAACCTTCTTACGCTCTTGATGGATTTTTTTACGCTTGTTATGGCTTAAGCTCTGCAAGAAGTGTTCGAAGGACTCATACGCTTCATTCTCCCATCGGAACTGTACGCCAGTCCGTTTTATCCAGCCCTCTTGCTCCAATAGCGCGGCATCGGCATCATCAGGAAATAATACATGTGCACTAGATAACTCATGTTGTCGCATCACAGATTCAAGCGCTTCAATTAGATGCAATTTAGTTTCGTTATTGTTTGCAAGTAAGCGCGTACTGGTAATGGGCGAAAATGGAATAGCAGTGAGTAATTTAGGATAGTAAGCAAAGCCACTTTTCTCGTAAGCATCCGCCCATGCCCAGTCAAAGACATACTCGCCATAGGAATGTGATTTGATATACAGCGGAATAGCGCCAATCAGTGTTTCTTGTTCGCGAATAATCATGATGGAGGGGTTCCAGCCTGTGCCTTCGCCAACAGAACCTGAGGTTTCTAACGCGGCTAAGAATGCATGGCTGAGTAGTGGCATCCCTGCACTTAATGCATTCCACTCACTCGCATCAAATTCGGCAATAGAGCCAACGATTTGTACAACAGTTTGATTGGGACTAGCCATGCCTCTACTTTAGCTTAGATGCTTATAAAAACAAAAAAGACTTCATATTAAAGTCTTCCTACTGGTGTAATACTGAGAAGGGTGACTAGCTTGGATGTTATTCCATCGTTCCCGCTTGCTTAGACTCTTTAGGTTGTGCTGCTTTTTTCTTAATTTCAGCTTCTACTGCTTTAATACGTTGCGCTTCTAATTTTGCTTCAGCGGCTCTGTGACGTTTACTCCATTTAGCTTGTGCCAACTCAAGTTCATCAAAAGTAATGACATTATCCTTGTCAACATCAACCGCATTAAAGTGACGTGCAACCTGTGGGAGACATTCTGTGACTTCTTGTCGGTCTAAGGAGTCATCCAAATCATTATTGCAACCCACAAATCGTTGTTTTAGGCTGTTTCTCATCAACTGACGCTGACGTTTGATTTTAATATGCTCTGGATCGTTGTTTCTAGCAAAGTCAGTTAATGCTTTGCGCAGCCGCGCACGATCAACTGGACTAAAATTATACTCAAGTGCTTTTCCCAAGCCATAGCGAGGGTCATCTGTATCGTCTAACTCTGGCGCCACATCGCTCGCCTCTAAAGCCGTGTTTGACACAGCAAGTGACGGAAAAATAAAAACCGCACCTAATACTACGAGCAGTGCCATCTGTAACCAAAAAAAGAGTTTATTTATTAGCATATTTCGTTATTTCATATCCCAATCAATCGACTGGACTTGAACACCGGATATGTATAATGAGACCACTTTGTAAGTGGAATGTTTCATAAAAAAGCCAAATTGTAAAAAATTGTAACTTGGCTGCTTGTTGATTAATGTCAATAATTCGAAGGATTTTATGCATAAAATCTCTTCTAAATTATAGACTTATCCTTTCCGAACACCTATACTAATCCATTGTTAAATTACAAAACAACTCAACTGACTTAGAAGAGACAATAAAAATGTCTAGAAACAAAAAAATATTAATGGTCGATGATGATGCGCGTATGCGTGAATTATTACAGCGATACCTAACGGAACAAGGCTTTGATATTAAAACGGTGTCTGATTCAGCAGAAATGGACACTGCTCTAGAATCCGAGCAGTTTGACTTATTCGTATTAGATTTAATGTTGCCTGGCGAAGATGGCTTAGCGATATGCCGCAGACTACGTGGAAACAACGTGACCACTCCGATTATTATGCTCACAGCCCGTGGTGATGAAGTGGATCGCATTATTGGTTTGGAAATGGGCGCTGACGATTATCTACCGAAACCATTTAACCCTCGTGAGCTACTGGCTCGTATTAATGCAGTTATGCGCCGCCATGTCCAAAATACTGACTCAGGCGGGCCAACCACACAAGAAACATTCCCTTTTGGCGATTTTGTATTTGATGCAGCGAATCGCAGCTTAAGTAAAGATGGTGCCAACATCACAATTACTAGCGGTGAATTTTCTTTATTAAAGGTGTTTGCTGAACACCCTAGACAGCCGCTATCCCGCGACCGTTTAATGCAATTGGCACGAGGACGAGAACTTGATGTTTTCGACCGCAGTATTGATGTGCAAGTATCACGTTTACGTCGCTTAATCGAACCAAACCCAGCGCAACCACGCTTTTTGAAAACCATGTGGGGGTTTGGCTATGTGTTTATTCCTGATGGCGAAGCTAGCGCTTAAGCACTTGGGTTTATTACTGACGTTATATTAATAGTTTAAGTTGAGACTACTTCCCCGCACAATTTTAGCTAGGCTAATGCTACTGATTGCTATTCTATTGGCAATTAGCATTTATGGCTCGTTAAAAATCTTTGATTACTTTGGGCGTGAACCACGTGCGGAGATGGCTGCATTACAGGCAGTCACCATTGTTAATTATACCCGTGCATCGCTCATTGCCTCTCATGAAAACAGAAGAGGCGCATTACTTTCCGAACTATCTGGCCGTGAAGGCGTGCGTGTTTATTCAGCCGATTTCATGGAGAAAATAGAGCCGCTCCCCAGCGACCCCTTTGTGTACCTGCTTGTGCAAAAAATACGTCAACGTTTAGGGCCGGAAACCATTATTACGGTTAATCACTATGGCATTCCCGGCTTGTGGATTAGCTTTAATGTAGCACTGGATGACTTTTGGGTGGTGGTTCCTAACATCCAGGCAGACCGCCCTTTCCCGTGGCATTGGTTAGGCTGGGGCGCATTAATTGGATTACTATCCTTAGCCGGCGCTTACATTACGGCGGCTCGTATCAATCGCCCACTGAGTTTTCTAGTGCATGCAGCCGACAAGCTGCGTAATGGTGAACTCGCCCCAAGGCTTCCTGAGGACAGTTTGGATGAACTAAGTGAGGTGAACCAAACCTTTAATGAAATGGCTGATGCCTTGGTCAGGATGGACAGTGAGCGCAGCTTATTGCTGGCTGGTGTTTCACATGATATCCGTACCCCACTAGCGCGTTTACGTCTTGCCGTAGAAATGCTATCTGACGATGAGTCTGCCCAAATGAAAGAAGGCATGATTGAGGATATTGCGGACATGGATAATATCATTCATCAGTTTTTAGACTTTGTTCGCGGTATTGAAGGCGAATCTACTAAAATGATGGATATTAATGTATTGCTAAGAGCGCTTGCCGAGCGCCAAGCACGCGCAGGTCGTCAACTTGAGGTTAAATTAAGCGCTAGTTACTTCATTCCACTTCGCCCACTAGCCATGCAGCGCTTACTCGATAACTTAGTTGGGAATGCTTATGCTTACACGAAAGGTGAAGTGCTGATTGAAAGTAAAATAACAGCAAGTATAATTATCATTAGCGTATTAGATCATGGGCCTGGCATTCCTAAAGATCAAGCCAAACGCTTGCTCAGACCATTTGAACGTTTGGATAGTGCGCGCACCAAAAATGAAGGTGGTAGTGGGCTAGGGCTCGCCATCTGTAACCGCATTGCAAAACTGCATCACGGCAGTTTACAATTAATTAACCGTGAAAGTGGTGGTCTAGAAGCACGGCTATCACTTCCTATTCGACATCAGTAGCAATGGCTCCCTCAGCGCCTAGTGGGTTGCCCTCCAAACGGTTGCGCCCACTTTGCTTAGCTAAGTACAGTAGCTTGTCAGCCTACACCATCACCTCATCTAAGCTTTTATCCTATAGCCACTCACACGAATACTGCATGTGTATCTGATGGCATGTCCTTTAATGTTCAACTTTTGATTGTTAATTTTTTCTCTAAATGCATCAATATAATCAAAACTCGTTTGATACTGAGTATCCACACTTAACACCGCAAACTCTCCCCCCTCATTCTGGCCACAATATCATTGGGAAAATGTTGTTTCAAGGCTACTGCAATATCTTTAATGACTTCATCTCCCACATCGTGACCATACACATCATTAATGGCTTTGAATTTATCAATATCCATCATCATGGCAGTCAGTGCTCCACCAGCATTCAATGCTTTGAGCGTCTGATTACCACGCTCAAAGAAGTAGCGTCGGTTAAAAACATTACTCAAGTAATCAACACTAGACAATTCTTTCGCATATTCTAACGCGTCCAACATATGTAAATTCTGATTAATCCGACACAGCATCATTTCATAATTAAACGGTTTATGAATAAAGTCATTCACCCCCGCTTTTAGAAACGTCACTGCCAGTCTAGGGTCTGAAGATATCAACATACCGATGATGAGCACCTCATCTTTTGGATAGAATTTCCCTGCTTTTTTCACAAAGGGAATACCATCAACGCCACGCATTTGGTAATCCACCAGTATCAATTTGATATCGGGATTATTCTCTAGCACCTGCGTTGTAGCTGAAGCGTTGTCAGCTCGCAATACTTTAAATTTTTACAATGCGAGTTCTCTAGCTATCACAAATTGAGAAACTTTTCAATCGTCGATAACGAGTACTTTGATTGCAATATTTTTAAAGAGGCGGACCACTAAATCACAAACATAAGTCGTGTCGGTATCTGTCGTTTTAACGACATAATCAAGCACATGCCGCTTAATCAACTCGTCACGCAACTCATCTTCATATTGGTTAATAAAGGCGATTACAGGAATATTAGCGGCTTTAAGCAAATCAGCTTGCTTGAAATCTGACATAACACTACTAACCCCTAAAAAGAACTGGCGTGGATTTCTTTTGAACAGCATCCGCGCAGCACTAAGGGAGTGTAAGGTAACCACACTCACAGGCAAATACTTTTCCAAATCATACTTTAACGTCTGCGTGAAGTTAACATCTTGTTCCAAAACCAAGACATAAAACTGTGCTGGCTTACTAGACCGCCTTAGTTTACGCGTATGTTTTTTTGTTTCCATCTTTAAAGAAGCCGATTAAATCAGCGTTTAATAGGGGAGTAGCAACAGATGAAACAACGTTTATTTTTCTGGGTTGAACCAATTTAATTTCTCTCTCAATCTAACAACTTCACCAATAATCGTTAAACAAGGGGCTTTCAATTGTGCCAACTTAACCTTATCTGGCATATCTAATAACGTCCCGACAACAACACGCTGCCTCGGTGTTGTTCCTTGCTGAACAATGGCAATTGGCATATCCGCTGACATGCCATTTTTGATTAATTGCTGACAAATCGTATCCAAGCTAACTAACCCCATATAAATCACTAATGTTTGATTGGGTCTCATCATCGCATCCCAATCCAAATCAACAGCCCCATCTTTCAGATGCCCTGTTATAAACAAACAAGCTTGCGCGTAGTCTCTATGTGTTAGCGGAATACCCGCATAACTAGAGACACCACTGGCAGCAGTAATACCTGGTACTACTTGAAAAGGGACGCCATGTTGCATCAGCGTATCAATTTCTTCGCCGCCGCGACCAAAGATAAAAGGGTCACCACCTTTTAGCCGCAATACTCGCTTACCCTCAAGTGCTAAACTAGCTAACAGCTCGTTAATCTGCTCTTGCGGCATGGTATGTTGATCGCGCGCTTTACCGACATAAATCAACTCTGCATCACGCCGTACCAGCTCCATCACTTCTGGACTCACCAGCTTATCGTACACACAAACATCGCATTGCTGCATGAGCCTTAACGCCCTAAACGTAAGCAAATCAGGGTCGCCTGGACCACCTCCAACCAGATACACCTCGCCTTGTTGCATATTGTTATCGGCTTGTTGTAGCGATTCTTTAAGAAAAGTCCGTGCCGCTTGCTCTTGACCAGACAATACGCGCTCGACAAAGGGGCCTTGTAAAATGCCTTCCCAAAAAATACGGCGCGTTTGGGTGGTCGTAAATTTAGCCTTCACCTGATCACGAAAATCGCCTGCAATACCTGCAATTCTTCCATAAGCCGCAGGCAACATGGTTTCAATTTTTGTGCGGATATAGCGTGCAAGAACAGGTGCATTCCCTTCAGAACTAACCGCAATAACAATCGGGCTACGTTCAATAATTGATCCCATTGTAAATGTGCATAACGCTGGCGCATCAACAACGTTGACAGGGATATTCGCATTTTGGGATGCAATAGAAACCGCTTCATTCACAGCTTTATCATCCGTCGCCGCAATGATTAAGCGTGCGCCATCTAATTGAGATGGCGCAAAGCTAGCCTGCAAATGTTTAATTGTTCCTGCATCAATCAATGTTTGTAATTCATGATTAACGACTGGCGAAACCAAGGTGATGGCAGCTTGTGCTTTTAACAGCATCAGCACTTTACGTGAGGCAACTTCACCGCCCCCAATCACAACACAGTGCTGGTTAATAATATTAATAAAAATCGGTAGGGCTTGCATATAACGCTTTATTTTGAATAAGGTAATTACATTTTACCTTGCTAACTGGGCTTTCCCCAATTTACCTTAGCACGGCCAAATGCGTTAAAATGTCGAATTAATCAATCTGCAAGCGAATATTCAAACCAGTGACAAAGCCCACACCAAAAAAGTTATTTGTTAAATCCTTTGGCTGCCAAATGAATGCCTACGATTCTGCGCGCATGAAAGACATGCTAAGTGCTAGTGATGGCATGGTAGAAACTGACACACCAGAAAATGCGGATGTAATTCTGCTCAACACGTGCTCTATCCGAGAAAAGGCTGAAGATAAAGTGTTTAGTCACCTTGGTCGCTTTATTCCGCTCAAAGAGAGAAACCCTAACTTAGTGATTGGTGTTGGTGGCTGCGTAGCTACGCAAGAAGGCGAAAATATTATCGCGCGGGCGCCTTATGTGGATGTGGTCTTTGGGCCACAAACGATCCACCGTTTGCCTGACATGATTAAAAACAAGCAAACTTCAGGCAAATCACAAGTCGATATTAGCTTTCCTGAAATTGAGAAGTTCGATCACTTGCCGCCACCAAAAGTGGAAGGTGCTAGTGCATTCCTCAGCATCATGGAAGGCTGTAGCAAGTATTGCAGTTTTTGCGTCGTACCGTATACCCGTGGCGAAGAAGTCTCACGACCATTTGAAGACATTCTGACTGAGTCGATTCAACTAGTGGAGCAAGGTGTGAAAGAAATCACCTTATTAGGTCAAAACGTAAATGCTTACCGTATCGCGTACGAAAATGTAGAAGCCGATTTGGCCATGCTCATTGAAACCATTGCTGAAATTCCACAAATTGAACGTATTCGTTTCACTACCAGCCATCCGAATGAAATGAGCGACCGGCTCATTGATTGCTTTGCCACTGTACCGAAATTAGCCGTGCAGTTTCATTTACCTGTGCAAGCAGGTAGCGACCGCGTGTTAATGTCAATGAAGCGCAATCACACCGTGTTGCAATATAAAAGCATCATTCGCAAACTAAAAGCTGCCAACCCAAGCTTAACGTTTACTTCTGATTTCATTATTGGCTTTCCAGGTGAAACAGAGAAAGACTTTGAAGCGACAGTTAAGCTGATGGAGGACATCGGTTTTGATTACAGCTTCAGCTTCTTATACAGCCCACGCCCTGGGACGCCAGCTGCGTTTATCGCAGATGATACACCCCATCAAACCAAACTCGACCGTTTAGCCAGGCTACAAGCCATTAACACCACCCAAGGCGAGGCGATTAGTCGTGCCATGTTAGGCTCAACGCAGCGCTTAATGGTTGAGGGTATTTCTAAAAAAAACCCTGAAGAGATGGTGGGCAAAACAGATAACAATCGCATTGTAACCATTGCGAAAAATGAAGCGTTAACGGGTCACTTTGTGAGCGTTAAAATCACTAATACAGACAACCCAAGACGCTTACAAGGCGAATTAGTTTAAGACAGAGTTAAGATACATAGACCATGGAAATCACACTACAACCTGAAGACAATACCCGCCTAGCCAACCTCTGCGGCCCCCTTGATGAAAACATCAAGCAAATAGAAAACGCACTGGAGGTGAACATCAACCGCCGCGGGGCAACGTTTAGCATTACGGGGAAAAAAGAAAATATGCGTATGGCCGCGCAATTGGTTGAAAACTTCTACCTGCGCGCTAAAAAACCGATTGAGTTAGAAGATGTGCAACTCGGCTTAGTCGAGGTTGAGAAGCTAACACCGGATGAAGTCCATGCAACGACAGATATGCCAGTATTGATGACGCGACGTGGCGACCTGCATGGCCGCACGCCACGCCAAGTCGAATACTTAAAACAAATCCAAGACCATGACATTACCTTTGGCATCGGCCCTGCTGGTACGGGTAAAACTTATTTAGCTGTTGCTAGTGCAGTGGATGCCATGACACGTGACCGTGTGAAACGTATCGTACTGGTCCGCCCTGCTGTCGAGGCTGGTGAACGCTTAGGTTTTTTACCTGGTGATTTAAGCCAAAAAGTTGACCCTTATTTACGCCCGCTTTACGATGCTTTATATGATTTAGCGGGTTATGACACCGTCAATAAAATGTTTGAACGCAGCGCGATTGAAGTCGCACCACTGGCTTACATGCGTGGGCGCACATTGAATCAAAGCTTTATTATTTTGGATGAAGCGCAAAATACAACACCTGAACAAATGAAAATGTTTTTAACCCGTATCGGCTTTGGCACGAAAGCGGTTATTACAGGTGATGTGACGCAGATCGATTTACAACGCGGTCAAAAAAGCGGCTTAGTTGAATCACAAAAGGTTCTAAAAAACATTAAAGGTATCGCCATGACACACTTCTTAAGTCAAGATGTTGTGCGCCACCCCTTAGTGCAGAAAATTGTGAATGCCTATGAAAAATATGAAGAAGGAAAGAGTAGTTAACTGTATCAGTTGGATCGATCATCTGGTTTCTCCCACTGTTATCTATTATTTTTTTCTCGGCGATTGAATGTAAAAAACAAGCCAACAAGTCTCTTCACACCCCGCTTCCAAGCAATACCCATTCTTATTTTCGTTGCCTATGCAGCTAATTGCGTCTTATCAAGCTACTTAGCACCACCCATTTCAAGCATCGTTGAATATGGCTTGCTGAGTTTGCCAGCAATAGAAATGCCAAGTATTTTTGGCTTTATCGTCTATTTCTTATTGGTTTATCTTATTAATATCGCTGTATATCATGTTTGGCGTCTCATTTATCGCACTTGTTGCTTATGCGTTAGTAGAAAGCTTATATTCAGGGTTTATTCACTTGAATATAGGGGAATTAACTAAATCAAGCCATCCACATGCGATTAATTATATAATTCAAACCTTTACTAATAATAGAAGCTAACAACATTAATCCCATGCCCAACCTCAGCTTATCCGTTCAGTTCGCTTCAAAAGAGGATCAACTCCCCTCAAGAAGCCAGTTCCGAAAATGGGTTAAAGCAGCGCTGCGCGTCGATACGGAAGTGACGGTTCGCATTGTCGATGAGAAAGAAAGCCGCGCCCTTAATCTAGCTTATCGTGGCAAAGATTATGCGACCAATGTATTGACGTTTCCAATAACAGAAGAACCGCATTTAATGGGGGATATTGTTATTTGTGCACCAGTGGTGATTCAGGAAGCCAAAGAACAAAACAAGCCAATAGAAGCCCACTTTGCCCACTTGACCGTACATGGCACGCTACATTTGCATGGTTATGACCACCTAAATGATGATCAAGCAGGGTTAATGGAGTCTATTGAAGTGACAACCCTAATGAAATTAGGGTATCCTAGCCCTTATATTATTACGTAGAGTACCCTGCATGGCTTCCGAGTCGGAAACAAGTAACAAACCTAGTTTATTAGAACGTCTAAGTCACTTTTTATTACGCGAACCTGAAGATCGCGAGCAGCTTGTCGAGCTGTTACACAGTGCATACGAAAACCAGTTAATGGATGGCGATTCACTTGAGATGATAGAAGGTGTATTACAAGTAAGTGAAATGCAGGTGCGGGACATCATGATTCCGCGCTCACAAATGGATGTCATCGACATTACGGACTCTCCAAAGACATTTATCCCACATGTGATTGAAACTGCGCATAGCCGTTTCCCCGTCATTGAAGACGATAAGAATGATGTCATAGGAATTTTGCTCGCTAAAGATTTGCTCCGTTATTACGCGGGTGAAGAATTCGAAGTGCGCGATATGCTGCGCCCCGCTGTATTTATCCCCGAATCCAAACGTCTAAATGTCTTACTTAAAGAGTTTAGAAGCAACCGCAATCATATTGCCATGGTGGTGGATGAGTATGGTGGTGTTGCTGGCATGGTCACTATTGAAGATGTGCTTGAGCAGATTGTCGGCGATATTGAAGATGAGTATGACTACGATCAAGATGAGGATAATATCATTCAACAATCGGCCACAAAATACCGTATTAAAGCACTTACTGAAATTGAAGACTTCAACGAAGCATTAGGCACCCGTTTTAGTGATGAGGAATTTTCAACCATTGGTGGTTTAGTGGTGAATAAATTTGGCCATCTACCGAAGCGTGATGACCATGTCCAAATCGACAACTTAAGCATTACGATTGTGCGTGCCGATAGCAGGCGCTTACACTCTATTTTGGTTGAAGTCTTGCCGATGACAACGGATTCAGTTGAACTAACTTAAGCAATCTCACTCCAAACTGAATACACATACATTTGAGGAAGTAAATGATGAAATTGTTAATCGCTTTTGTTTTAGTGGCTTTTTGCACTGCCTGCTCGTCTGTCAATACGAAGCAAGCTGGGCCACTAACTGCGCCTGAGAGTAGCGCTAACACCACTTTACCGACAGAAGAAAAAGCCTTCGTAAAAGCCATTGAACAATTCAATAAAAAAACCATCGTCGCCCAACTAGGCGAACCTGCTAAAGCTGACGATGTGAAAATTAGAGGCTCCAATCGGATTGTTGCTTCTATTTGGCAGTATCACAATATCAACACTGATGAAAATGGCCAGTACTATGAAACTACAGAGTTAGATTTTATTGATGACAAAGTGGTGCAAGTGGTGTTTTTGAATAACGATGGTTCTGAAGACGTAACGAGTGATGACCATACTTATGAGTTTCCAGAATAAAACTTAAGTCGTCTGTCATACCAACGAGTAATAAAAAGGGCGCTATCATCGCCCTTTTTTGTAACATCGCTAAAGCCTACTTTTTCTTAAGCGAATCGCGAATTTCTGTTAATAACACAATATCTTCCGCTAGTGCTCTCGGCGCCACTACAGCCTCTTCTTTTTTCATCTTGTTCATCTGACGCACCATTAGGAAAATGATGAACGCTAAAATCACAAAATTGATAGTCACTGTAATAAAGCTACCATAAGCCGACACTGGCACACCTGCTTCTTTTAACGCTGCCAAATTGTCTTCTACACCAGAAGCATCACCTAATACCGTATACATATTAGCAAAATCAAGGTTGCCAAAGATACTGCTAACGAAAGGCATAATAATATCCTTCACTAGCGAATCAATAATCTTCCCGAATGCTGCACCAATAATCACCCCAACGGCCAAATCCATTACATTGCCTTTTAGGGCAAACTCTTTAAACTCCGAACGCATTCCTATTACTTAGTCTCCTCTGTTCTTAATCAATATTTTTATACCCTAAGTCTTATCCACCAAGCCTTAGATTGCAGCACCCATAGTCTACTGTAGTCAAAAAATTGTCAAAACAGCGCAGTACAATCACACAAGCATTAACTTTTTTTAACATTCACCGGCTTTCACTTATACTTATACTGCTACTGCTCCAATAACGAACAACTAAACCACAACAATGCCAAAACTATTGCTCCAACCACTCATTGCTTTCTTACTCGGCGCGCTCACCGTACTTGGTTTTGCACCATTTTATATTTTCCCAGCCACGATTGTTGCCCTTATCGGCATTATTTACCTGTGGGAAAAAGCACCGACTGCCAAAGCCTGTTTAAAACTGGGGTTCCAATTTGGTTTAGGTTTATATAGCGTCGGTATTTACTGGATTTACATTAGCCTGCATGATTTTGGCAGTATGCCTTGGTGGTTTGCTGGCTTTTGCACGTTCTGTTTATGTGCCTTTATGGCGCTGTTTCCAGCCTTAGTTGGTTATTTAAGCAAACGCCTCGCCTTCTTAACCATTAGCGCGCCTGTGTTGTGGGGCTTGTCGGACTGGATTCGCAGTTGGATTTTTACAGGTTTCCCTTGGCTCACCATTGGTTATAGTCAAACACCGTATAGTCCATTAGCGGGTTACATGCCAATCGTAGGCGTTTATGGCGTATCAATCATCACTGTTGCTATCGCAGCTTGTATTGCTATTTGGTTAGCGAATAAAAATCAGCCTGTTAACTTAACATGCCGCCGCAATGTTATTACCTCCATGACCTTACTGATTGCTTTCGGTGGTGTTTTAAAAGTGGTGCCGTGGTCATCGCCGATTGGCGAACCTTTTAGCGTCAGTCTAATTCAAGGCAATATTGATCAAGATATTAAATGGCGGCCTGATGCAGTAGAGCGCACCATTGCGCAATACGTTGCGATGATACTAAACAATCGAACCGATTTAATCATTTTGCCAGAAACAGCACTGCCTGTCATTGCCAGTCAGCTTGGCCCAGACATCTACACTGCGCTTGATTCACATGCCAAACAAAATAACAGCAATATTATTGTCGGCATGGTGGATTACAGCCGTAGTACGGAAGAATACTTTAACAGCGCCTTTAGCCTTGGCACTGCGCCGACGCAATCCTACAGCAAAAATCACTTGGTCCCATTTGGTGAATTTATCCCCTTAAAAAGCATGCTCGGCTGGGTATATCGTGATTGGCTCAATATCCCACTCAGTGATTTATCTCGTGGTAGCACACACCAAAAACCCATGCTGCTGAAAGACCAAAAAATCGCCGTCAATATTTGCTATGAGGATGTTTTTGGCGAAGAGATTATCAGGCAATTACCTGAAGCCACGGTATTAGTAAACATTAGCAATGACGCTTGGTATGGTCAGTCCTACGCTGCTGACCAACACATGCAATTCTCACAAGCCCGCGCTTTAGAAACTGGCCGCATGGTATTACGTTCAACCAATACCGGCGCGACCGCTATGATAGACCCGCATGGTTATGTGCTAGCGCATGCGCCACATGACAAACAAACCACCTTAAATGTAACGGCACAAGGCTATGAAGGAACGACACCTTATGTCCTCTGGGGTAATTGGCCGTTTATCATCTTTAGTTTTAGTGTAATTGCCTTTGTGGTAAGTCGCAAAAAACAGTAAAATCAACCCTTTGCAAATGCTGAAGCACTCTCAATGTTAACCTTTCAACAAATCATTTTAAAACTCCAAGACTATTGGGATAAACAAGGCTGCACACTGTTGCAACCATACGACATGGAAGTCGGCGCGGGCACTAGCCACACAGCTACTTTCTTACGCGCCATTGGCCCAGAGCCATGGAAAGCGGGCTACGTGCAACCAAGTCGCCGGCCTAATGATGGCCGCTATGGTGAAAACCCAAATCGTTTGCAGCATTACTATCAATACCAAGTGGTGCTGAAGCCTGCACCAGCGAACATTATGGACTTGTATTTAGGTTCATTAGAAGCACTCGGCTTTGACTTGAAAGAAAATGATGTGCGTTTTGTGGAAGATGACTGGGAAAACCCAACATTGGGCGCTTGGGGCTTGGGCTGGGAAGTTTGGCTGAATGGCATGGAAGTGACGCAATTTACTTACTTCCAACAAGTGGGTGGCATTAACTGCAAACCCATCACAGGAGAGATTACTTACGGTTTAGAGCGTCTAGCCATGTACTTGCAAGGCGTCGAAAACGTTTACGACTTAGAGTATTCACTCGACGTGAAGTATGGCGATGTGTTCTTGCAGAACGAAATAGAGCAATCAGCTTATAACTTTGAACATAGTGATGTCGACTTCTTACTGATGGCGTTTGACGCACATGAGAAACAAGCGAAGCACTTGATCGATAATCAATTAGCATTACCTGCTTATGAGCAAATATTAAAAAGCGCGCATACGTTTAACTTATTAGATGCACGTGGTGCGATTTCCGTGACTGAGCGTGCTGCCTATATGGGTCGTATTCGCAACCTGTCACGTAGTGTCGCAACCAGCTACTTAGAGAGCCGTGCCGTATTAGGCTTCCCGATGGCGCAAAAAGACTATGCAGATGAAGTCCTTGCACAGTTGAAACAACAGCAAGAGAAAAAAAACAAGAAGGCCGCAGGATGAATGATTTAAGTAGCAACCTATTAGTAGAATTATTTGTAGAAGAGCTGCCGCCAAAGGCGCTTAAAAAATTAGGCTTATCGTTTGCTAGCTTATTAGCAGAAACACTAAAAGAACAAGGCTTAAGCAGCGGCAGTTCAGTTGTCACCAATTTTGCAACACCACGTCGCTTAGCCGCACACATCACTGATGTAGAAGCTAAAGCAACGGATAAACAAGTCGTGCAAAAATTAATGCCCGTCAAAGTTGGCTTAGACGCGGAAGGCAAACCGACACCTGCTTTACTCAAACGATTAAGCGGCATGGGCTTAGATGACTCTGTGGTTGAAAACCTAAGAACAGAGAGCGATGGCAAAACCGATAGTATGTTTTTAGACATCACGAAAACAGGTGCTACTTTGAGCGAAGGCTTACAAAAAGCCATTGATGAAGCATTAGCCAAACTACCAATTCCTAAAGTCATGACTTACCAAATTAATGATGGTTGGGAGTCCGTGAACTTTGTTCGCCCTGCTCATGGTTTAGTTGCACTACATAATGACCAAATCGTACCAGTGACGGCATTAGGCTTAACCGCAAGCAACACAACAAAAGGTCATCGTTTTGAAGCGCAAAAATCCGTCATCACGTTAAATAACGCTGATAGCTATGCTGAACAACTAAGAACAGAAGGCGCGGTGATTGCCAGCTTTGAAGAGCGTAAGGCAGACATCGCGGCACAACTCAAAGCCGCGGCAGATAAAGAAGGCTTAATTACCGTTGAGGACGAAGGCTTATTAGATGAAGTCACCGCATTAGTCGAGTTGCCGAATGTATTGCTCGGTCAATATGAAGTTGAGTTCTTAGACGTGCCGCAAGAGTGTTTGGTATTGACCATGAAAGCCAACCAAAAATACTTCCCGCTTGTCGATAGCAAGGGCAAACTGACGAATAAATTCCTAATCACCTCGAACATCAATCCAGCCGACCCTAGCTCTGTGATTGGTGGGAACGAGCGTGTGGTTCGCCCTCGTTTAGCCGATGCAAAATTCTTCTTCGACCAAGACCGTAAGAAGACATTGGAAAGCCGCATTGAAAGCTTAGATAAAGTGGTTTATCACAACAAGCTTGGCTCACAAGGTGAACGTAATAAACGCGTTGTGAAACTGGCTGGCGATATTGCTAAGCAGCTGGGTGATGCAAACATAGTAACTAAAACCGAACAAGCAGCGTACTTATCAAAAGCCGATTTAATCACGGACATGGTCGGTGAATTCCCAGGCTTACAAGGCATCATGGGCCGCTACTATGCGCAATATGAAGGCCTGGATGATGAAGTCGCTTTTGCAATTGAAGACCATTACAAACCGCGCTTTTCAGGAGATGAATTACCGCGTAGCCAAGTCGGCATTTGTGTCGCATTAGCAGACAAACTAGAAACCTTAGTCGGCTTATTTAGCATTGGTGAAAAACCAACGGGCGACAAAGATCCATTTGCACTCCGTCGCCAAGCACTCGGTATTATTCGCATGTTGATCGATGCAAAACTACCCTTGCCATTTGATGCATTAATCGAATTAGCCCTGAAACAATTTAATGGTGATACTGACGTTTTAGTAACCATTAAAGCCTTCTGCTTTGACCGCTTAAGCGTGAACCTACGTGACCAAGGCGCGAGTGCGCAAGAGGTAGACGCGGTACTTTCATTAGAACCCGCATTACTCAGCGAAATTCCGCAACGACTAGCTGCGGTTAAAAAGTTTGCCACTTTAGCTGAAGCACCTGCATTAGCTGCGGCGAATAAACGTGTGAGCAATATCTTACGCAAAGTCGAAGGTGTCGTTGAAGCCAAGGTTGATAACAGCTTACTGCAAGAACCAACCGAGCAGGCTTTGGCTACTGCACTGAACACAACTAAAGCAGAAGCCGATAAATTGTTTGAAGCGGGCGATTACACGGCCTCACTGCAAGCGTTAGCGACATTGAGAGAACCCGTTGATGCTTTCTTCGATAACGTAATGGTGAATGCAGATGATTCTGCATTAAAAGCCAACCGCCAAGGCCTATTAGCCACGCTGTATCAAGCCATGAACCGCGTTGCTGATTTATCTAAACTAGCGACCTAGGCGCTGCTAATGAAGCTGGTGATTCTAGACAGAGATGGTGTGATTAATAAAGACAGCGATGACTTTATTAAAAGCCCTGATGAATGGATGCCAATTGATGGCAGTCTAGAGGCAATTGCCTTGCTTAACGAACACGGATTTACCATCACTGTTGCCACCAATCAGTCTGGCGTTGCACGTGGCCTGTATGACATCGCCACATTAGGTGCTATTCATAACAAAATGCACAAAGCCGTTGAGTCGGTTGGTGGTCATATTGATGCCGTTTACTATTGTCCTCATATCAATGAAGATAATTGCGACTGTAGAAAACCAAAAAGTAAAATGGTCATCGACATTGGTCAGCAATTTAATGTTAATTTAGCCAATGTTGCTGGTATTGGTGATTCATTACGCGATCTACAGTCATTTGCTAATGCAGGCTGCCAGCCAATGTTAGTGCTTACTGGCAACGGTGAAAAAACGTTATCTGGCGGCGACTTGCCAGAAAACACTCTTATATTTAGCGACCTTGCTGAAGCTGTTCAGCATATCGTTTCGGAGTAAGCGTATGTTGTGGATTCGATCGATTCTATTCTTACTAGGCTTGCTCATTGTCACGCCAATATTCTCAATTTTAGTGATTCTATTATTTCCGCTCCCGGACGTAATGCGCTCGCGTATTGCTAGTGGTTGGGCGCACTTTGTGATGTTTTGGTTGCGATTGACTTGCAACTTAGATTACCAAGTGCGTGGTCAAGAAAACATGCCAGACCACCCTTCCATTATTTTATCCAAGCACCAATCTGCTTGGGAAACCATTGGCTTACAAATCATTTTTCCACCGCAAGTGTGGGTCATGAAACGTTCATTATTACTGATTCCTTTTTTAGGTTGGGCTTTTGTCGCTTTGGCAGCCATTCCAATTGATCGTAGCGCAGGTCGTGAAGCGCTTAAAAAACTGGTGGCGAATGGTAAAGACCGATTGGAACGTGGCTTATGGGTGGTAATTTTCCCTGAAGGCACGCGCACGATGCCAGGTGAAAAAAGTAAATACCATATTGGCGGCGCTTGGTTGGCTGCTAAGACCGAAACGACTGTTGTGCCCGTTGCCCACAACGCTGGAAAATACTGGCGCAAAAATGCATTCATCAAACATCCTGGTACGATTCAAGTCGTGATTGGCAAACCAATCGAAACGGCTGGTTTAAAACCAGACCAAGTAAATAAGCAAGTCGAAGCGTGGATAGAAACAACAATGTCGGCGCTTGATTAAGCCTTGGTAAAAATGCGCTGCAAAAAGTCCTGATGAAAAAGAAATACATCACACTACTCAATGGCGAAATGATTGAATACCAATTAGAGCGCAGAGCGCGGCGTACCGTCGGTTTAAAAGTCGCAGCAGATGGCCTAGTCGTCCATGCGCCAAAATACATACTAGAAATCCAGTTAAAAAAGTTAATCCAAGAGAAATCAAACTGGATACTCAACAAACTAGAAAAGCGCAAGGAAAATCATGTGCTGCCGATTGTTTGGCAAGATGGCGAAACAATGTCATTACTCGGCATGGATATTACGCTTTATGTTGTAAACGATAAAAAAAACAAGCAGCCACAGTTCAACCACGATAGCTTAACGATTACCTCGCCAGAGTCTGATAACGAGGAAGTGATACAGCGTAAAGTGATTCAGTGGTATAAAAAAAAAGCGCTCACTGACTATAGTCGGCGCATTGAACTATTCGCCGCCAAATTAGGCGTGGACACACCGTCACTTAAGTTATCTAACGCACAATCTAGCTGGGGTAGTTGCACGAGTCGTGGCAACATCCGCCTGAACTGGCGCTTACTACAAGCACCACCAAGTATTATCAACTACGTCACATGCCATGAGTTGGCACACTTAAAAGAAATGAATCACTCTGCCCAATTCTGGGCAGTTGTTGGCAGAATTTACCCTGATTACAAAGTGGCTGAGAAAGCGCTCAAACAATTATCACATCAATTGCATCGAATGTGACGCTCGTACATTCGTGCACCGTCGTTATAAAATCTTCTGAATATCGCTGGCAATATCTTCAGGCTTTTGTGCATAGCTCAAATACACTCTTAACTTGCCTAGCTTATCAAACATATACATGCCGGCACTATGATCAATAGAATAATCATTCTCACTCTTACCCGGCACTTTTGCATAATAGATTTTAAAGTTCTTTACGGTTTCTGCTGTTTGTCCAGCAGTGCCGCGTAAACCAATAAATCGCTCATCAAAAGAAGGTACAAATTTTGCTAGCACTTCTTGGGTATCACGCGCTGGGTCCACAGTCACAAATAATACTTGCACCTCATTGGCTTTATCGCCTAAGAGCTTCATCGTATTTTTTAAATCCAACATTGTGGTTGGGCAAACATCTGGGCAGTGGGTAAAGCCAAAGAACATGACGACCACCTTGTCTTTAAAGTCAGCCATCGTGCGCGGTGTACCCGTGTGATCAGTTAATGCTAGTGGTTTCGGAAAATCTGCGCCCGTAATATCCGTTCCTACAAAGCCCTTAACAGCTTGGTTTCCATCACACGCGACTAACAAACATAGCGTCAACATTAACAGTAAATAACGGCCAAACTTAAAAAAAGAGGCAATCATAGCAAAAATTCCAATAAATATTAATTTTTTGATTTTAACATACTAAAAAAAAACGACCTTTAGTTTACAATAGACCTTTTATGAATTATTGAAAGTTGCATTATGGCAATACCAACCTCAATGTCTGACCGCGATGGTCTTATTTGGTACGATGGCAAACTAGTTGACTGGCGCGATGCCACCACGCATGTACTCACACACACATTACATTACGGCTTAGGTGTATTTGAAGGTGTCCGCGCGTATAAAACAGACAAAGGCCCTGCGATTTTTCGTTTAGCGGATCACACAGACCGCCTATTTAATAGTGCTAAAATCTTAGGCATGAGCATACCTTATGACAAAGCGACGTTAATTGAGGCACAAAAAGCCGCTGTGCGTGAAAATAACTTAGAGTCTGCTTATATGCGTCCAATGGCTTTTTACGGCTCTGAGGCCATGGGTATTTCTGCTACTACATTATCAACTCATGTGATTGTTGCAGCTTGGAGTTGGGGCGCCTACATGGGTGATGATGCATTAAAGAATGGTATTCGCGTGAAAACATCATCGTTCTCACGTCACCATGTGAACATCACGATGTGTAAAGCCAAAGCGAATGGCAACTACATGAACAGCATTTTAGCGCACCAAGAAGCGACTCAAGATGGTTACCAAGAAGCGTTATTATTAGACGTTGATGGCTTTGTTGCTGAAGGTTCTGGCGAGAACATTTTCATTATCCGTAAAGGAAAAATGTATACACCGGACCTCACCAGTGCACTAGAAGGCATCACGCGCGACACCATTGTTCAGCTTGCTGAAGAAATAGGCCTAACAGTGATTGAAAAACGCATTACACGTGATGAAGTCTACACAGCAGATGAAGCATTCTTCACAGGCACGGCTGCTGAAGTCACACCAATTCGCGAGCTTGATAACCGCGCAATTGGCACTGGCACACGGGGCCCGATTACTGAAAAACTACAAGCGATGTTTTTTGATGTGGTTCATGGTCGCTCTGTAAAACACAGTGATTGGTTGACCTACATTTAAGGGACGCCATGTCTGATGTGAAAAAATTAGAAGTCTCAGCAAAAGATTTACCACTACATTGCCCAACAGCAGAAGTCGCGCAATGGGCATCGCATCCGCGCGTGTTTTTAGATATAGTCAAAACAGGTGAAGTCGCCTGCCCTTACTGCGGGACAAAATACACATTAAAAGTAGGTGAAGTGGTTTCACACCACTAAGCGAAGACACGTTAATCATTAGTGGATTCAACCCTCACGCAACTACAAGCTGGCAAGCTGCAAGGCAGTACCGAACTAACACTGTCTTGTGGCTTAACCACCTTCCCGACTGAACTATACGACTTAGCTGACACGCTAGAAATACTCGACTTATCAGGTAATGCCCTATCATCACTCCCCGATGATTTAGATCGCTTTACCAAACTGCGTATTCTATTCTGCTCATCGAATCAATTTACAACAATACCAGCCGTCTTAGGCAAGTGTCCTAGCTTGAGCATGATTGGCTTCAAAGCCAACCAAATCACGCATATTCCTGAAGAATCCATCCCAACAAAAAATCTACAATGGTTTATCGTCACAGATAATGCATTAAACAAAGTGCCAGATGCATTAGGCCAATGCAAAAAACTACAAAAGCTCATGTTAGCAGGCAATCAGCTAACTACCCTGCCTGCCTCAATGGCGAATTGTGATACATTAGAATTAATCAGAATCTCAGCCAATCAATTCAACGAACTACCGCGGTGGTTATTTAACCTGCCGAAATTGACATGGCTAGCCTACGCGGGCAACCCATTCTCCACGCCGATTGAAGCAGCCCATATGCAACAGCAGAAAGTGTTGGAAATCGATTGGTCAACATTAACGCTAGGAAAAGTATTAGGTCAAGGCGCTTCTGGTACCTCCTATCAAGCAGACTGGAAACACGGCGGAAAAGTTGAGCCTGTAGCAGTTAAATTATTTAAAAGCGGTTTAACCAGTGACGGCCTACCCATCTCTGAAATGCACGCCAATGTCGTCGCAGGCGAACATCAAAATTTAGTTGGTGTAAAAGGCATTATTAAAAACCACCCAGAAGGTTTGCAAGGCTTAGTCATGCCCTTACTCAATTCTGATTTAACCATACTCGCAAACCCACCAAGCTTTGAGACTTGCTCACGTGATGTCTATCCAGTAGACACCTCACTAACAGCTGCACAAGTGAAACACATCACCAACGGCGTCGCGAGCGCCATGCTTCACCTACACGCCCAAGGCCTAGTACATGGCGATCTCTATGCACATAATATTTTATGGAATGACGAGCAAGTCGTACTTAGTGATTTAGGCGGCGCTTCGTTCCTACCTCTTCAAGATAAAGCAATGACAGCGGCTTTAGAAAAGCTGGATGTTCGGGCTTATCATGTGTTGATTGAAGAGTTAACCCAACTCATCCCATAGCCCGCATAGGGCGTATTAGCGAAGCGCAATACGCCGAACAACTGCATTATCACCCCACAGCTGCTGAATCACTGCATCTCTGTACGCAGCTGTATTATTCGTCCAAACCAAAACATCAGCCTCTTCTTCTGTTGAGGTTAATAACGACTGAACCTCCAAAGTCGCCTGCAAATGCTTAGCAACAGCTTCCCCAGTATCAATCACTGTCACACCCTCACCCACAACACCTTGAATCACGTCCCGAACAAACGGATAGTGCGTACAACCCAACACAATCGTGTCTGCCCCAGCTTCTAACAATGGCGCACAATATTCTGCAATCAACGCTTTCGTACTAGCCGCATGGATTTCACCACGCTCAATACACTCCACCAAGCCAATACAACCTTGCGTATGCACTTGAATATCTTGCCCATAGTTGGTTAACAAAGCAGCAAACTGAGCACTTTTGAGTGTGCCTACTGTAGCCAGCACGCCGATGATGCCATTTTTACTGGCTAATGCGGCTGGTTTAACGGCTGGTTCCATACCGATAATCGGTAATGCATATTTAGCGCGCATTAATTGAATGGAAGCAGCAGTGGCGGTGTTACAAGCAACAACTAGGGCTTTGACGTTTTGCTCAATTAGAAAGTCAGCGATCGTAAAACAGCGGTCGGTAATGGATTCAGGGCTTAAGCTGCCATAAGGCGCATATTGGCTATCTGCTACATAATTGAGATGTTCATGTGGTAATAAGCGATGAATATGTTGCATCACTGTCAGGCCGCCCACGCCAGAATCCATGACGCCGATTGCGATTGCATTGGCTTTTATCGCTTTGATATTAGTCTGCTTATTTTTCTGTAAATAGTTATGCATGATTTATAATGGCTAATTATAGTGAGAAAGATCAACAATGGGTAATCGATTAAGTAAGATTTACACTCGCACTGGCGACAGCGGCACTACAGGCTTAGGTGATGGCACTCGTGTGCCTAAGGATAGCTTACGCATACATGCCATGGGCGATGTTGATGAATTGAACTCGGTGATTGGCATCATGTTAACTGAGCCAATATCTGACCAAATCACTGATTGCTTAACTGCCGTGCAACATGACTTATTCAACCTTGGCGGTGAAATCTGCATGCCTAATATGGAATTAATTAAAGCTGAGCGTATTACCTCATTAGAAACGACACTGGATGCGTTTAATGATAGTCTAGCGCCGTTGAAAGAATTTATTTTACCGGGCGGCAGTCGTGCTGCAGCCTATTGCCATTTAGCTAGAACAGTGTGTAGACGTGCTGAACGCGAGATGCACACACTACATTCGGAAGAGAAGTTGACTGCAACTTCCTTACAATATATTAACCGCTTATCAGACTTGCTCTTCGTGTTGTGTCGCGTTTTAAACAAAGAAGCTGGCGAGCCTGATGTGCTATGGAATAACGAGTCTAAATAATAGACGACTTAAAATTAGACAGCTCAAATCGATGATTAAAAAATTTCTGAACAAAGTATTTAAAAAGCGTGCGCATGCAATAGATGCCATCAATCAAGCAGAAAACTCCTTGCCAAGTATGGCAAAAGTCATCCCTGCTAAAAAACATAAAATCGACCCTAGCTTAATTAGCGATGCGGCGCACAAAACCTGCGCAGGATTACACAAAGCGGGGTTTGATGTTTATATCGTTGGCGGGGCGGTGAGGGACTTACTCCTCAACTCCAAACCAAAAGATTTCGACATTGCCACCAATGCAGAACCTGAGGAAGTGAATAAAATCTTCCGCCGCTCTCGTATTATCGGCAGACGTTTCCGCCTCGTACATGTGATGTGGGGTAGAGAAACTATTGAAGTCTCGACTTTTCGTGGGCATCACGACACTGTTAATCCTAAAGCAGGTGATGCTAAAACCAATGAAAGCGGCCGCATTTTGCGTGACAACATTTTCGGTAGCATAGAAGATGATGCGGCGAGACGTGACTTTACTGCCAATGCGCTTTACTACAATGCACAAACACAAGATGTGTTAGATTTTCATAACGGTGTTGCTGATGTGAAATCGCACGTATTACGCATGATCGGTGATCCCGTCACTCGCTATAAAGAAGACCCTGTACGTATGCTACGTGCTGTGCGATTGTCAGCAAAGCTAGGCTTGAAGATTGATAAAGCGACTGAACAGCCAATCTCTAAACTAGCGGATTTATTGCACGACGTGCCGCCTAGCCGCTTGTTTGATGAGATGTTAAAACTGTTCCTATCTGGGCATGCGATTGAAAGCATTAACGTTTTACGTGCACAAAAATTACATCATGGTTTATTGCCGCTATTGGATGTGGTATTAGAACAACCGATGGGTGAGAAATTCGTTATGTTGGCACTGAAAAATACGGATGATCGCATCATGCAAGGCAAATCATCTAACCCGAGCTTTTTATTCGCGACATTGCTCTGGCACGAAGTGTTAAAAGAGTGGGAAGTGCAGAAAAAAAACGCGCCGATGATTCCTGCTTTATATAACGCCATGGATGAAGTGATTCAAATTCAAGCGAAGAAACTCGCTATTCATAATCGCTTTGTGGCGACCATGAAAGAAATTTGGGCCATGCAACCACGCTTTGAGCAACGGGCTGGAAAGCGTCCATTCGCTCTACTCGCCAACCCACGCTACCGTGCGGCTTATGACTTTATGTTATTACGTTGCGAGTCTGGTGAGATTCCAATGGAAATTGGTGAGTGGTGGACGAAATTTTCCGATGCAAAATCAGAAGAACGTACTGCTATGTTAATGCCTGAAACAGCGCCGAAAAGAAAACGTAAACGCATGCCGAAAAAGAAACCAGTCGCCACGGACAATGGCAGTGCATAAAGCGTTTGTCGCATTAGGTAGCAACTTATGCGACCCTGCTTTACAGGTCACAAACGCTTTTACCGCACTAGAAAAGATACCGAGAACGAAAGTCATACAACGTTCTAGCTTGTATCAATCAGAGCCTGTTGGTTACGATAACCAACCTGATTTTATTAATGCCGTCGCGGAAGTGCATACCGAGGCGAGTCCAGAAAGCTTATTAAAAGCACTGCTGGATATCGAGCAAGACTTTGGACGCGAACGCCCTTTCCCAAATGCGCCGCGCATACTGGATTTAGATTTACTGTGCTATGACGATGTCGAGCAAAAAACAGCATTTCTCACCTTGCCACATCCACGTATGCATTTGCGTGGCTTTGTCTTATTGCCGCTAGCAGAAATTGTACCAGACTTAACAATTAGCTACCTTGATGTGATGCCCAAGTCCTGTAATGTTGTAAAATTAGCACGACTTTTCCAAAACCAAGGCATTGAAAAACTGAGCAATCATTCTGTATGAGCATTTTTAATAAATTCCCATTTATCGTTGTTGAAGGCCCGATTGGTAGCGGAAAAACCACTTTGGCGCGCATGCTTGCGGAGAAGTTTTCGACACAGTTGCTGACAGAAAAAGCAGAAGAGAATCCTTTTTTAGCGCGCTTTTATGACGATCCGAAACGTTATGCACTACAAACACAGATCTTTTTCTTGTTTCAACGCGCCCGTCAAATTGCAGACATCAGCCAAATTGATATGTTTTCGCAGCCGATTACGGCTGATTTCTTTTTAGAAAAAGATCCGCTATTTGCGCGTTTGAACTTAAATGATGAGGAGTACGCGCTCTACCATCAGATTTTTCAGCACTTACAGTTAGAATCGCCTAAGCCAGACTTGGTGATTTATTTACAAACCCCTGTGAGTGCATTAACCGAACGTATTGCAGAACGTAATATTAAGTATGAAAACAATATTCAGCCAGAATATTTAGAACGGCTTGCCACCGCTTATAGCGAATACTTTCACACTTATGATGCCGCGCCTGTGCTAATTGTTAACAATGAAAAACTCAATATTATTAAAGACGAGGCTGCGTTAAACTTACTCGTCGATCGTATTGACCAATTTCAAGGTCGCCGTGAGTATTTCAACCCTAATTTCGAATAAGCACGCTAATTTAACCATGCAACCTAACTCAAGTAACAAAATAAACAATCTAAGCAAGCTAACTGCCTTTGGTGAAAAAATCACCATGCTGACTTGCTATGACGCCTCGTTTGCTAAAGTCATGGAGCTTGAAGGTGTTGATGTGTTACTGGTTGGCGATTCACTCGGCATGGTGTTACAAGGTGCAGATAACACATTGAATGTGAGTATGCACCACATGACTTACCACACCAAAAGCGTTGCTGCTGGTGCGCCCAATACCTTCATTGTTGCGGATATGCCAGTCGGTAGTTATGAGCATGACAATGAAGCGGCGCTGAAAAATGCACAATGGCTGATCAAGTCTGGTGCGAGCATGGTGAAATTTGAAGGTGGTGGTGACCGTGTTGAAACAGCACGCTACTTAGCGTCGCATGGCGTACCTGTTTGTGCACATTTAGGCTTTACACCGCAATCAGTGAACCAGCTTGGTGGCTATAAGATTCAAGGTAAGACAGAAGCTTCAGCCCAGAAAATCATGAATGATGCCAAAGCCATGGATGAAGCGGGTGTGAGTATGGTGGTGTTAGAAATGGTACCAGCTACACTGGCTGAACAAATTACCAATACAATTAAAGCGCCTACCATCGGCATTGGCGCTGGGGTCAACTGCAGTGGCCAAGTCTTAGTATTACAAGATTTAATTGGCATCTATACTGGCCCTGCTGATAAAGCCCCGAGTGACTTTAAATCACCTCGCTTCGTTCGTAACTTTTTAAAAGAAACCAACAGCATACAAGAGGCGATTGCGGCTTATATCAAAGCAGTTAAAGACCAATCATTCCCTGCTGAAGAGCATAGCTACTAGTGAAAGTTGTTCATACCAGCGCGGTACTAAAACACGCATTAGCAGCACACAACAAAGTCGCTTTTGTACCGACGATGGGCAATTTTCATGATGGTCACCTCACACTTGTCGAGCTTGCAAAACAACAAGCAGACTGTGTTGTCGTCAGCATTTTTGTGAATCCATTACAGTTTGATTCCAGTGCAGATTTAGAACAATACCCGCGCACATTGGAAGCAGATTGTAAAAAACTAGAGGCTATCGGTGCGACCATTGTTTTCGCACCTAGTGTTGAAGAAATGTATCCTGACTTTGATGGCACATCACTCAACCAAACCATGATAATTACACCGCCACCCATGGCCAGTATATTGTGTGGTGCGAGCAGACCAGGTCATTTTTCTGGGGTTGCGACCATTGTTGCCAAACTATTTAACCTCGTCCAACCCGATGTTGCCGTATTTGGTAAAAAAGATTTTCAGCAGTTAGCCATCATCCGTGAGCTAGTTAAACAGTTTAACTTTGCAATCGAAATTATTGCAGGCAACATTGTGCGCGAAGCCAGTGGGCTCGCCATGAGTTCACGTAATGGTCACTTTACTGCCCAACAAAAAACACAAGCAGAGCAACTAAATCAAGCGCTTAAGTCAGCTATAGCAGGCGCACAAACCACACCAACGACTTTCATGAACATCGAAAAGCAAACGACTGAAGCACTCACCAAGCAAGGCTGGGAGGTCGATTACATTTCGATTCGTTCTGCATTAACGCTAAAGCCTGCCCTTGAAGATGATGAACAATTGGTCATTTTAGGCGCGGCCACATTAGCCAATATCCGTTTAATCGACAACATTGAGTTTTGCGCTAAACCCTTGAATTGATTACAATGCTATCTTTGTAAGGTTGAATGGTAATACTTGATGCAAAGAACGATGCTTAAATCCAAACTTCACCGCGTAACCGTCACCCATAGTGAGCTTCATTATGAGGGCAGTTGTGCCATTGATGAAGTGTTGCTGGAAGCGGCTAATATCCGTGAGTATGAAAAAATTGAGATTTATAATGTGACGAATGGCGAGCGTTTTAGCACTTATGCCATCCGCGGCGAGCGTAATTCAGGTATTATCTCGACTAATGGTGCTGCCGCACATAAAGCTGCACCAGGTGACATTGTCATTATTGCCACTTACTCAGACTACACAGAGCTTGAGTTGGAGAGCTATAAACCAGATTTGGTTTATGTCGATGACCAAAATTGCATCAAAGAACTCAAACAGAACATCCCAGCACAAGCTGCTTAATAAACAATTAGTTAGAAGGTAATAATTTGTCCGATTTAAACACAATGAAAGATACGGTCATTAACGCAATCGAAGATATCAAAGGTTTTGATATTACTGTTTTGGATGTGACAAAACTCACATCAATGACGAGCTACATGATTGTTTGTAGCGCAAACTCATCACGTCAAACCAAAGCCATCGCCAACAATATCTATGTCGATGTGAAAGCTAAAGGTTTCGAACCACGTGGCATGGAAGGTGAAAAAGAGGGTGAATGGGTGCTAGTTGATTTAGACGACATCATTATCCACATCATGACGACAGCTACGCGAACCTACTATAATCTAGAGCAACTATGGGGTGGCGAAGGTGGTCATATCTCAGCAGATACTGCAAGCGACCTAGATACTACCGTATCATAAAGCCTAGCTTTATTTTCCATACATGAAACTCAAAATCATCTCAGTTGGCCACAAAATGCCAAACTGGGTTGAGACGGCTTGCGCTAAATACATTAAACGTATGCCGCGTGAGTTAAGTGTTGAAATCATTGAAATCAAGCCAGACAAACGCTCTGATGGCAAAAAAAATCCAGTAGTCCAAGCAGCTGAAGCGCAGCGGATTTTAAAAGCGGCGAATAAAGATTATCTCATTGCTTGCGATGAAAATGGCAAAGAAAAAACGACGGTTGCATTAGCAACCATGATGAAAAAATGGCAAGAAATGGGACGTGATGTCAGCATCGCTGTCGGTGGTGCTGACGGTTTAGACCCTGCACTCATCAAACAGGCTGACTTTTGCTGGTCACTCTCCAAGCTCACTTTACCCCATGCTTTTGTACGGGTACTGCTCACAGAGCAACTCTACCGTGCGCATACGGTTATACAGAATCACCCTTATCATCGTGAGTAATATAACCACAGGCAATCGCAACACAACATGCACTGTTATGTTCAATAGTATTAAGTGGGGTTTTTACAACACCTGCACGCGTATAAAAAACAGTTTGCATAATTCATAGACAGAGAGCAGTCTATTAAGGGATAATAAATTTTTATTGAAGGTTTTCGACTTGAAGAAAACATGTGCGTCAACTAAATAACAACATTATAAAAAAGAACGAACATATGCGATTACAACTCACCAAACTATTACTTAGCTGCTTCTTGGCAATCATCGCCACAGGCTGTGCTACGTTAGAAAATAATGATCCATTAGAGTCAGTCAATCGTGGTGTATATAAATTTAACGATGCCATAGACGGTGTTGTTCTTAAACCTGTAGCTGGCGCGTACAAGGCAGTTACACCACCCCCCATTCGTAAGGGTATTAATAACTTCTTTAACAACCTAAAATCTCTCACCACTGTGTTGAATGACGTTTTACAGCTGAAGTTCGCCCATGCATTTAAAGATGCAGGTCGATTCGTCATCAACAGTACTTTTGGCTTAGCTGGGTTTATTGATGTCGCAAGTATGGATAACATTCCAGTCCACCGTGAAGATTTTGGCCAAACACTTGGTCACTGGGGTGTGGGAAGCGGTGCTTATATCGTACTTCCTTTCCTAGGCCCAAGCACTGTACGTGATGCAGCTGGCTTTGGTTTTGATACAGTAACAAGTGACCCAATCACCTATGCACACAATATTGGTCAGGTACGTCTACACAATCAATTACGCGTTGTTAGCTTTATAGACAAGCGTGCTGAGTTGCTAAATGCTACTGACATTTTAGACAGTGCATCACTAGATTCTTATGCTTTTATGCGTGATGCTTATTTACAGAGTAGAGCAAGCCAAGTACAAGATGGCTTAGTCTCTGATGACTTACTTGAGGATATATTTCAGCCAGCGGATTGAGATATTGAAACACCTGCATCTGAAGAAGTTGCTGCAACAGAAGGAGCATCAACTATTGACTACACGCCTTTACCAGACTTTGTGCCTGCAAACTAAATAGTCACTCAATCCAGCATTATCCAGCCGCCACTGTCATTCGCTCAATTAGGATGGAGCCTGTTTGTTTTGAACTAGGCACTAACGCATCATCACCAATCGCAATAATCTGATTCAACATTTCTTTGATATTACTTGCAATCGTAATCTCCTCTACCGCATGTGCAATAACACCGCTCTCTACCCAAAACCCAGCAGCACCACGTGAGTAATCTCCAGTAACCATATTCAAGCCATGACCCAACAACTCTGTTACCAACAGCCCAGTGCCCATCATGGATAATAGCTCGGCAAAAGACTGCTGTGTATGTTGCACTACTAAATTATGTGCTCCACCAGCATTGCCTGTTGTCTGAAGGCCTAATTTTCGCGCTGAGTAACTAGATAGCATGTAGCCTTGCAATACACCATTCTCCACCAGCATACGCGACTTAGTTGCAACGCCTTCATTATCGAATGGACTACTTGCAATCCCTTTCTCAACATGTGGCAACTCCTCAATATTGAGCAATGAAGAGGCTACCTGCTGCCCAAGGCTATCAAGTAAAAAAGATGATTTTCGATATAAATTTCCGCCAGAAATAGCACTCACCAACGAACTAATCAGGCTGCTCGATAACGCCGCCTCAAATAACACAGGGTATTGGCCAGTTTTAATCGGCTTAGCGCCTAAACGGCGTACTGTACGCTCACCTGCCAACTGACCAACCGACTCAGCCGAGCGCATATCATTCGCATCTCTGGCATTGGTATACCAATAATCACGTTGCATCGCACCACCTTGCTCGGCGATTACCGAACAACTAATACTATGTCGAGAGCTTGGATAACCACCAACAAAACCATGCGTGTTGGCATAGACAAACAGCCCTTCATTCGTTGAAACGCTAGCGCCTTCTGAGTTTTTAATACGTGTTTTATCGACATTCAATGCGGCAGTTTCACAGCGTTTTGCAATCTCAAGCGCCTCTTCAACGCTGACTTGCCATGGGTGATGTAAATTTAAATCAGTTACATCCTGCGCCATGAGATTAGCATCGGCTAAGCCGCAAAATGTGTCTTCTGCTGTATATTTAGCAATATTACAAGCTGCCTCAACCGTGTCCTTAATCGCTTCTGGACTAAAATCCGAGCTACTTGCATAGCCTTTTCTATAACCAAAAAACACAGTAACAGAGATGCCTTTGTCACGGTTATATTCTATATTTTCAGTTTCACCCTTACGCACAGAGACGCTTTGTCCCGTGCCAAAACTCACATCCACTTCTGCATCTGATGCGCCAGCTTGCTTAGCTAGCTTTATAGTATCTTCACTGATTTGTTTTAAAGTATGCTGATTCATCGCGCTTCTATCATTAAATTAAATTGCTAAAAATGTTATGATACCTTGCATCAGCCATTCATCGGCGCTTTGAGTCAAAGAAAACCTAAAAGACTTACAGAAAACCTGAAATAAGAGTACTCATACCATGCAGAATGAAGACGAAGATTTAGACTATATTAGTAAAACCCAGCTCAAGGCTGAAGCTGAGGCTCAGCAAATGGTAGGCAAGAAATTGCTCGACCTAACTAAAGGCCAATTGATTAAGTTGAATCTTGATGAGAGTCTACACGAGGCAGTCATTGAGGCAAAGCGCCTTAATTCAAATGGCGCGATTAAACGTCAGCTGCAATATATTGGTCGTTTAATGCGGTCCACAGACATCGAACCCATTAAAGAGAAGTTGGCTGGCTGGGAAGGTAAAAACAATACTGAAAATGCGCGGTTTCATGTATTAGAGCGCTGGCGTGACCGTTTAATCGAAGAAGCAGCCACCTCACAATCGGACAGCTTACAAGAATTTGTCACAAAGTATCCGCATGCAGAAATTCAAAAACTACGCACATTAGTCCGTAATGCGAATAAAGAGAAAGCCGCGAACAAAACCCTTAAAAGCAGCAGAGAACTGTTCAAGCTGATTCGTGAGATTACAGAAGGTCAAGAAGGCCTTAACGAGAACGATAGCGACTAATCGCTAATGACCACTGTTAAGCGTAGCTTGGGATTCCATAGACTGCCCATTACGTTCATAAACAATATCGACGCTTTTACCCTTATGTTTGCTAGCCACCTGAGCCAGTGCTTGAGGTTGCTCTAAGGTAATACCAGCCAAGCTCAACAACACATCTCCACGCTTTAAGCCGGCCTTAAAAGCTGGAGAACCCTTAATGACGGCTAACACTTTTAGGCCTTCATCGGCAACAATCGTTTCACTGTCTTTTGCTTTATGCTTCAACTTAATCACATGCAAGCCGAGTAATGGCGTGGGCAACTTCGCCCAATAACTCGCGTAGTATTGATAAGTGGGTTCATCCTCCATCGCTTCAGGTTCAATTTCACCCGTCGTTTTTGCCGCTTCTTTAATCAAAGTTAATTTTGAAAGTGGTGATTTTTTTGAAGCATACTTGCTGTAAACCAATACAACATCTGCTTTAATCGACTTTGCATGCGCCAATGCCAAGTCTGCCACAATGCCACCAGCCTCAAAACCGCTACTGCCAATCATGTCATAGCCAGTTTCCAGCATACTAATATTGTCTTCATCGTGATGATTACTAACATACATCTTAGTATCTGGCTTGGCTTCCATGGACTTTAGGTTGCCGCCATTTTGCGCCTTATAATGTTGCTCATATAAATTCTCAGTTGCTTGTACTGTTTGTACCGCTTGAATAAAGCATAAAGCAAGCAAAGCCGAGCTCAGCATTTTTTTCATCATTGTTCCAATATCCTTGAAAGTTTATCGTTATAATCTAGTAATGCTATTGACACAATATTAAACAAACAATTCATATGCAAGACAAAATAATTAAAATTGGCTTAGTTTCCATTAGCGATCGTGCTTCACAAGGCGTGTATGAAGACAAAGGCATTCCAAGTTTACAAGCATGGCTGTCAAAAGTGCTGAGTTCCCCTTTTACACTAGAAATGCGCTTAATTGCAGATGAGCAAGCGTTAATAGAAAACACACTCATCGAGCTAGCCGATGATGAAGGTTGCCATTTAATACTCACAACTGGCGGCACTGGGCCTGCATTACGAGATGTCACCCCAGAAGCCACGTTAGCGGTTGGTGATAAGGAAATGCCCGGATTTGGCGAACAAATGCGACAAATCAGCTTAAATTTTGTTCCCACGGCCATTTTGTCGCGCCAAGTTGCCGTCATACGCCATCAGTGTTTAATCCTCAACTTACCAGGACAACCAAAAGCAATTACACAAACACTTGAAGGCTTAAAAGATGAGTCTGGCAACACCCAAGTCCACGGCATTTTTGCCGCAGTGCCTTATTGCTTGGATTTAATTGGCGCACCTTTCATTGAAACAAATGAGGCGCTTGTAAAAGCATTCCGTCCTAAGAAAAAATAGCTTCTTCATGCTGCCTTACTACACCAGAATCTCATCCGTTATATTTTGGCTATTAATCAGTCTAGTTACTTTTTTGCTATTAATGGAACAACGACCATCTACACCCGTCTTTCCTTATGTAGATAAACTCATCCACGCAAGCTTATTTGCCACACTCATGGCTATCGGTTACGTAGCTTACGCACAACATCACACATTACTTTTCCTAGGCCTCATTAGCTACGGAGTAGTCACAGAAATTTTACAAAGGGCTTACACCCGCACACGGTCAGCTAGCTTATATGAATGGTTTGCAGACATCACGGGCGCACTGTTGTGTATACTCATCATTAACAAGCTAAAGTCACCCCGTCAAAAACACCATGTCCGCTGAATTCAACCTCATTAAACAATATTTTACGCGACCTAATGCTCAAACCGACTTAGGGATCGGTGATGATGCTGCGCTCATTAAAGTCTCAACAGGCCATCAATTAGCCATTTCATCTGACATGTCAGTGGTCGGCACTCACTTCTTTCAAGATGCTGCATCTTATGACATTGGTTGGAAGTCACTGGCTGTTAATATTTCAGACATGGCTGCAATGGGTGCAAACCCAAAATGGACCACACTTTCAATCGCACTACCTGAAATCAATCATGGCTGGTTAGCTGCTTTCTCAACTGGCTTTTTTGACTGTGCTGACCAGTTTAGCGTTGATTTAATTGGTGGCGATACAACCCGCGGACCACTCAATATCAGTGTGACTATTATGGGCGAAACCCCTGTTGGAAAAGCCATCACACGCAACAATGCAAAAGCAGGAGATGATATTTGGGTGAGCGGAGAAGTTGGTCATGCCGCTTTGGGGTTAGCGTATTTACAAGACAAAGTATCATTAGATGACGAAGCACGTAGCACTTGTTTGCTCGCCTTAAATCAACCGCAACCACGTGTTGCGCTTGGGTTGGCTTTGCGTGACATTGCACATAGTTGCATCGACATTTCCGACGGCCTACTTGCCGACTTAAGCCATATTCTAAAAGCTTCGCGTCCTAATGAAATAGGCGCAATATTACAATTAGAAGCAATGCCATGCTTAAATGCTATAAAAGCACGTAATCAAGAGCCCAAAATACAACAAGCCATCTTAGCTGGTGGTGATGATTACGAGCTATGCTTTACAGCATCATCGCAACAACGAGAGGCGATTACAACTTTAGGCAAAAAGCTAGGCATTAATATCACGCGTATCGGTGAAACCAATACAACAGGCAATCTCACCGTGACACTTGATAACAAAATACTCAATACTTCACAGTTAGGATATGAGCACTTTAAGATTTAAACAGCTTAGCGCAACAACATGATTAAACAACCGGATTTTAAATTCTTACTCGCACATCCCGCTCACTTTTTAGCTTTAGGCTTTGGCAGCGGTCTGCCGCCAAAAGCACCTGGAACATTTGGCACCATTGCGGGCCTTCCGCTTTTTTACTTAATTGCAGGCTACTCTCTCAACGTTCAACTAGCCATTATTGCTGGCCTGTTTATCATTGGCATTTACTTTTGCGAAGTTGCAGGAAAAGCCTTAGCTGTTAGCGATCACGGCAGCATTGTTTGGGATGAGATTGTCGCAATGATGCTAGTGCTAACAATCACACCAAACCAATGGCAGTGGTGGCTAATTGCGTTTGGTTTATTTAGGTTATTTGATATATGGAAACCGTTTCCAATTCGCCAATGCGATGCAAAACTTAAAGGCGGGTTTGGCGTGATGTTTGATGACATCCTTGCAGCAGTCTACGCCATGATTAGTTTAAAAGGCCTATTATGGATACTCTCATAGCGCACAACATCACAAAACTTAGTGCGCAACTAGGGCAAGCACTCAAAGAAAAGCAGTTCACACTGGCATTAGCTGAATCTTGTACTGGCGGCTTGGCTTCAGCCGCCATTACTGACATTTCAGGCAGCTCTACATGGTTTGACAGAGGCTTTATCACTTATAGTAATAAAGCCAAACAACAGATGTTAGGTGTATCAAAAGAAACCTTATCCCAATATGGCGCTGTCAGCGAAGAAACTGCGCAGGCAATGGCCATGGGCGCACTCAGTAATAGTGGTGCAGATATTGCAGGTAGCATTACCGGTATTGCAGGCCCATCTGGCGGCTCTGCCAACAAGCCTGTCGGCATGGTTTGTTTCGCCTACTTAACCAAGAATGGTCAGTTAATAACCGTAACGAAACAGTTTGCTGGCGATCGCCAAGCCATTCGCTATCAATCGGTTATTCAATTACTAAACGGACTAATGGACTTAATGCAGTCTTAACAAAACTAACAGACTAGCGCCTACCATAACGGTGGCCATTACCACGACGGTTATGATGTCTTTCGCCACGCCTGTTGTAATCACGTCGGCTTTCACTATGCCTGTAGTTATCCCTCGCCATATGTCGTCCATATGAAATGTAAGAGCTGAACTGGCTGTAACGGTTTGACGGTGCGTAATAAACCACTGGTCGTGAACTGTAATAGATAATTGGTGCGCCATAATAGCCACGGAATGCTGACGCATGGTGATGTGTGCCCATTGAATGTCTTGTATGGCCTTGCCCATCAATATTAATGCCTATGCTAAACGAATCTCGCGCCTGTACTGTCGTTGCTGTTGTAGCGACAATCGCAATTGTCGCTACTATCGTATTAATCACTTTCATTCCTCGTACTCCTTCTTGCTAAATACTACTCGCTACTAGCAGATAACGAGCCACCACTCACATTGTTGACAATGTCTTTTTATTAGTTTTTAGTACGCTAACACACAACCTTAACGCTTACCTTAAATGCCAAACTGTGAAATAATTGCAAGTTAATTAAAGTAGCTCAAATTAAAGGTAAAAACAACATGGATGACAATAAAAGCAAAGCGTTATCAGCAGCCCTTGCACAAATTGATAAACAGTTTGGTAAAGGCTCTATTATGCGCATGGGTGATAAGGATGTGATCACAGACATCGAGTCTGTATCAACAGGCTCTTTAGGCTTGGATATTGCTCTAGGCATCGGTGGTTTACCACGTGGCCGTGTTGTTGAAATCTATGGTCCGGAATCATCAGGTAAAACAACGCTAACACTTTCTGTGATTGCACAGATGCAAAAAATTGGCGGCACCGCCGCATTTATTGATGCGGAGCATGCACTCGATCCACAATATGCGGCAAAACTAGGTGTTAACGTACCTGACTTACTCATCTCTCAGCCCGACACAGGCGAGCAAGCATTAGAAATTGTCGATATGCTCGTGCGTTCTGGCTCTGTTGATATTGTGGTGATCGATTCTGTTGCGGCATTAACGCCACGTGCCGAGATTGAAGGCGACATGGGTGATTCACACATGGGCTTGCAAGCCCGTTTGATGAGTCAAGCTTTACGTAAGTTAACTGGCAATATCAAACGCACAAACACTTTAGTGATCTTTATTAACCAAATCCGCATGAAAATTGGTGTGATGTTTGGCAATCCAGAAACGACTACGGGTGGTAATGCTTTGAAATTCTACGCATCTGTTCGTTTAGATATCCGTCGTACTGGCGCAATTAAACGTGGTGATGAAGTCGTTGGTTCTGAAACGCGCGTCAAAGTGATTAAAAACAAAGTGGCGCCACCATTTAAGAAAGCTGAGTTCGACATTCTTTACGGCGAAGGTATTTCGCTTGAAGGTGAAATGATTGAGCTAGGCGTTGATTTGAAAATCGTCGAAAAATCAGGCTCATGGTATAGCTACAATGGCGAGAAAATTGGGCAAGGTAAGGATAACTCTCGTGAGTTCCTAAAAGAGAATCCTGCCATTGCTGCTGAGATTGACGCGAAAATCCGCGCTAATTCATCTGTACTACTAGAGGGCATGATTGCGCCTCGCGAAGAGGATGACGCGTAATCTGAAAAACACGCAAGAAAAGTCCTTGCGTCAACGGGCGCTAGAGTATTTGGGGAAACGTGAATACTCAGCGTTTGAGCTAGCCAACAAGCTTAAAACCTACGCGGACGAAGCCGATGATATTCCAGTCTTAATCACTGATTTCAAAGAACGAGGCTGGTTATCGGATGCCCGATTCACAGAGCATATCGTCCGTGTTAGACAAGTTAAATTTGGCAGCGCCAAAATAGCGAATGAATTAAGAGAAAAAGGCGTATCAGAAGAGCTAATCACTGAAGCAGTTTCAGAAGTAAGAACCAGTGAATTAGAAAATGCGGCGGAAGTATGGCGTAAAAAATATAATCAGATCGCCAGCGACCGTAATGAATGGGCAAAACAAGCGCGGTTTTTACAGAGCCGTGGTTTTGGTTTCGATACGATTAAACAAGTACTAAAAGCAGCAGAAAACGATAATGATTAAATTAAGTAACAAGCCAAGCAGTAATGAAATTAGAAAAGCCTTCCTAGACTTTTACGTGTCTAAAGGCCATACCGCTGTTGCGTCTGCTTCTTTAGTACCGCACGAGGACCCTACCCTGCTCTTCACTAACGCAGGCATGAACCAATTTAAAGATGTGTTTTTGGGCTTTGATAAACGTGCTTATACCCGTGCGACCTCTAGCCAAAAATGTGTGCGTGCTGGTGGCAAACATAATGACTTAGAGAATGTCGGCTACACAGCCCGTCATCACACTTTTTTTGAAATGCTCGGCAACTTTAGTTTTGGCGATTACTTTAAACAAGATGCTATCAAATACGCATGGGAACTACTAACAGAAGTCTACAAACTCCCAACAGAAAAACTGCTTGTTACCGTCTATGCTGAGGATGATGAAGCTTATGACATCTGGCTAAAGGACATTGGCGTGGCTGCTGAAAAAATCATTCGCATTGGTGATAATAAAGGCACTCGTTACGCATCTGATAACTTCTGGATGATGGGCGATACTGGCCCTTGCGGCCCATGCTCTGAAATATTTTACGATCATGGCGCACATATTCCAGGTGGCCCACCAGGCAGCGCTGATGAAGATGGCGATCGCTTTATCGAGATTTGGAATAATGTATTTATGCAATACAACCGCGATGAAGCGGGTGTGATGCATGCATTGCCAAAACCTAGCGTTGATACTGGTATGGGGTTAGAACGCATCTCAGCTATTTTGCAAGGGGTGCACGCCAACTATGAGATTGATTTGTTTACCAAACTGATTGCCGCAGCCGCGCGTGAAACTAAAACAACAGACTTAGCGAATCCTAGCTTAAAAGTATTAGCCGACCATATTCGTGCTTGTTCATTCTTGATTGCTGACGGGGTGATTCCAGGTAACGAAGGTCGTGGTTATGTGTTGCGCCGCATTATTCGCCGCGCCGTTCGTCATGGTTATAAGCTCGGTGCGCGCAAAGCCTTCTTTAACCAAATGTTACAAGACTTAGTGAATGAGATGGACGAAGCTTATCCCGAGCTCGTCTCTGAGCAAAAACGAATCAATGCCACGCTCAAAAAAGAAGAGGAACGTTTCTTCGAAACCATTGAAAATGGGATGGCGATTCTAGATGCTGAGCTTAAAGAAACCAAGGGTCAGTTCAACGGTGAAACTGCATTTAAGTTACACGACACCTACGGTTTCCCGCTTGATTTAACCGCTGATATTTGTCGTGAACGTAATGTCACAGTCGACACTGCTGGCTTTGATACCGCGATGGCGCGTCAAAAAGACCAAGCACGTACCGCTGGCAAGTTCAAAATAGCAACCAACTTGGAATACGATGGCATCGCTACGATATTTCATGGTTATGACCAACTCGAAACAACTGGTAAGATTACCGCCTTATATCAGGACGGGACAGCTGTAGAACAATTATCAGCAGGCGAGCAAGGTGTTGTCATTTTAGACAACACGTCTTTTTACGCTGAATCTGGCGGTCAAGTCGGTGACATTGGCGAACTAAAAGCTGGAGATACTCTATTTGCAGTAGAAGGCACACAGAAAGTACAAGCAATGGTATTCGGCCATCATGGCACATTGAAAACAGGGACGTTATCAGTCGGTGAAAGCATTACTGCACAGGTGGATATGCAAGCCCGTAGTGCTACCATGCGTAACCACTCTGCTACGCACTTAATGCACAAAGCATTACGCGAAGTGCTTGGCGACCATGTGCAGCAAAAAGGCAGCTTGGTTGATACGGAAAAAACACGTTTTGACTTCTTGCATAATGCATCCATGACCAACGAAGAAATTCGCCAAGTGGAATCACTCGTCAATGCAGAGATATTTGCCAACTTAGAAACCCAGTCCCGTGTGATGGAGATTGACGCCGCTAAAGAAACTGGCGCCCTCATGTTGTTTGGTGAAAAGTATGGTGATGAAGTGCGTGTATTAAACATTGGCTCATCTTGTGAGCTTTGCGGCGGCACCCATGTGAAACGTACTGGTGACATTGGTTTATTCACGATTGTGGCAGAAGGTGGCGTGGCAGCTGGTGTACGCCGTGTAGAAGCGGTGACAGCCACTAATGCGTTGAGTTATATGCAGGATATGGAAACCACATTAGGTGGCGTAGCGGGCACATTAAAAGTGTTACCCGCAGAAGTGCCAACCAGAATTAACGGCTTATTGGATCAAGTTAAAAAGTTAGAACGTGATCTAACCGCAGCCAAGGGTAAACTTGCCTCATCACAAGGTGATGATTTAGCCACACAGGCAATTGATATTAACGGCATTAAAGTATTAGCGGCAACATTAGAAGGTGCTGATGCTAATACGCTACGTGAAACCATGGACAAACTAAAAGACAAACTGCAATCAGCAGCCATCGTTTTAGCCGCTGTGAATGGTGAAAAAGTGAGCATTGCCGCTGGCATCACGAAAGATTTAATCGGCAAAATGAAGGCGGGCGAACTCGTCAACCATGTTGCATCCCAAGTGGGTGGAAAAGGTGGCGGCAAACCTGACATGGCGATGGCAGGCGGCACGGATGCCACCCACTTACCACAAGCACTAGCGAGTGTTGAAGCATGGGTAAAAGAGAGAATTTAAAGCATTAAAATTTAACAGTTAAGAGCTAAAATTATGGCATTAATCGTACAAAAATTCGGCGGTACATCTGTTGCAACTCCAGAACGTATTAAAAGTCTGGCAAACAGGGTTAACCGCTTTAAAAAACAAGGGCATCAAATTGTCGTCGTCGTTTCAGCCATGTCTGGCGAAACGAACCGCTTGATTGCGCTTGCCAACGAAATTACAACCACTCCAAGCCTAAGAGAGTTAGATGTCATTATCTCAACTGGTGAGCAAGTTTCCATCGGCATGACAGCATTAGCGTTACAAGAACTAGGCTTAAAAGCGAAGAGCTATACGGGTTCACAAGTCAAAATATTAACCGATGCCTCCAATGGTAAAGCGCGGATTATTGACATTGATGGCCAAAGCATGAAAAAAGATATAGACAACGGCTATGTGGTTGTCGTTGCAGGCTTCCAAGGCTGTGATGCAGATGGTAACATCACGACGTTAGGTCGTGGCGGTTCAGATACGACTGGTGTTGCCTTAGCTGCCGCATTAGGCGCTGATGAATGCCAAATCTATACCGATGTAGATGGTGTCTACACAACAGACCCTCGTGTCGTACCAGAAGCGCGCCGTTTAGACAGAATCACGTTTGAAGAAATGCTAGAGCTGGCATCACAAGGCAGCAAGGTACTGCAAACGCGCTCAGTTGAATTTGCAGGAAAATATAAAGTTAAATTACGTGTACTTTCTAGTTTTGAAGAAGAAGGAAACGGTACACTCATTACGTTTGAAGAAGACAGTAAGGACGATAATATGGAACAACCACTCATTTCAGGCATCGCATTTAATCGCGATGAAGCGAAAATTATGGTGCTTGGCGTGCCAGACACACCAGGTATTGCTTACCAAATTTTAGGTCCGATTGCTGATGCGAATATTGATGTAGATATCATTATTCAAAACCAAGGTGCAAAAACGACAGACTTTACTTTCACTGTGCATAAGAATGAAATGAAAAAGGCGCTTGAAATTCTCAACACAAAAGTACAACCAGACATTCATGCACGGGAAATAATTGGTGATGACAATATTGCTAAAGTATCTGCTGTTGGTGTTGGTATGCGCTCACATGTTGGCGTTGCTAGCCAGATGTTCCGTACATTATCAGAAGAAGGCATTAATATCCAAATGATCTCTACGAGCGAAATTAAAGTCGCAGTTGTGATTGAAGAAAAGTATATGGAACTAGCTGTACGAGCCTTACACAAGGCATTTGAGTTAGAAGAAGCGTAAAATAATCATCATTGGTTTTACTATCGCTTTAATCACCGATGAATTAGTTTTCATTGATTAACCTGTTTTAATTGATTTTAAGATGAGTTTCGAGTAATATCGCGGCCTTGCAATAGCATTAAAAAGTTTCAAAACGGAGAGCTGGCCGAGTGGTCGAAGGCACTTCCCTGCTAAGGAAGCATACGGGGTCAACCTGTATCGAGGGTTCGAATCCCTCGCTCTCCGCCAAAAGTTGTAATCACATCGCATCAAATCGTATCAAAACCTCTTCCATACCCTAGTAATAAAGCCATCTAATTGCATCAGGGCGCATCAGACCACATCTTGACATCTTAGCGTTATGAGGGTAACTTTTGAGGGTACGCACTAGATACCCTCATAGCCTTACCCGCAAAACGCTAATTGGATGCTTAAATATGCCTAAGCTAGCTGCAACATTAACAGATGTATCAGTCAGGAATAAAAAGCCTAAAGACAAGCCATATAAGGTGGCAGCTGGTAGAGGTTTGCACTTACTTATAAAACCAACGGGCGCAAAGTTTTGGGTGTTCCGTTATCGCTTTGAGGGTAAAGAGAATAGCTTGTCGATGGGGCGTTATCCTGATGTGTCGTTAGCTGGTGCAGAAGAAAAAGTAAGAGACGCTCACAAATCTATTGCTGAAGGTATTGACCCTAGTGATAAGCGCAAAGACATCAAAGCAGAAAAAGAAGCTAATACAAAGAACACCTTTGAAATATGGGCTGATAAGTGGTGGCAGAATTGGCATAAAGATAAAAGCCCTCGCCATGCTAATTACGTTATGAGAAGGCTGGAAGCAGACATTTTTCCAAGCATAGGCAAACTTCCAATAAACGAAATACAAGCACATGAGGTGGTTGATACAATCAAAAAGATTGCATCTCGTGGAGCACTAGACATTGCTAAACGCGCACACCAAATGATGGGACAAGTGTTTAGATATGCAATTGCTCATAACAAAGATAGCAAAACCACACGAAACCCTACTACTGACATTAAACCAAGTGACATTATTGAGAGCCGTCAAAAGAAAAACTATGCAAGGGTTGAGTTAAAAGAGTTGCCAGCACTTTTACGTGCTCTTGATGCAAGTAACTCCCAACCATTGACTAGACTGGCGGTTAAACTCATGGGATTAACTTTTGTTCGTACCACAGAGCTAATTGAAGCAAAATGGGAAGAGGTAGACTTTGATTCTAAGCAATGGCGCATACCCGCAGAACGGATGAAGATGAAAACTCCGCATATCGTGCCATTATCTATGCAAGCATTACAAACCTTGCAAGCTTTACATGCTATCTCAGGGAGTTATGATTATATTTTCCCTAATCAAACTAATCATACTAAAACGATGAGCAACAACACAATTCTAAAAGCTCTAGACGTTGTAGGTTACAAACATAAAATGACAGGTCATGGATTTAGAGGACTGGCTTCTACCGCATTGCATGAGCAAGGGTTTGACCATCAACACATAGAGTTGCAATTAGCACATCAAGAACGCAATCAAGTTAGTGCCTCTTACAATCATGCGCTTTACTTAAAACAACGTTCAGTGATGATGCAAAAATGGGCTGATTATTTAGATGAACTCAAGGTTAATAAGGAATAATAGTTATGCGTATTGAAGTAAACGAAAAGATTGTTAATGCTATTAAGTTTGATAAAAGTAATGATGAGTACCTTACACAAGTTTTGGGTTATGAGCATTGGGATTATAGAGAGGCTATTAACTATTTACTGGGTATATTTGAATTGAATCCATATGACTCTCAAGAAAATACGATTACTACTCTAAGTGGTGAAATCATCAGTGAAACTGAAAACTCAGAATTAATAGCATACCTTCAGCTAGAAACGGAAAGATTAGTTGAAATATGGAAGCACAGTAGCATTGAGGGTAAGAGTCCACCAGCTACTTACATTGACTGGGCGAAAAAGAAGAATATATCTATACCATGGCTTGCGTTTTATGAAGAAACTTTTGATAGAACTAAGCTAGATGATAATAAGAAAATTTCAACAAAAACTCGTAACAACTTGTTGAGAACAATAGGAGCGTTAAATGAAATCTTGCTCAGCTACCCGATTCAAACCCTTAGACATGAACGAAGTGACAATAAGACATCTAATGCAGTTACAGGTGACTTAAACAACCCCGTCTTTAATACTCAGGCTGAGTTAATTAACTTTATTGAGTACAAATACAATGGTATAGCAGGACTTAGCAAAAGGCAGTTAGAAGACATTTTCCCTCAAGCAAAAAGAGAGTTAGACCAGTAGGTAGCTTCACCGCAGATTGTATTACTCTACCGCAGTTGCGGTGAGGAAAAAAGCCAGATATGGGAATCTAACATCTCCACCACTTACGGAGATGCATTAATGATTCAAACTGTAAATTCAATCAATCCAGCACTACAATTCTTTGACCAACTTCCTAACTCAGCAAGTGTAAGGCTACCAGTAGTTATGGCATTGTTTGCATGCTCTGCAGCAACCATTTGGAGACGAGTTAAGTCAGGCCATATCCCCAAGCCGTTTAAGCTATCATTAAGAGTGACCTGTTGGAACGTAGGTAAGCTACGTGAAGTACTGGAGGTGGCTCAATGAAAATAAGTTCATGTCCAAAATACCAACAATGTAACGCACCAATATGCCCATTAGATGACCAATGGAGAAAGCGAGTGTATTTTAGTGAAGACTCAACTTGCTATTACCTCTTAGAGTCAGTCAAAGAGGACAGTCAGATGCATTTCCATGGGGCCCAGCTGGAGGAGTTGTATGAAAGCATAGTCAATGTAAGGGGTGACATCGCCGAACGCTTCAAACGCATAGGTTCCAAGATGGAGTTAGCTAAAAATACATCATCACGTATGACCAGAAAGTTTGTCACTATTAAGGAGGCTGTATGAATCAAGGTTCAATGAAGAAAGTCTTTAGTGGGACTCATCTTAGAGAGTCCAGCACAAACACCATAAGTAAAGCCTTATCATCTAATAACCCATTGATATATAGAGATATTAACTATAAAAAAGCTTCACAAGAGCAAATGGAATTAATATCAGAACAAACAGCAATTCCTGAACAAGAACTTAAGAAGTTAATTAGTAAAGAGTTTGGTAAAGGTGAGCTGCCTAGATTCATGAAACTTGCAGATATACGCTATGCAAATGACCTAATTAAAGGGATGACTGAGGAATCTAAAGAGTTGTTTAACGCACTAGACCCACAGTTGGAACGCAGAGCTAAGGATACATTTAGACTGTTAATCTACAACTTAGTAGTTTGTACATTTACTAGAAGCAGGCTGTCACTCCCAGGAAGTAAAGAAGCATATGACAAAGGCACTTACTATAGGGAATTACACTTCACAAGAAATTCAGTAAAAGCTGCTCTGAAAGCACTGGATAAATATTTGATTCGTAAACCTGGAAACACGTTTACAAAGGAAGTTGATAGCTATGAACCTAATCAGCTGTTCCAGCTTAAATTAATACCATTACTTTATTCGGTATATGAAGAATATACCGACGATACTGAATTAATAGTTATCCAGAACAAGGATAACAAAGAGTTTATTAAGATAGTTTACTCTGGAAGTAAACTTGAAAGCATACAAGACAAGCACATTATGCGGGTAACCCCCCCATTTGATATAGAAAGAACCTATCAAGAGGATTGGGAGCAGTTAGTAAAGATTAATGATGCACTAAAAGACGCTTCATATGCTCTAAAAGCACCAGTGAAAAGAATCTACAGTCGTGGTCACGTAATGACGGGAGGTAGGTTATATACTCCTCTAGCAAATCTACCAGATAGAAAAGCCAGAATTAGAATTAACACTCTCTTAAATGGCAACCCTGTCGCTGAAGTGGATTTGAAAGCCAATCATTCCTCAATGCTCTACGCCTTAAAAGGGAAACAACTTCCTAGGGATTTTTATGACTTAATAGCTAAGGAATCTGGCCAAGCCAGAGATAAAGTTAAATGGCTAGTTATAAAGATGATTGGTGCTAAAGAAAGAGCCATTACACTTGCTGCAAAGGTTGATGAGGAAGACTACTTTAAGTCAAAATTCGTAATGACTAAAAAAGAACGAGGCTTAATTGAAGCTGCTATTCAAAGACAATTCCCAGACCTGTGTACGGAGTTTTACAATGACATTGGGGTTGTACTCCAAGCGATGGAGGGTGATATCTTACTTGATGCCATGTGTGAATTGGTAGATAGGGGGATAGTGTCATTGCCAATCCATGATGCCTTATATGTTGAGCAAGCTAATATCGGTGAAGCAGAGAATGCTTTGAAGAAAGCCTGGGCTAATAATCTAGGTGTTAATTTTGAGCCATTTGTTGATGTAGACACTCCGTGAGTTAAGCAAAGGCATACCTATATAAAGTGAGTTGGTATATATTGGTAAACACTGATGTCTAATTAGAAAAACAAACCAAATGAAAACACTACAAACGATAGATTTAGCTCTACTATTCTCAGTATTCTCAAGTGCTTATGCATAGGATTGTCTTAAGGATGAGGATGCTGTTGCCGGTTATCGAGTGAAGACAGAGCAAGGGGATGCTAGTGCACAATACATTTTAGGGGGGGTATTGTTTTGGATGATAAAAAGCCCCCACTGGGAGGGCTTTGGTCGCTCAGAAGCGGAGCCTACGAAAAAAGAATTTCATTGGTATGAAAAGCAATTAATAGACCTTAGTCGATTACACTAATAATAGAATTATACATAAGGAATTAAATATGAACAAGAAAATTCTAGGTTTGGATTTAGGCAGTAACTCACTGGGCTGGGCCTTGCTTAAAGAGGTTGATGGAAAAGCTAACAGTATTGTTGATATTGGTAGTCGCATATTTACTAAAGCAGTAGAAGAGAAAGTTCCCACGCCAAAAAATGTAAAACGACGAGATTGTAGGCTAGGTAGACGCGTTATACAACGGCGTTCACGCCGTAAGCAGCGCATGTTAAATTACCTTGTGTCGATTGACCTATTGCCTCGTGAGTTACAGGGCCACACTCAACCTGAAGTCGTTCTTAACGAGCTAGGTGACCCTTATGAGTTAAGGGCAAAAGGTTT
>JAPKBG010000030.1 GCA_028823485.1 Methylophilaceae bacterium | reverse complement strand
CTTGGTCTACAGTTTCTGGCATCGCTGTGACTAAAGGTAATTGCTGGTAGATAGTTAAGCCATCACATTCAAAAGGTCTTTGACCTTCTTTTGAAAGAATTACCGCGCCAACTGGTAGTAATTTTTGCAAGGCGCTGACAAAGCTGGATACGTCTATCAGGCTTTCATGGGGTGACTTTTTAGATGCATTTGATAAGGTATTCATAACCATAGCCTAGACCATAATATTTAAATTGGTAAAGTATTATTACCAATATTTAAACCAGACTATCACACCCTTCTCATGAAAGGCATATTGTTTCTCTTTATTGTGCTGGGCCAATATTACTGTTTCAAACAGAAACATTGAGATTAAGTGACGGTACGCAAAGCACTATAAGCTAGAAAGCTATTATTTTACAAAACTAGATCTAGCGGCCATTGAAGCCGCACAGCAAGCAAGGTATATTTACCAGCGACCTAAAACAGTCCTAAAATCTCACTTAATGAGCCCTTTTCAATGATTCCCCTCAGTCTTCAATCTCGGTTATTTACCTTACGATCTAACAAAATATTTGAGTTGTTTGTGGTTAGCATAATCTTGCTATCTGCCTTAGTTATTGGCGCTAAAACCTATTCGATGCCCTCGGGCTTGATTAGCTTCATCGGGTTTTTAGACATTGGTATTACGGTTTTTTTCCTGATGGAAATTAGTATTCGTTTTGCAGGTGATCCTCAGAAGAGTAGGTTCTTTTTTAATGGCTGGAATGTATTCGATAGCGTCATTGTTATTGTCAGTCTAATTCCTATAGAAGACAGTGAATTAGCTCTGGTTGGCCGCCTTATTCGCATTTTTCGGGTGTTGCGAATGGTATCTGTGGTGCCTGAACTGCGCATATTACTGAATTCACTCATTAAGGCGATGCCTCAGTTGGGTTATGTTCTGTTACTGATGTTCATCATTTTTTACATTTATGCGGCTGTTGGCACCACCTTCTTTGACACCATTAATCCCGTTTTATGGGGTGATATATCAATCTCTATGCTAACGCTTTTTAGAGTGATGACCTTTGAAGATTGGACCGATGTAATGTACGAAGTGATGGCGGTTTATGGTTACGCGTGGGTGTTCTTTTTGAGTTTTATATTTCTGACTACCTTTGCATTTTTAAATATGGTGATTGGCATCGTTGTCAACGTCATGGAAAATGAAAATGCAGCCGAACGTCTAGCAGATGGAGAGCCCTCGATGACCGACTTACGCAATGAGTTAGCTGAAATCAAAGCCCTGCTAAAACACCAAGGTGGCTGAATCTTAGTAGTGGACAAGTGCCCAGACACCAGCCTACTTGATAGTAGGTTAGAAGCGCGCGGGGTCGTTGCCTGCATTTGCTTATTTACGTCTTTGTAAGGAGCTGAGCGACCTAGCCATGCCCGCGTTAATAAGAAGGCTTGATGCTTAACTTTATTAAGGGCAGAATGAACTCTTTTTAGTGCAACGGAGTCAATTGCATGCGTCCACATTTGTCTATTTCACGGCG
>JAPKBG010000029.1 GCA_028823485.1 Methylophilaceae bacterium | reverse complement strand
CCTGCTCAGAAATTTTTGAGTGTTGGCTTCTTGATATTTAAATCTAAGTTGCTACCGTTTGTAATACCTGACTTAAATAATCAGATATGTCAAATGGGTTATTTTATAAGTCCTTGGAGACTATTATACTTTAAATATACTGAAGGTTTACAGCTATCTATGAAAGCGTTCGAGTCATATGTCCAGCTTGAGGTTGGCAACACAACGCCATGCATTAAAGTGTGAGTGTCAGATTTTGAGCAATCTTAAGATACCCAATTAAGCGCTACTACAGTCAAACAGCCAATGAATGCAGTCTCAGCAACTAAAAGTGATATCGCTGGTAAACCAACTTTGATCACCTCTTTTAGTGCTGTATTCATACCAACGGCGGCAATAGCAGAAAGAAGCGCCCACCGAGAAACCTCTGCTGCGATTAAATTTAAAGAACCGGGAAAAGTCCCAAATGAGTTGAGAGTGACAAGTACACAAAAAGCCACAACGAATCCTGGCATCAGCGGTGGCTTTTTTGCAGAATGCTGATTGTTAAAGCTCATCTGACGAATAATGATTGCTGCCACAAGAATAATGGGGGCGAGCATAGCTACACGGATTAGTTTTACAACAGTTGCTATATCTCCAGTTTCTTCTGAGATTGAAAAGCCAGCACCAACAACTTGGGCTACATCGTGAATAGTCGCCCCAATAAAAATACCAGAATTTTGTGCATTATAGTTAAGTGACTCAGCAATGATTGGGTAGACGATCATCGCAAACGTCGAAAGAATAGTCACTCCTACAACAGTAAACACCAGCCGCTCTTCAGTACGCTCATCAGGAGGTAATATTGCCGAAATTGCCATGGCGGCAGATGCACCGCAAATTGCAACAGATCCTGCAGATAGAAACGCGAACCGTAGGCCGTGGCCAAACAGACGAGCTATTAGTAAACCAAATAAGATTGTGGCGATGACGCCGCCAATTACTATAAATACAATGGACCAGCCTAGATCGGCTGCCATATCAAAACTGATCCGCATCCCAAGAAGGGCAATACCAAATCGCAAAATTAAACGAGAACAAAATATAATACCTAATTTACACTTTGGATCATTAGAAAGAAAATTTAACGACATACCAAAAAGCAGCGCCATTAACATTGCCGGAGCACCATAATGGTCAGAAATGAACTGAGCGGCCAATGCAATTAGCCCCGCAATTAAAATGCCTGGAAAAAGTAATCTCACACTGGATAGCTTAATAAAGACATTTTCCATCATATTTTTTACTCGAATCTATCTGCACTGAAGTCTTAAATGCCACTGCCTTAGCGCACCAATGGGATAAATATGAATGTGGTACAAGACAGCAATTGACATTACCTGACAATTATAGTCAGGATTTAATACCCCGTGAGTGTAAGCGTTTCTACACAGCCAGGCATGCAACAACGCGCTGACAAAATACACAACAGATTTTCTTACGAGGTTCATAATGAAAGCGTCGAAAGGCTCATCAAGACGTACGGGGCACAGACACAGTTCACCAATTAACGGTACGGATGTAGATCAAACCCCGTTTGACGGGTTTGAGCGTGACATCCTGCAGATTGC
>JAPKBG010000020.1 GCA_028823485.1 Methylophilaceae bacterium | reverse complement strand
TACGTTAATACGTTAATACGTTAATACGTTAATACGTTAATACGTTAATACGTTAATACGTTATTTCAATAATTTCTAATTCAATCGCCCCAGCAGGGCGTTTCCACATCACACTGTGACCCACTTTTCGGCCAATTAGCGCTTTGGCAATCGGGGAGACATAGCTTACTTTTTGTTGTGCAATATCTGCTTCATCTTCACCAACAAGGTGAAATCGCAACAACTCGCCGTCTTCATCTTTCACTTGCACCTTCGCACCAAATAAGACCGTGCTTTTATCTTGCTCTGCAGGCTCAACCAAAATCGCTTGTTCCAGTCTCGCTGACAAATAGCGTAAATCACGATCCGCTACCGCTAATTTTTGCTTAGCCGCTTCATTATCTTTCTGACTAACCAAATCAGCACGTGTTTTATCTAAGGCACTGGCTTCATCTTCTAGCTGCTTTAACCCAACTGGCGTCACATAGTTTGGATGCGTACTAATCTGGCGCTCGGGTAAGTCCGTCCCCGCATGTTCTAAGTCATCCTCTTTAACAAAGCCGCGGCTCATGCGCTAACTTTATTCCCACTCGATGGTAGCGGGTGGCTTACCTGATACGTCATATACAACCCGATTAATACCACGCACTTCGTTGATAATACGGTTCGAAACTTTGCCGAGCAGAGCATAAGGCAGTTCTGCCCAATTCGCTGTCATAAAGTCGCTAGTCACAACGGCGCGTAATGCAACAACGTACTCATAAGTACGGCCATCACCCATGACTCCAACTGATTTTACTGGTAAAAATACAGTGAAGGCTTGGCTAGTTAACTCATACCAAGTTTTGCCCGTTTTTTCATCGACCGTGTTGTTCAACTCTTCCATGAAAATAGCATCGGCACGTTGCAGTAATAAGGCAAAGTCTTGTTTTACTTCACCTAAAATACGCACACCTAGGCCAGGGCCAGGGAATGGATGACGGTAAACCATTTCACGCGGTAAACCTAGTGCCACACCTAGTTCGCGCACTTCATCTTTAAATAAGTCACGTAATGGTTCTAATAATTTTAAGCCTAGCTTCTCAGGCAAACCACCTACGTTGTGATGGCTCTTAATCGTCACGGCTTTTTTGGATTTAGCACCGCCAGATTCAATCACGTCAGGGTAGATCGTACCTTGTGCTAGCCACTTTGCATTCGCACATTTTTTTGCTTCTACTTGAAACACTTTAACAAACTCACCACCAATGATTTTACGTTTGGCTTCTGGGTCACTCACGCCTGCGAGTTTACCCATGAATTGATCCAAGGCATCAACACGAATCACCTTGACATCTAATTGCCCAGCAAACATCTCCATGACCATGTTGCCTTCATTTAAACGAAGTAGGCCGTGATCAACGAATACGCAAGTCAGTTGACTCCCAATTGCACGTTGAATCAACGCCGCTGCCACGCTAGAATCGACACCACCAGATAAACCAAGAATGACTTCTTCATCACCGACTTGTTCTTTTATATTAGCAACTGCTTCAGCAATATAGTCGCCCATAATCCAATCAGGCTTCGCTTGGCAGATGTCCAATACAAAGCGTTCAAGCATGGCTTGACCTTGTTTTGTATGGGTGACTTCTGGGTGGAACTGCACGCCATAGAATTGACGCGCTTCATCCGCAATCGCAGCAAACGGTGTTGTCTCGTTACTGCCAATCACTTTGAAGCCTTCAGGGATTGCAGTCACTTTGTCGCCATGGCTCATCCATACGTCTAATAAGCCGTGACCTTCTGCATTAGTCTCATCTTGAATACCGCGGAAAAGGGCAGAGTGACCGCGTGCGCGCATTTGTGCGTAGCCAAATTCACGCTTCGTTCCTGCTTCAACTTTACCGCCTAATTGCTGTGCCATGGTTTGCATGCCGTAACAAATACCCAGAACAGGAACGTCTAGTTCAAATGTGGCTTGTGGTGCTTTATCAGTCTCTTGTTCATAAGCACTTGCATGACTGCCAGAAAGAATGACGCCATCTGCACCAAAATCACGTACAAAGTCATCCGATACATCGCAAGGATGAATTTCGCAGTAAACATTCGCTTCGCGTACGCGACGCGCAATCAGTTGCGTGACTTGTGAGCCAAAATCAAGAATAAGAATTTTTGAGTGCGCCATATTTGGTAGTGCCATATATAAATTTGGGCAAACAGCTTTAAAAGTGTTTGCCCAGAGGTTTAGTTGTTAAAGGTTAATTGTTAAAGATTAGTCGTTAAATTTAGTTTACGCGGTAGTTTGGTGCTTCTTTAGTAATCTGCACATCATGGACATGCGATTCTTGCATACCAGCGCTAGTGATTTGGACAAATTCTGCCTTCTCACGCATTTCTGTAATGTTTTTTGCGCCAACATAGCCCATGGAAGCACGTAAGCCGCCCATAAGTTGATGAATCACAGGTACCACGCTGCCTTTGTAAGGGACGCGACCTTCAATGCCTTCTGGCACTAATTTGTCTGCATTACCATTGTTATCTTGGAAGTAACGGTCGCTAGAGCCTTTTTTCATGGCACCAATAGAACCCATACCACGGTAGGATTTATATGAACGACCTTGGTATAGCTCAACTTCGCCAGGAGACTCTTCGGTGCCTGCAAACATGCCGCCTAGCATGACGCTATAAGCGCCAGCAGCAATGGCTTTTGATATGTCGCCAGAGAAGCGGATGCCACCATCAGCAATGAATGGCACGCCTGTTCCGCGTAATGCTGCTTCTACATTATCAACCGCCGTGATTTGCGGTATGCCAACACCAGCGACAATACGCGTGGTGCAAATAGAGCCAGGGCCAATACCCACTTTTACACAGTCAGCACCTGCATCAACTAATGCTTTTGCCGCATCAGCGGTAGCAATGTTGCCACCAATGACTTCAATATTAGGGAAATTATTTTTCACCCAATTCACACGATCAAGCACACCTTGTGAATGGCCATGTGCCGTATCAACCACAATCACGTCTACACCCGCTTCAGCTAGTAACGCAACCCGTTCTTCAGTCCCTTCGCCGACACCAACAGCTGCACCAGCACGTAAACGACCTTTGCCGTCTTTCGATGCGTTTGGGTGGTCGCTTGATTTTTGAATATCTTTAACGGTGATTAAGCCTTTTAAATTGTATTCATCATCAATCACCAATACACGTTCTAATCGGTGCTTGTGTAATAGCTCAATCGCTTCTTCACGTGGCGCACCTTCTTTAACCGTAATTAAACGCTCACGTGGCGTCATGATATTTTTAATCGGTTGGTCTAAGTTGGTTTCAAAACGTAAATCACGGTTGGTCACAATACCAACCACTTTACCGTTGTCGACAACAGGTAAGCCAGAGATTTTATGTAAATCAGTTAGTTCTAGCACGTCGCGGACTGTCATATGGCTTTGAATAGTCACTGGGTCATTCACAATGCCAGATTCAAAACGTTTTACACGAGACACATGTGCAGCTTGTTTTAGCGACGTCATATTTTTATGAATAATCCCTAAGCCACCTTCTTGAGCAAGCGCGATGGCAAACGGTGCTTCGGTGACCGTATCCATTGCCGCAGAGGTGAGCGGGATGTTTAATTTGATGTTACGAGTAAATTGAGTGCTTAAGTCAACCTCGCGCGGCATTACGATAGAATGCGCGGGAACTAATAAAACATCATCAAAAGTGAGAGCTTGTTGCAGCAAACGCATGAGTAATCCTTTAATTCCAAAACGAGATTATACAGAATTAGTAGCAAAACGCATCAATTTTCCTTATGATTTTTGTTACAGAATGTGTCAACTTGTATTGATTCGACACGTTTTTATATTGGCAGAGCAGACAGGCTTGTTGTAATCTATATTCTTAACTCAAATTTTGTTGAAAAGGCATGTAATGAGACTGAAACAATTACGCACATTACCCCTTTACTTTACCTTTGGTGATTGCATTGGTATTCCCTGGGTTGGCAGATGCCCAAATTTATAAATGGAAAGACAAAAATGGTGTGACCCGTTATTCAGATACACGACCAACGGACACGTTAAAAGTAGATGAAATTGGCAAGGCGAGTGCAGCCAAGCCAAAAGCAGCTACAGCCGAGCCAACTGCTAAAAGCGTAGAAAAGCCAACTAAAAGCGTAGAGCAGGAAGCTGACCCTGACGAAGCTGCTCGTATCCGTGCAGAAAAATCGGAGCAAGAAAAGAAAGAAAAAGAAAATAAGGCAGAGCAAGAAAAGACCAGAGCGGACAACTGCCGTGACGCTAAAGCCAAATATAAAACCTTTGCCCAAGGCGGTCGGATTTATGAAATGGATGAAAACGGTGAGCGTCAATATTTTGACGATGCTGGTTTAGATGCGCGCAAAGCGCAAGCTGAATCTGAGATGCGGCAGTATTGTAATTAATTAGGTTTTGTTCTGAAATAGGCGGTAACTATCAGCCGCCTTTTTTCATGGCTTTTCCGTCGGCAGCACGTTGCTTTCTCACCTCTTTAGGGTCAGCAATTAAAGCGCGATAAATCTCGACGCGATCCAAATGACGTAAAGGTGTATCCAGTTTGGTCAATTTACCAAAAATACCGATTTGGTTTTTGGTTAAGTCAATTTCAGGAAACTTTGCCGTAATCCCCGACGCCTTAATTGCTGCCTCAGCCGTTGTTTCTGGCAACACTTGTACTGGAATGATTAGCTGATGTTGTGGTAACGCGTAAGCGACTTCCACCGTTATATGGTCATTATTACTCAAGGTATATCCTTTTTAACAGCATAAATTTTATCAGCTTGCTCTACAAAATTGTCAACAAATGTAGCGGCAATATGGTTAAACACAGGCGAAATAAGTTTTTCAAGAAAGCTATTCGCAAACGCATAATTCAACCGAAATTCAATTTTACAGGCATCTGCGCGTAATTCAATAAAGCGCCAATCTCCCGTCAAGTGTTTAAACGGCCCATCCTTAAGCGTAATATCCATGTGGGTAGGGTAGGCCTTGCTATTGACTGTCGTAAAGTTTTGTTTAACGCCATGGTAATTAATATGCAGTGTCGCACTGGTCGTGACATCGTCACGTTCATGCAAATCGACACCGCCGCACCATGGTAAAAATTTCGGATAATCTTCCACCTTGTCCACTAAGGTAAACATCTCCTGTGCCGAGTGCATCACTAAAACTGTTTTTTCTACCTTATTCATTAAAGCCGTTCTCTAAACTAGCGTAAAATACCAATTTTAAGCTATTTAGCATTAACTCATGAGCATTGCCCAAAATAAAAAAGCCTATTTCGACTATTTTATCGAAGATAAGTACGAAGCAGGTATCGTCCTAGAAGGCTGGGAAGTCAAAGCCATTCGCGATCACCGCATCAATATTAAAGAAGCCTACGTCGTCATTATGCGCGGTGAGATTTTCTTAATCGGTTGCCACATTACCCCGCTAGGTATGGCATCAACTCATGTCCGCCCAGATGCCATTAGAACGCGTAAGTTATTGTTACATAATGAAGAAATTGCCAAACTAATCGGCAAGGTTGAGCGTGCAGGTTATACCTTAGTACCTTTAGATATGCATTACAAAGGCGGTCGTATCAAAGTCGAAATCGGCTTGGGTAAAGGTAAGAAACAACACGATAAACGTGACACCATTAAGGAGCGAGATTGGGACCGCGATAAAGCACGGATTATGCGCGCACACAATAAATAGGTGAAATAAGCGCTTTATTATTGTAGCATTTTAAGTACTTTTGGTAATAAACGCGGTAAATCTTCCGCGATTAAACCAAGCCCAAACAGTTTAGCCGCTTCGCCATGTATCCAAACCGCTGCGCTAGCCGCTTCAAATGCCGGCATGCCTTGCGCGATTAACCCTGCAATCATGCCTGCCAATACATCGCCAGCGCCGCCTGTTGCTAAAGTTGGTGGTGCATTGTTATTCACCATTGTTTGACCATTTGGCGCGGCAACCACTGTTTCACTACCTTTTAAAACAACAATCGCACCACACACTTTCGCGGCTTGTTGCGCACTCAATACACGGTCATCCGTTAAGCTAAATAATCGCTTAAATTCACCTTCGTGGGGCGTTAATACGCAGTTTGCATGCAGATAGCTGCTGAGTAAACTTAACTCACCTTGAAAGGTCGTTAATGCATCTGCATCCAATACAACAGGGCAATTCGTATCGAGGAGTTTTAGTGATTGCGACCGTGTATCATCACTGACGCCAGCGCCAGGCCCAATTAAGAAACTAGTAATCCGTTTGCCGTTAATGGAATGGTTAAATGTTTCAATATCACCAAATAGCTTTACCATGATGCTAGTCAGTGCGCTGGCATAGATAGCAAAAGCCACTTCTGGCACGAGTAGGGTAGTAAGTCCGCTACCCATACGTGCGGCCGCATGAGCAGAAAGTCGAGATGCCCCTGTCAGCGGATAACCACCGATAATCATTGTGTGGCCGCGCGTGTACTTATTGCTATCTGTAGTTAGCTTAGGCAGTAATTTCAGCCAATGCTTAGGATCGTTTTTAAGAATTTGATGATGTCGCTGAGTCATGATTCTATTCTAGAGCTAAATAGCGAAAGAATCTAACTAAAAAGGCGAGTAATAAAATTAAGTGTACAATAGCGTCAGACGCGTTAAATATGGACGTGTTAGTAATAAATGCAATGTGTAACACACTGGGGCTGACTTGGTTTCGACGTGGGCTACAAAGCATGCAGGGCATACCGAGGGTTTCAGGTTTCCTCGTAAATCCATCTGGAAAAAGTATAGTCGCAAACGACGAAACTTACTCTTTAGCAGCTTAGGCCGCTAAACGTTGCTCTGGGGGTTTCCTCGCCCAGGCTAGGTAACTAGCAAGCAATGTCATATAGAGGGAATCGCATAATATTGGGTTACTTAATATATTGTTAAATCTAAGGTAACTCGCGTCACATTCGCTTGCTCGTTGGTGGGTGTACCGTTAAATTTAAACAACACAGCTAAGTATGTAGAACTGTCTGTGGAGGGCTTGCGGACGCGGGTTCGATTCCCGCCTGCTCCACCATATACCGATACCGAGAGGTGTCATGTAGTACTAAAACCCTATCAAATTCAAGTAGATAGGGTTTTTTTATGTCTAACAGGTGAACTATTAAAAATTAAGAAAGCCGCTTAACTGGGTTGTA
>JAPKBG010000019.1 GCA_028823485.1 Methylophilaceae bacterium | reverse complement strand
CTGCCAAGCTATTTATTTATCTATTAAAGCTCCGTTAGGAGCTTTTTTAGTTTTTAAATCCTCATTATGAAAATGGTGTGGATTTTTTGCGTTTGATTTTGGGGAAGTAGCCTGATAATCTTGTTTTTGGTCAGCATTCATATAAGCTAAGTTTTGAGTGAGAAAGTGATGCATTACCTAATGAACCTGATGTAGAGAAATTAAGTTTTAGCCAGCCTTCGGATCAGTTGGTGTTTTGCTCAGAGCGCTAGTAAAAGTTAGATCTAGTATAAGTTAGATATTGGCAAGCCTAGACAATTTTAATAACTAGGCATTTATTATCCCTGATAATAACTAGATACTTTGTATCATGTGATATTAATCAATTTCATATTCTAACTGGTAACCAGCATTGTTATCTTTCCCAAGTAACTCCGTTAGGTAGGGTAATGACTCTTTCAATGCGTTAGGTAAGATCCAGGGTGGATTGATGATGAATAAGCCACTACCAAACATACCGAAGCCTTCTTTTGGCGCAACACTAATGCTCAGCGAAACGTTTAGCCATTTACTGGCTTGTTGACGCAGACCTGACACCATTTTTTCAGGCTCAGGTCTGGCTAGTAATGGGTACCATACAATATAAGTCCCTGTAGAGAATCGTTTTAGACTGTCTTGTATGCTATTCACGACACGTTCATAATCTTGCTTGTCTTCGTAAGGTGGATCTATGATGGTAATCGCGCGTTTTGTCGTTGGAGGCAATATGGCTTTAATGCCATTAAAACCATCACCCATAATTATTTTGGTTTGTTTGCTATTTTCACTGAAGTTTTTAGTGAGTGTTTTGTAATCGTTAGGATGTAGTTCAAATAAGCGGAGCTGATCATTTTTTTTTAGATAATAGGCTGCAACCTTAGGTGAGCCTGGGTATAAGTTAGTATGGTCAGCAGTATTAAATGACTTCACCATATTCGTAAATGCTTGTACTGAATTTGGTTGATTTTTAGCACTTAGCAAATGTGAAATGCCCGTATCAAACTCTTTGTTTTTTTGCGAAAATACAGCATTAAGCTCATACATGCCAGCACCTGCATGCGTGTCTATCACACAGTATGGCTTATCTTTTTGATTGAAATAATCGAGCACAAGACTAAACGTGTAATGTTTTAGTATGTCAGCATGGTTGCCTGCGTGAAATGCGTGTCTATAACTCAGCATGAAACTATCTCTATTTTACGATGGGTTATTATAGGCGACTATTGTAACAATTCAGACTGTTGTCATCATAATCAACCGTTGTGCGTTATATTATTAAAGGTTCAATGTTACATCATCAATAAAGGGCTTTGATATGAAAACTCTACCCTCCTAGTTACTGTTGTCTGTATTCGGCTTTGGTGCCATGGTAGCTTATGCTGACAATCATAAAGGTTCTGAAACAGAAAAGCATGAAATAAAGGCTGATGTAAATAATGATGGAAAAGTGAGTTATGAAGAGTTTAAAAACTTACGTATAAAACATATGGAACCGCATTTTAAACGCAGAGACACGAATAGTGATGGATTCATTGATGCTGAAGAAAGAAAGCAGCAAGAGCAAATAAAAAATCTAAGCGTCACGATTGGATAAATTAACGACCTCTACTCACAGTTGATCGATTAAAAAGCAGCGTCTTCAGCGCTGTTTTTTATCGGGTATGTTGTAGCATTATTCCTGGTCAACATGACAATGCACATGTTAATAAACTACGAACCAAATTAATTATTGGGGAAAATAGTATGAAACTAATATGCTTGATTGCTTTAGTAGCCTTGATATTCACGAGCGCTAATGTTTATGCTAGTATGCATGAGGCTGATAGTGAAATCATGAAAGTAGATGTTAATAATGATGGTAGAGTGAGCTTTGACGAGTATAAAGCTGCACATGAGGAGCGCATGCACACCCGTTTTAAACGCAGGGATGTGAATGGTGATGGTTTTATTGATTTGGCAGAAAAGCAAGTTGCTAAAGAAAAGAAGCATGCTAAAGACCAAGCAGATAAAAAGGCTGAACAAAAAGCATTACGTGAAAAGTATCAAGATGATAGAAAAAAGCGTAAAAAACATTTTTATAAGTATTAGTACAAGTGTGCTTATGTTTAATGCAGCCACTTATCAAAGCCTGGCGTAATGTTGGGGTTTTTGTTAGATAATCTTGTTTGCAAGCGTTAGCATATGGATATTAATCACCACGACCACCATCATCATTCGCCTGATTGTAATCGTCATGGCAACCCATTTTTAATTCCATTTATATTGACACTTTTTTTTGCTGTCATTGAATTTTTCGGAGGTGTGTGGACGCAATCCTTAGCATTGCTAGGTGATGCGTGGCATATGTTTTCAGATGTGGTGGCACTTGGTGTTGCTATGTTTGCATCTTACCAAGCCACTAAAGCAGGCAATAGCAGAGCAGAGCTTGTGGCTTCAGTTGTTAATGCGCTTGCAATGCTGATTGTGGCCGCCTGGATTATTGTAGAGGCCGTTGAACGTATAGCATCCCCAAGGCCAGTTACTGGTGGTTATGTCATGCTCATTGCTTTTGTTGGACTTGTTGTTAACTTATTGGCAGCCAAATATTTACATCTCCATGGTGATGCGGAGAATATGAATCAACGTGCTGCATTCTTACATGTAATGGGAGATATATTAGGATCGGTAGCTGCATTAGCAGCTGGCGCGGTTATCTACTTTACTGGCTGGTTAACAATCGACCCTATTTTATCGATATTTATTTCAACTTTATTACTGGTTGTGACATTTAATTTGATTCGAGAAATCTGGAGAAACTATAAGGCTGAAGAAGCGCATTCGCACCAGAGTTACTGATGATTTAATCAACTGGCGAGCAGGATTTAGCTTGTTTTGATGTGATTTAAACTGAAATTTAAGCAGCTGACTCCAATGAATTAATAGAAGAGGGCAACATATCATTTGTGAATGTAAAACTTGCTTGAAGTGTTACCAGAGAGTAGAAGCCAGCCATTGCTAAAGAGATTACGGAAACATTAGTTAAGCATTTTCACAAGTCTGCTAACTATACATATATCTTTTTTTAAAGAGGTAGCAATTGAAGATTGGGCCATTGGCAGGCAATTACTCAGATAGCTGAGCTTCATTTGATTGGCGCGTTATTTACCCTTGCGCTTTAATCCACTTAAGTAGTGGAGACCATTGCTCAAGGTCTTTTTTTGCTTTTTATAATGGCATATCAAAAATGCTAATACCTTGCTCTGCAGTGTGAGCGTATAACTGCGCGTTTTTCAAATTGCCAATAACTGGAAAGCCACTTTCATCAAGGTATTGCGCAAGGCTTGCTGCTGCCTTGGTGCGTATTGCAACACGTATACCCAATACCGCTGCAAAAGTTTGTTTTTTTCTGACTGCTTTTTCTGCTTTTAATATATCGATAAATTCTTGCGTCGCATTAATGTCATAGGTCGATGCTTGCATTGGCACAATCACCCAATCACTCAATCACCCAATCACTCAATCACTCAATCACTCAATCACTCAATCACTCAATCACTCAATCACTCAATCAGCAGCTTTGACGGCATCACTGAGTTTATCGCCACGTATTCCAGCAGGGGAATCAATAATCGCAACCTCTATATTTTTCTTCTGAGAAAAAGCATTGTGAATTTTAGCACTATTGATTTCAGGAAGCTGCTCTGGCCTACGTTCTAGCCAGCCATACGATGATTGTTGTTTGTCCAAATCTAACAAACACACTTTTATTCCTTGATTAGCAAAGTAACCAGCCAAATTTGTCGACAGTGTTGTTTTTCCACCACCACCCTTGGGGTTTGCGATCAAGATCTTTTTCATCATGTCATCCAGTGTGTTTAACTTTTTTAGTAAGAGGATAAATAAAATTCAACTCCTCAACTGCCTATCCATCTTAAATGGCGCTGATGCCGAGGCTTGCGATTTATTTCTTTTGATCTTTAGCTCTAATGTTGGCGACCTTATCTTTCCACTCTTGCAACTGCTCATCCTCAAACTCTAGCTGAATAGCTATGGCTTCATCTTCAGTTAGTTTATCTTTAGCCAAGCGTTTTGGCAGCTTACCAGACATCCTCGAAAGCACTCGCTCTCTTTGTTCGCCGCTTAATATTTTTGCTTGTGCAATATAATCATTTGTATTTGAAGCCATTTACGACATTCCTTTAAGTTTGTTTCATATTGGCCAATATAAACCACTTTTAATAAAAGTAGGGTTACATTTTTATGACAAAGATAGTTAAGCCACTAATGTTTGTTTTTAGATGGCATTAATCTAGTTTATTTTGTCACGGTAACAGTCAACGGATAAAAGTTAACTGTTAAAATACAACGATGTTCGATCCAAAACCAATTCTAAAAAGCTTACCAAGATTGCCTGGGGTTTACCGTATGAAGAATGCAGACGGTGCTGTGATTTATGTCGGAAAAGCAAAGGATCTTAAAAAACGTGTTTCAAGCTATTTTAATAAAAACTTACCAAGTCCAAGAACACGCATGATGGTGTCTAAAATTGTTGATATTGAAACAACTGTAACACGGACAGAGTCGGAAGCTTTATTACTTGAAAATAACCTTATCAAAAGTATTATGCCACGTTATAACGTGCTATTTAGAGATGATAAATCTTATCCCTACATTGCACTGACCGGTGATACGTTTTCTAGGCTGGCTTTTCATCGTGGTGCACAGCGTAGAGGAGGGCAGTATTTTGGTCCTTTTCCTAGCAGCACAGCCGTGCGCGAAAGTATTCAGCTATTACAGAAAGTGTTTAAGTTGAGAACCTGTGAAAACTCCGTATTTGCAAATCGCTCTCGACCTTGTTTGCAGCATCAAATAGAACGCTGTACAGCGCCTTGTGTCGACTATATTAATCAAGAAGATTACCGACAAGATGTGCATCATGCCGCGATGTTTTTACAAGGAAAAACCAATGAAGTTTTGAATACATTAGGTGAGAAAATGAATGCGGCGGCTGAAAGTGAAGAATATGAATCTGCCGCTGTTTTTCGTGATCGGATGCAAGCTTTGCGTCAAGTGCAGGCGAAGCAGTTTGTTAGTGATTTTAGTGTGTCAGATGCGGATGTAATTGCATGTGGGCATTTGCAAAGTCAACATTGTATTAACCTAGTGATGATTCGCGGCGGCAGGCATTTAGGCGATAAAAGCTTTTTCCCTAAAAACAGCCAAGATGCAACACTTAGTGAAACGGTAGAGGCTTTTTTAACACAGCATTATATGGCGCAAAATACGCCGCCACTTTTAGTGAGTGGGGCGAAGGTTGATGCAGAGAGCTTTGAATCGGTCTTAAGTGAGCAAGCTGGACGTAAGATTAGAATTCTGACCAATGCCATTGGCGATAAAAAAGTGTGGCTAAAAATGGCACAAACCAACGCTGAGCTGGCGCTTGGGCAACGTGCTGCGACATCGGCTAACCAGGCCGAGAAACTCATTGCTTTGAGAAAGGCTTTGCGTTTAGTAGAAACGGTAGAGCGTATTGAATGCTTTGATATTAGTCATACGATGGGCGAGGCGACTGTCGGTAGTTGCGTTGTATTTGATAAAGGCGATATGCAAAATAGCGAATATAGGCGCTTCAACATCACCGGCATTACACCCGGTGATGATTATGCTGCCATGCGCGACGTATTAACTCGACGCTATAAAAAAGTGGCTGCAGGTGAAGGAATGCGTCCAGATTTGATCTTCATTGATGGTGGGAAAGGGCAGCTAGGTGTTGCGATGGAAGTGATGCAGGAAGTTGGCCTTGAAGATATTCTATTGGTCGGCATTGCTAAAGGTGAAGAGCGGCGACCTGGGTTAGAAACGATGATATTTTCCGATACAGGCGAAATGTTAAATTTGGAACAAGATAATAGAGGTTTGCATTTACTACAGCAAATACGAGATGAATCTCACCGATTTGCCATTACAGGGCACCGAGCAAAGCGCGCTAAGGCACGAATAACATCTTCTTTAGAAGATATAGAAGGCGTGGGTGCTAAGCGGCGCAAGGCACTATTAACGCGCTTTGGTGGATTAGACGGGGTAAAAGGTGCTAGCATAGATGAACTAGCACTTGTTGACGGCATTAGTTCTGTATTAGCAGAGACAATATACGGACAGCTTCATTAAGTAAGGGCTATTGATTAATACAGTGAGAAAAATCGCATAATTATGTTTTGGAGTGTTCCTAATATTTTAACGGTGCTTAGAATTGCACTGATCCCCGTGTTCGTGGGTATTTTTTACTTACCGCACAATATTTTTGCTTTAGGTGTTCAGCCTACACATACCCTGAATTTGATAGCTGCAAGTGTTTTTGCGCTAGCCTCTTTTACCGATTGGCTGGATGGTTACTGGGCAAGAAAATATAATCAAACGAGTGCGTTCGGTGCTTTTCTGGATCCTGTGGCTGACAAACTGATGGTTGCTGCCGCGTTAATTGTGTTGGTAGAGTTCGATCGTGTCGGCGCGGTTGTTTCATTGATTATTATTGGGCGAGAAATTGCCATCAGTGCGTTACGAGAGTGGATGGCCACAATTGGTAAAAGTAGCAATGTGGCAGTGGCGATGATCGGAAAAATTAAGACGGCAGCACAAATGTTGGCGATTTTATTGTTATTATATTTTGATCCTATTGGCAGCTTCAATACGACACTAGTTGGCACTGTTCTTATTTATGTGGGAGCAATTTTAACATTGGTATCAATGGGTTATTACCTGAAAGCGGCGTGGCCTATTATTAAAGACTCATTCGAATAAATTAAAATTAAAATTTGATCGACATAAAAGCGTCACTTGAGTCTTGACAACAAGTTAAAAGTAGCTAAAATGCTCGCTTCTTAACGCGGGAATAGCTCAGCTGGTAGAGCGCAACCTTGCCAAGGTTGAGGTCGCGAGTTCGAGTCTCGTTTCCCGCTCCAGTATTAAGAAAATGGGGATTTTTAGCTAATGCTGAGGTCCCCGTTTTAGTTTTAAAGTACCATTAGTGTTTATAGGCGCGATAGCAAAGCGGTTATGCAGTGGCCTGCAAAGCCATCTAGGCCGGTTCGACTCCGGCTCGCGCCTCCAAAAAACACTTCAAATGCGGGAATAGCTCAGCTGGTAGAGCGCAACCTTGCCAAGGTTGAGGTCGCGAGTT
>JAPKBG010000028.1 GCA_028823485.1 Methylophilaceae bacterium | reverse complement strand
ACTCTCTCATAGTTACTCTCTCATAATGACTTTTTTAAGCATGTTCATACCCTGCAGGTTCTGCACTTATGCGCCTTAGTCAATGAGCAGGCTGATGTGGTCGTTAGTTATCTTCGTGCCTTAGGCCTTACATTAGGCCTCACAAATGGGTTTTCTACCTGCAATGAATTGCGTCAATAGTAACACTAAGGTTTGCTAAAGCGATTGCCCCAAAAGCCTGCCTGCTAATATTTTCTGAGCTTTTTCTACTCAAAAGCCACCATGACCATGGGAACCACCAAAATTTTTTTTTAGATCACACTTTATTAGTTTTACACCTACACGCTTATAACTTTATGGGTCACTATATATCTAACTATGGCTACACATTACCATTTAATCGGTCATTTTGATTTTTTGTAGGGCTTTTTGTATCACACCATCATCGCAATGCCCCTGATATTCAAGCCATCTTAACGTATTACTGCTCAAGACGATGCTGCCTGATACGACCAAAGAGCCAGCTGGAATCACCACCCCCATTAATGCTAAACACATAAGCACCGCATCACCTTCGCCCACACAAGGGCTGCTCATGTGTTGCAATGCTTGTGTGTCTAGCTTTAGTTTTAACTCGGGGAAAAAAAGATTACATTTTTGGTGTGTATTAGGCTGTGATTCAGGTAAAAAAGTACAACCACTTAACCATAACGTGGCAAGTAATAGGGCTTGCTTTGTCAATTTCATAAGTGTCCAAGTGCTATTAGTTATGCACCTTATAAGGCAGCTTAAGGCACTATTGACGCCGTCTACTTTAGGTACGTTTGGCCGCTCCTTTGGGCCTATGGTCAAGACCTTTTAACGACTTTGAAATAGTGTAAAAGGGCAATCAAGGGTCCTATGTTTGGTTAAGTATAGCGGGTAATTTTTGCAATAAAGCGTTAATGAAGTTGTAGGGAGAAAAATCCTTTACCAGTTTTTACGGCGCTGTTAAGGGGCTCTAAAAAGCTTCATCATCACTATAAACACGCACTGAAAGCTCACCAGTTACACTCTCTGAAACATTAAAATTGATTGGCTGACAACACACTTGGCAATCTTCAATATACTGTTGATCTAGGTCAGATGGATCCACAAGCACGTTAATAATTTCGCCACAGTATGGGCAGCCTATGAATTGCTCTGCGAGTTGATTCAATGTCTACTATTCCTTATATTAGTCAAAAATTTAGAAGTCTCGAAAAACGGTAAAACCCTGCGCTGGGCTATTCATACTGTTTGCTCTTAAAGTGTTCACCTCAACCCGCACTCTAATCCCATTGTCATTCTCAATTACAAGCGCAACTTTAAGAAAACTAAACGCATGGGCAAGCCACCTTGCTCACCTAAATCTTTTAGTTTTCCAAAGCTCCTTGTGGGTTAGGTATGATTAGCTTGGCTGTTTGACCTTTCTTAAATACGGCTTCACTGTGTCCCAACCATCGGGGTAGATTTTTGCGGCTTCTTCATTACTTACAGAGGGAACAATGATGACGTCTTCACCTTGTTTCCAGTTCACTGGGGTGGCAACTTTGTGTTCAGCTGTAAGTTGCATAGAGTCAATAACGCGCAGAATTTCATCAAAATTACGTCCAGTTGTCATGGGGTAAATAATCATTAGTTTGATATTTTTGTCAGGGCCAATAACAAAAACAGAACGCA
>JAPKBG010000027.1 GCA_028823485.1 Methylophilaceae bacterium | reverse complement strand
GAATACGGAACAGAACCAGCTCCCATTGCTGCTTTAACACCAGACTTATCAGCGCCTTTTTCTAAAATATCCTTTATACGTACTAAAGTAAGCTTTTGACGATGACCTTTGGTACGTTTTGAAGAGTGCTTCCGACGGCGTTTCACAAAATTTATTAATTTTGGGCCTTTGATTTGATCAATCACCTCAGCTTGAACGCCTGCGTCCTCAACAAGTGGCGTGCCTATAGCTGCGCCAACCATTAAAACTTCATTAAATTGAATTGTTTCGCCAGCGTTTGCCGCCAGCTTCTCGACGCGCAACACATCACCAGATTGTACCCGGTATTGCTTACCGCCAGTTTTCATTACCGCAAACATTTGCGTTTCCTTAATTTACCGCGCTTTTTGGTCCCCAAATTTGGATGTTTTGGCTATCGCCACCGGAAGCTGCGCGTCCAACAGAATGGACGTATTACAATAAAAGCAATCCCAAGATTACTCCGCGCTCTTATCTCCACACTTCTCGATAGAGTCAAGTTTAATCAAAGCTCTTGAAGTGGGTGCAATTTTACCATTTTCACAGCCAGCCGTTCATAGCGATCCGCCATAATAGCAAAGTGGATTGCATTCATAAGCTCATAAACCTCCTTCATTTCGTCAGTGGCTAATGCATCGCGATACTGAGCGACTTCAACATCAGTAAAATCACGGTATGTATACGCATTTGCGGTTACAATATTTTCTAACATTAATTTTTTTATACTAGCATCCTCTTGTGCCAACATACTGCGTAAGTCTGACTCATCCAAGCGTCGCTGAATAAGGCCAGAGCCCATTGCCGCCATTATAAAACGCACCTGAACTTCACGAAAAGATCGGATGCCTGAATCAACGGCGCCAATATCTTTAGCCATATCGCGGAAATACTGCGGTTGAGGAGAAGCTCGCTCCAACAACTGTGCCACTAGAGTTTCGCCCTGCTGTTTCTTTTTATCAGGATCTTCAAAGTGACTTAAATTTTCCGCTGCCACCAATCGCCGGCCTAATTCAGAAGCATAAAATTCACTTGCATGGGCCAAAACTTCGTCTCGTAAAGCTTGCTTTAGAATATCCAAAGCATCTTCTTTTAAACTCTCAGGAGAAAATACCTCATCAGCTGTTAACTTCCAGCTTCTTCCAAAATCCGCTGAATCTAATCCTAACATTGCAGGTGCATCGCTGGCAGAAACCCGCATTGACTCAAGCGATACGTCAAAACCAGTAACTTCCATGAAGGCTTTAATTTTGTCGCGGTCTGCCGCGTGGAGCGGAAAACCAATCAAAATTATTGTTAGTACATTAAAGCTAAACTTGAAGATGAATGACATTACAAATCCTTAATCATGTTTGCTTAAGGTAAACCATATTGATATGATTTCAATTGATAATCAGGCTTGCACAGCAACATTTCAGTTAGTAAACACACTCACCTACTAGTTGTGGAGAGGTGCCGGAGTGGTCGAACGGGACGGATTCGAAATCCGTTGTACCCGCAAGGGTACCCAGGGTTCGAATCCCTGTCTCTCTGCCACAATACCCACTTAAGTAACTGATTTAATTTATAATTAATATGAATTAAAATCTCTACCCACAACGCTACCCACAATGAAATAACGTATCAAAACAGACCCTCCTGATCATAAACAGTTTTTTATATCACGATG
>JAPKBG010000016.1 GCA_028823485.1 Methylophilaceae bacterium | reverse complement strand
ATTTAATACTTAAGATTTAATACTTAAGATTTAATACTTAAGATTTAATACTTAAAGCACTATGCCTTGAGATTCTACATAAAGTATATTCTAAATACCGCTTAATTATGACCTTAATTTCTGATTCCTTGCAAGCAATGCAAGCAAATATTCTACAAGCGAGCAATCATGCCAACCGCACAGGCCTTGTAAAGTTACTCGCTGTCAGTAAATCACAAAGTGCAGATCAACTTCGAGCTGCATATTTAGCTGGCCAAACCGCATTTGGTGAAAACTATGTCCAAGAAGCTATTGTGAAGCAAAGTGAATTGGCTGACTGCAAAATAGAATGGCATTTTATTGGCCCTATTCAGAGCAATAAAGCACAATTGATTGCACAGCATTTTGATTGGGTACAATCTGTTGACCGCCTTAAAATCGCCCAGCGCCTATCAAAAGCGCGTGGCGAAGCAGCATTGCCGCCACTTAACATTTGCATTCAAATCAATAGTAGTAATGAATTTACCAAAAGCGGCACACAAGCAGAGGAACTGCATGCACTTGCAAAAGAAGTCATTGCGCTTCCGCACATTAAACTAAGGGGCCTGATGGCAATTCCTGCACCTACCAATAATATTGAAAAACAACACGATCAATTTAGAATAGTAAAAGCATCATTAACACAGTTACAGCAAAGTGATGACCTTGCCACTTTAGAACTTGATACCTTATCGATCGGGATGTCAGGAGATTATGTGGCAGCAATTGAAGAAGGTGCTACTATTGTGCGCATTGGATCTGCACTTTTTGGTGCCCGACAGAAACCTTCAAAAGCGTAACCTAAGTATTAAACTCAAGAACTGAGAGCTTAACAATGAAATTAGCATTTATCGGTGGTGGGAATATGGCGCAAGCCATGCTTGCAGGGCTGCAAACACAGCAGTTCCCTATGGCTAGCATCAGTGTTGTTGAGCTGGACAGCCAAAAACACATCCATTTAGAGCAGATATTTGGCGTGAAAGCAACGAGTGAACTAGCTGACATTACGCAATGCGACGCCATTGTGTTAGCCGTAAAACCACAGCAGTTACATACGTTAGCAAATGACCTTGCGCCGATATTAAGTCAGCAGTTAGTGATTTCAATTGCAGCGGGCATTCGACTCAAAGACTTAAGTGCTTGGTTAGGTCATTATTCAACTATTGTGCGAGCCATGCCTAATACGCCAGCGCAAATTCAAGCGGGCATAACAGGGCTTTATGCACTACCCTCTGTGTCAGAAAAGCAAATCGGCATCGCAGATAAAGTATTAAGTTCAGCAGGCAGTACTTTATGGGTTGATAGTGAAGATAAACTCGATGCCGTGACCGCTATTTCTGGCAGTGGTCCTGCTTATGTATTTTATCTCATAGAGGCACTGGAGGCCGCAGCGCTTGCCTTAGGTCTCAATGATAAAGATGCAAAACAGTTAAGTCTGGCGACCTTTAAAGGCGCTAGTTTATTAGCCGCCATTAACGACACCCCTGTCTCAACACTGCGTGAACAAGTTACATCTAAAGGCGGCACAACAGAACAGGGCCTGCTCAGTTTAGAAAACAGCAAAGTCAAAGAGGCGGTTATGTTGGCGGCAAAACAAGCGTATATTCGATCACAATCACTAGGTGATGAATTAAGTAAAAGTCATTAAAGTACACTCAATTTAATGATAACCAATCGACAAACAATAAAGGCTTAATCCAAATGATATCCAGCGCACTACAGTTTTTACTTAATGCCGTTCTCGGCTTATTAACCATGATGTTTTTACTGCGTTTTATCATGCAAGCGTTACGGGTGTCTTTTCACAACCCGATTGGCCAAATGGTGATGGCACTAACTGATTTCGCCGTAAAACCAGCACGACGGTTTGTGCCTAGTTGGAAAAAAAATGATTTATCCACACTGCTGTTAGCATTTATTACGCAGGTGATTTTAAAGTTTGTGATGCTTTGGTTAAGTGACTTCCTATTCGCAGTAGCAGATGTCCCAGTTTGGCCGAACATTTTCGCACTGAGTTTAATTGGCGTCGTATCAGCAATATTGGATATCTTCTTTTACGCACTCCTGTCACATGTCATTTTAAGCTGGGTTAATCCACACTCACCAATCGCACCAGTATTGCATAGTATTACGCGCCCTATTCTTGGCCCTATTCAGCGCATCATACCAACGATGGGTGGAATTGACTTCTCCCCACTTGTCGCCATTCTGTTACTACAAATGCTAAATGTATCGGTGATTGGTACGCTAACTAGAAGCTTATCGATGTTCCTCTAAGAACTCAAACAACGGCAATCAAGACCACACCACCTCAAACACTTCAGGTGAGAACTCGCCATCCACTTCTAGCACAATGCGTGTGTTGATAAAGTCAGATAAGTTTGCCAAACTTTGTGACTCCTCATCTTGCAACAAGCTAATCACGCTTGGTGAGGCAATGATTTTAAATTCTTTTGCTTCAAACTGTTTAGACTCTCGCAATAATTCGCGCATAATTTCATAGGCAATGGTTTGTGCCGTTTTATGCTCGCCACGGCCTTGGCAAATTTCACATGACTGACACAACATGTGCGCCAGGCTTTCACGGGTTCGCTTGCGCGTCATTTCAACCAAGCCCAACTGGGTAAAGCCGTTTACATTGGTTCTGGCACGATCAACACTAACCGCTTTCTTCAGTTCTTCTAGTACTTTTTCACGCTGCGCATCCTCATCCATATCGATAAAATCAATAATGATAATGCCGCCCAAATTACGCAACCTTAGCTGCTGCGCAATGCCTTGCGCAGCCTCTAAGTTGGTTTTAAAAATCGTATCTGACAAGCTTTTACCGCTGACAAAGCTACCGGTATTCACATCAACCGTCGTCAAGGCTTCTGTTTGATCAAAAATCAAATAACCGCCAGATTTAAGGCCAACTTTACGTGAAAAAGCCTGCTCAAACTCTTCTTCAATATTGTAAAAATCAAAAATCGGACGCTGTCCTTTGTAATGTGTAAGCGGCTTAACCGCATTCACCACATACAGCTCGGCAAACTCCTTCATACGTTCATAGGTTTCTTTTGAGTCTACGCGAATACTCACGGTATCTGGATTCACAACATCTCTTAGCACCCGCCTTGGCAAGCTTAAATCATAAAATATCAGTGAACGCTCTGTGGCAACCTTGCTGTCTTCTTTGATTTTCGCCCATACCTTTTCTAGATAAGCGATATCGGCCAACAGCTCTTCATCAGTCGCATTTTCAGACATGGTGCGAATAATAAACCCGCCCTTTCTGTCTTTAGGCAGTAGTTCTATTAAGCGATTACGTAATAGCTCTCGCTCGTCTTCATCCTCAATTCTCTGTGAAACGCCAATATGCCCTTGATGCGGCAAATAGACTAAAAAGCGACCAGCAATACTCACCTCTGTCGTCAGGCGTGCGCCTTTTGTACCAATCGGCTCCTTAATCACTTGCACAATAATAAGCTGACCTTCATGCAAAACTTCTTGTATTGGCTTGGCAGGCTTAATGACATCATCGCTCTTACACTCTTTAATATCGCCTGCGTGTAAAAACGCCGCGCGTTGTAAGCCAATTTCAACAAAAGCTGATTGCATGCCTGGCAACACACGGCACACTTTGCCAAAGTAAATATTGCCCACAATGCCCAGCGATGAACTGCGCTCGATATGCAGCTCTTGTGCAACGCCTTGTTCTAGCACTGCTACACGGGTTTCTTGAGGTGTTACATTAATTAATATTTCTTGTCCCAAAATGTACTCTTTTTATATAATTTAAATTAGATGGTTCAAATTTAGATGCTTTTAAATTGATATAGTTATCATTTTTCAGCTGCAACTTTTTTAATCAATTGTGCTGTTTCAAACAGTGGCAAACCCATTACACCTGAATAGCTGCCATCAATATGCTTTATCCAAGCAGCAGCTCTACCTTGTATGCCATAACTCCCTGCCTTGTCCCGATGTTCGCCAGATGCAATATAGGCATTAATCGTCTCCTTAGAAAGGCGCATCATTTCAACAGTCGTTGTATTCAGCACCACACTCACCTTACCATTGAAATAGGCTGCCACAGCCGTATGCACTTCATGTGTTGTACCTGATAAGCTTTTTAGCATTTGCAATGCATCTGCATCATTTTCTGGTTTACCCAATACTTCACTCCCGACACAAACGGTTGTATCAGCCGCCAACACGACCAAGTTTGAATATTCTTTTTTCATATTACTAGCTGTTGCTAGTGCTTTTTCTTTAGCCAGCCGCATCACATATTGACTGGGCAACTCATCATGCTTGAGTGATTCATCAATATTCGCAGGTAATATAATACAATCAATACCAATTTGTTTAAGCAATTCAGTCCGACGCGGGCTTCGGGAGGCTAGTATCAACGTTTGTCTATTCTTGTTTATTTTCATGCCGACACTTTAATTGACTAACTTCAGTTTGCCAAATGATTACTTATTTCTTGTCGTAGTTTACAAACAACCGCCTCTTTAGGTCCGTATCTTCAACTATCCGCAATGTTCCGCTTAGCGTAAAATAGGGTAAACATTGATTTAAGACGATTCGCGTGAAAAAAGAAACTGTGAAAAAAGCCATTTGGAAGCCCCATGCAACCGTCGCAGCAATTGTAGAACAGGGTGGCAAGTTCTTACTTGTAGAAGAAACGACTAGCCGTGGCAATCGTTTTAATCAGCCAGCGGGGCATTTAGAAGACAATGAAACCATCACCCATGCGGTGATACGTGAAACGCTGGAAGAAACAGCTTATGATTTCACACCAGAGGCATTACTCGGCATTTATCATTGGAAGCATGATCACAATGATACGACATATTTACGCTTTGCCTTTATCGGGAAAGTGGTTAGCCACTATCCTGAGCAAGCTTTAGATACTGGCATTATTAGAGCGGTTTGGATGAGTATTGATGAAATTAGAGCACAACAACATTTAATGCGTAGCGAGCAAGTACTCAGCTGCTTTGAAGATTATCTTGCTGGCAAACAGCACCCATTGGAAACAATCACACACTTATGAGTAAAGCTAACGCATGAACAAAACCAAAGTAATCGTTGGCCTATCTGGCGGCGTAGATTCCTCCGTTACGGCCATGCTACTAAAACAGCAAGGCTATGATGTCACCGGCCTTTTCATGAAAAACTGGGAAGATGATGATGATGATGAGTATTGCTCAAGCAAGCAAGACTTAATTGATGCCGTTTCAGTCGCCGATAAACTCGATATTGAGATTGAAGCGGTTAACTTTAGTAAAGAGTATAAAGACCGTGTATTTGCTAATTTTTTATCTGAGTATGAAGCGGGTCGTACACCTAACCCAGACATTCTGTGTAATGCGGAAATTAAATTTAAAGCTTTCCTAGATCATGCCATGGAAATGGGCGGCGACTTAATCGCCACTGGTCATTATGCACAAGTACGTGAAAATCCTCTCCAAACTGGGAACTACCAATTATTAAAAGCGGATGATGGTAGTAAAGATCAAAGCTATTTTTTACATCGCTTAAATCAAGCTCAACTGAGCAAAACACTGTTCCCATTAGGCCAACTTTTAAAACGTGAAGTACGTGAAATGGCACGTGATGCTGGCTTAGCGAATGCTGAAAAAAAGGATTCGACTGGCATTTGCTTTATTGGTGAGCGTCCATTCCAAGAATTCTTGCAACGTTATTTACCCAAAAATCCAGGCGTCATGAAAACGCCAGCAGGTAAAGTGGTTGGTCAACATGATGGTTTGATGTATTACACATTAGGCCAGCGTCAAGGCTTGAAAATTGGTGGTAGCCGCGATAGCAATGGCGAGCCTTGGTTTGTTGCGGCAAAAGACATGGCAACCAATGAGCTCACCGTTGTGCAAGGCCACGACCATCCATTATTACTCAACGATGGCTTAAAGGCAGGACAACTCCATTGGATTAGCGGTAAGGAGCCTAAGACGAATTGGGTATATGCAGCCAAAACCCGCTACCGCCAACCGGATGCGCCGTGTGAAATTGATGCTATGAATGCAGAAGAGGTGGATATTCGCTTTGGCCAAAAACAATGGGCCATCACCCCAGGGCAATCAGCCGTGATTTATGAAAGCAATGTTTGCTTAGGCGGCGGTATTATTACTGGGGCTGTTTAGGCCTCAACACCGAGTTCGCTTAATTCGGAATTGGCGCAGTTTCTTTAAAGCTAGGGCGCTTACTTAATATCGTAAAGTGCTTCGATAAATTCGGATATTGGCTTTGCCAATTTAGCTGTTTCAATCGCAAGTCGACAAAGCCGAGTAAGCAGCCAACGGCAATATCAGCCAAGCTAAAGGTCTCGTTGACACACCATTTCTTTTTACTGATGTCTTTATTCAGTGCCGCTAAACCATTATCGACTTTTAACCATTGTTTTTTTAGCGTCGCTGCTGATTGCTCAGCCTCAGGTTTACGGCACTCAAGTCCAATGGCAACAGCAGCATCACATACGCCATCAGCCAACGCCTCCCAACGCATGACTTCTACTTTTAACTTACTTTCATCTGGTAAGAGTTGATTCACTGGCGTTCTGGCTGCCAAGTATTCAACAATCACACGAGAGTCATATAACGCGACATCATCATTCAGAACCAATGTCGGCACTTTCCCCAGTGGGTTATATTGTAACAAGGGCGAATCAGCATCACCCAACACCACCTCTTGTAGTTGCATCTCGATATGTTTTTCAATGGCAACTACGCGCACTTTACGTGCATATGGGCTATTCGGGGTATATAAGAGTTTCATGTGTTCGTTACCAAGTTTTAAATTTCTAACTGCATTATAATGCAAATATGAACGCCCCTCTAATGACAAATCATTATCCTCGCGGTAGCCAGCAATTCAATCTACTCGTCGATATGCTTGTAAAAACCGCACTTACCGAAGATGTCGGCACTGGTGATTTGACAGCATCACTGATTCCCAACACACACACTAATGCGACCATTATTTCACGCGAGCAGGCTGTTATCTGCGGTGTCGATTGGGTGAATGCGTGCTTTAAACAAATCGATGAATGCGTCGAAATTAACTGGCAGGTGTCAGAAGGTGATGTCGTCAGCCCTAATCAGGTTTTATGTGAAATTCATGGTAATGCACGTTCGTTACTTACGGCTGAACGTTGTGCGCTTAATTTCCTGCAAACCTTATCAGCTGTCGCCACACACACACAGCAATACGTAAAGTTAGTTGAAGGCACTAAAGCTAAAATACACGACACCCGAAAAACGCTACCAGGTTTACGTTTAGCTCAAAAATATGCAGTCACCATTGGCGGCGGGTTTAATCAACGACTCGCACTATATGAAGGCATCTTAATTAAAGAGAATCATATAGCAGCCGCAGGAAGCATTGCCGCAGCACTACAACAAGCACTGGCATTAGACACGTCTGCATCGATACAAATTGAAGTAGAAAACTTATCAGAACTCAATGAAGCCTTAGCTGCTGGCGCAACTAGCGTATTGCTTGATGACTTTAGTTTGGAAGATATGCGCACCGCTGTCAAAACTAATAATGGAAAAGCCTTGTTAGAAGGTTCTGGCAGTGTAGATTTAAGTACTGTGCGGCAAATCGCAGAAACTGGCGTAGACCGCATCTCAGTTGGTGCATTAACCAAAAATATACAAGCCATTGATTTATCAATGAGAATCAAATAGGTTACTGAGCAGTTATACAATTTAGGCTAGATCGCTCATGGTCCCAAGACGTGGGGTTAATTAAACCAATGACTATTCACTCACTTTTGGTTCACTTACAAAGCCGATTTTTGTTATGCCTGTATTTTGTGCCTCCGCCATCACCTCAGCTAACACTTGATAACGGGTCGCTTTATCCGCCCTTATCTGCAGCTCTGGTTGTGGTTTTTGATCGGCAACTTGTGTCAACTTTTGCAACAACTCTCCCTTCACTAAATGTGTATCATTCCAAAAAAGTTGCCCAACTTCATTGATAGACACGCTAATCACTTCTTGCTTATCTAACAACGGTTGGCTTGTGGCTTGTGGTAACTCTACTTTGACTGTGTGTGAGAGAATAGGTGCTGTAATAATAAAAATAACTAACAACACCAACATTACATCAACTAATGGTGTTGTGTTAATTTCACTCATAGGTTGCGCATGCTCACCAGCTGATAATGGGTTACTTCCTATCATGCTGGCATACCTTTGGCTGTAGAGGCGTCAGCACCACTTGCATCAATTGTTCGTTTAAACTGGGCAATATTGTCTTTTGCTGTCCCTTGCTTTATGACTAAAGGAGCGCCAGTAGTGAGTAAAGTGTGCAGGTCCTGTGCAAAACTATCTAGCTTCGTCATGATTAAGCGATTAGATTTAATGTATCCGTTATAAGCAAGTACGGCTGGAATAGCAACTGCTAAACCAATGGCTGTCATAATTAGAGCCTCACCAACTGGACCCGCAACCTTATCAATTGATGCTTGCCCACTCATACCGATTGCTGCTAATGCATGGTAAATACCCCACACAGTGCCTAGTAAACCAACAAATGGAGCAATACTTCCGACAGAAGCTAATAGTGACAGTCCGGACTCTAACTCTGACTGTTCTTGTGATAATGTCCGTCGCAAATTACGTGCAATAAATTCATCTTGACTACAGGTGGCAGCAAGGTTCTTACTCCCATGTTGTTGGTGGTGCTGCGCAGATTCAACTGCTGTAATCAATAAGCGATAGGCTGGGGATTGTGTATCTTGCATTTGCATCGCCACTTGCAATGTTGGTTTACCCCAAAAATTAGCCAGATATCGCTTAATACTTGATTTGATTTTATATCCTTGATAGGCCTTGGTAATAATGTAATACCAACTGAGCACTGACATAACGAGTAAAGCCATCGCTACTAATATAGAAAGAAAGCCACTTTGTGCAATAAAGTCTGCACTATTAAATAGTTCTGTTGTTTGCATGCTGATCCTGTAATTTTTAATAAAACGTTAAGCTGAGCCAATAAATTAATTGTTTAATGAAAATTTAACCGGCACTAGCACATAAGCACTCAGTGCTTCAGCCCCTTTACGTGCAGGGATAAAGTGCCAGTTTTGCACAGCATTTATCGCTGCTTCGTCTAAACGTTTATACCCACTGCTGTTTTCAACTTCTACTTGGCCTGGTACGCCTTTAGCAGTGACGAGCACCTTAAGTAACACTCTCCCCTCATCTCCTTTCCGACGAGAAAAACGAGGGTAACTTGGCACAGGGTTATTTAAATAAGACACACCAAACTTAGGTGGCTCAATTTTTTCTTCTACCTGCACAACTTCTGCCGCCTTATTGGCTGCGGCTAACACTGGAGCAGCCACCTCCACGTTATCTTTCAGTAAAACATTTTCTATCCTTGGCTCTATGGCTGCTTCAACTACTGGCTGACTTGCTTCAACGAAGGGAACAGCCTTCTTAATTACCTTTTTAGGCTTAACCATAGGCTTCGTTTTAGGTTTTTTAGTTATTTTTACTGGGGCAATAATTGGTATCATTTCAGGTTCAGGCATTGGCGGTGCTACAATACTAATCAATATTGGTGCTCCTGACTTTTCCATTTTCACTGGCGGCGGTTGGCCATTTACCAACATAGAAAAAACTGCTGTATGTACTAGCATCACTAGCAACAAAAAGAAAACTTTTGACCAAGTTGTCCGCGTTTGTTTTATGCCACTGTTATTTGACTTAATAGCAAGGTTAAATAACTGTGCTCCAATGACATTTGTTGTCTTTTGTAACTGCAGTGCTAACCCATCATATCTGTTTTGGCTTTTCACCATTGCTAAAGGAAGGTGGCTTGCAGATCCGTTTAGTAACAACACTGCACTCAATGCATCTCCCCGACCTTAATCACTCCCGCTTCAAACTTTGTTTTTTCTAGCTTGTGATAACGTAAGTGCATTTCAGCCTCTTGGATAAGTGTGCTGAATAGCGCTAAATCTTGTGCCTGCAATCGCACACTCACTGGCCCCATTTCCATTTCCACAACATCACAGCCCTCACAATATTCAATTTTTCCACTTCCGTTTTGATTAAGTTGTATCCTCTTATGTGTATTTTCTGGGTTCATGGTGGCTTCCTTTAAGACAAATATATCTGTTCATTTTTAGAAATCATGCTTTACTTTTGTCAGTAATAGTTTTTGTTGCTTTGTAACGCTCAATAAGTAACGCTGACCTAAATGTAAAATAAAAATCATTTTTGTATCACCTAGCATGTCTTGAGTGTTCAGCTCTTTTAACTGTAGAATATTCATGCCTACTCTGCTTTCTTAATAATCATTTTAAATTTAGGCTTTAGCTTAAACGCCCCAACTATGTTTACTAATTGCATCATTTAGATAAATTTTTTAATAAAAAAAACCGACTTACATCAACTCTCATTGAAAGCGGTCTAAAAAGATCGTTCACGATCTAAGGAGATGCATATTGCTATACATTTGCTACATTCAAGATGGGTTAGGACCAACTTAAATTCTGTTACTAATCAATTACTCCTACACTCGATTAGCATAAAATTCTACGACTAACTGTAAATCTACCTCAAACGGCACATCCTCAATACTCGGATAATGCGCAAGTGTTGCTAATGCCTGTTGCGCATCCCAAGTAAGCCATTCCGGCCGCGTTAATGAGGGCTCTTTTATTGAGTCCACAACAATTGGTATCTGTTTACTCTTACTTCTAATTGACACCACATCGCCTACTTTCAATCTAATTGAAGGTATATTCGCACGCTTGCCATTGAGTAGAAAGTGGCCGTGTGTCACTAATTGCCTAGCAGCAATGGTTGTTGGTGCAAACCCTGCACGGAATACTACATTATCAAAACGCCTTTCGAGTAGCTGTACTAAGCTCTCCCCTGTCGGCGCCTTGCCTTTTCTCGCATCCACGATTAAGCGCCGCATTTGTGTTTCAGTTAAGCCATAATTAAAACGGATTTTCTGCTTCTCTTTTAATTTGACACCGTAATCTGAGATGCGCTTGCGCGTTGCTTTTTGGCCATGCTGCCCTGGTGGCGTCGGCCTTGCCTCTATACTCTTACGCGATAGCCCTGGCAAATCCAAACCTAATGCACGCATTATTTTGACTCTTGGGCCTGTTAGTCTTGACATACTTTTTCCTAAACTTTTATCTGATGTTATTGCAACAAATTATGTTGCGGCATAACACTTGCATCAATTAATTGATATTCTATTAAGACACTTTTCCACTGTTCGATTAACGTTTTAGCAACTGCATCTAAGTGTTCACTCTTATTCACTTCGGGTGCACTAAGATTACCTGCCAAGCGAAGTGCTAACTTTGCCAAATCGATTGACGGATTTAATGCATAGCGTGTGGTGACACAACAAATTGCTACCATCACATCATTTGCTGTAGGCAATTCCGGATCAAACAACGAGCTCTTACCCTCTGCTACCGATGTTTTCAAATTGTTTGTATGCATATTTACCACCCGATTTCTTAAGTAATGCTAATGGTAATGATTCGTATTAACAATGTAAAGCTTTATTTTACATTTAGCTTTGTTTGCAACGCCAATCTTGCTGCCGCTTTGCGCATCATTTCATTCATCCTCATAAAACTAACCGCATCCAACTTTAAAGATGTACCGCCAATCTCAAGCACCACCATATCTTGTGTCTGGCTATAAATAACTTTATAAAGCTCATTACTCGGTAGTGTTACCTTACTCATCACTGTTCCCATATTCATCCTTTGACTCTTTGTGATTAACGAACTGTTTGTAAATAATAATGATTATCATTTACATTGTCAAGCTAATGATTAAACTAACTTTAATTGGCTTGTAATCTTGACCAACTATAGGCAACCCGTTATTGTGTGGGGTTCGTACAAACTACTATAATTGCATGCTATATGACTCAAGTTTCCAACCCCAACGACAAGCAAGAAACATCCCCTCAATTTACAGGGGCCGAGATTCTAATTAAGTGCCTACATGAAGAAAAAGTTGAATTTGTATTTGGCTATCCTGGTGGGGCCGTGCTTAATATATATGATGCAATTTATCAACAGGATAAATTCAAACATATCTTAGTGCGTCATGAGCAAGCAGCGCTACACGCAGCTGATGCTTACTCACGCTCAACTGGTAAAGTCGGCGTTGCTTTAGTGACATCTGGCCCAGGCGCAACGAATGCGGTTACTGGCATTGCAACCGCTTATATGGACTCAATTCCAATCGTCGTCATTAGCGGTCAAGTACCGACTTACGCCATTGGTGAAGATGCATTCCAAGAATGCGATACGGTTGGTATTACTCGTCCTTGTGTCAAACATAACTTTTTAATTAAAGACATCAATGATATTGCTTCAGTGATGAAAAAGGCTTTTCATGTGGCATCTACAGGCCGGCCTGGGCCAGTGCTTGTTGATATCCCTAAAGACATTACCGCAACATTAAACAGTTTCGAGTATCCCAAAACGGTGGAGATGCGTTCATACAACCCTATTACTAAAGGACACTCTGGACAAATCAAGAAAGCGCTTAAGCTTCTTGCAGAAGCAAAGCGCCCGATGGTCTACACTGGTGGTGGAGTCGTATTAGGCAATGCAGCAGCAGAACTTACTCAGTTCATTCAATCGTTAGGCCTACCAACCACAAGCACATTAATGGGCTTGGGAGGCTACCCAGCAACAGATAAACAATCATTAGGCTGGCTTGGCATGCACGGCACGTATGAAGCCAACATGGCAGTGCAAGAGTGCGATGTATTGATTGCTGTTGGTGCCCGCTTTGATGATCGCGTGATAGGTAACCCTGAGCACTTCTTGAGCCGCCCACGGACCATTATTCATATTGATATTGATCCATCATCCATTTCTAAGCGTGTAAGGATTGATGTGCCAATTGTTGGTGATGTGAAATCAGTACTAGCTGATTTGAATGATTTGATTAAATCTGAAAAGCCAGTACAGAATACAGCAGCGCTAGCGGAATGGATGCTGCAAATTGAAGTGTGGCGTGCAAAAAAATTCTCAGAGTTTACTTTAGACGAAAAACTTATTAAGCCACAACAAGTGATTAAGTCACTATACGAAGTAACTAAAGGCGATGCTTTTATCACTTCTGATGTTGGTCAACATCAAATGTGGGCCGCACAGTACTATCCATTTGACAAGCCGCGTCGCTGGATCAACTCTGGCGGCTTAGGCACCATGGGCGTGGGCTTACCATATGCAATGGGCGTGCAATTAGCACACCCAGACGCTCAAGTTGCTTGCGTTACAGGTGAAGCATCCATACAAATGTGTATTCAAGAGCTTTCTACCTGCAAGCAATATGAGCTGCCAATAAAAGTAATTACATTAAACAATCGCTATATGGGTATGGTAAGGCAGTGGCAAGAATTTTTCTATGAGAATCGCTACTCAGAATCTTATATGGATGCACTACCCGACTTTATTAAGCTAGCTGAATCTTATGGCCATATTGGAATGCGCATTACTGATCCAGCAGATGTTGAAGGTGCACTGAGAGAAGCATTTAGCCCAAAATTAAAAGATCGCCTTGTATTTATGGACTTTATTACAGATCAATCAGAAAATGTGTTCCCGATGATACCAAACGGCAAAGGCTTATCTGAAATGATTACAGGTAAGGAGTCATAATGCGTCATATTATCTCTATCCTCATGGAAAACGAACCAGGCGCATTATCACGCGTCGCTGGTTTATTCTCAGCACGTGGTTACAACATTGAGTCGCTTACGGTCGCAACAACAGAAGATGCAACGTTGTCCCGCATGACTATTGTTACTAGTGCTAGTGATGCCGTAATCGAGCAAATCATCAAGCAGCTGAATAAGTTGATTGATGTGGTAAAAGTGTTAGATTTAAATGATGGCAAGCATATTGAGCGTGAACTCATGCTCATCAAAGTCAGGGCATCTGCTGCTCACCGTGATGAAATGAAACGCATGTGTGATATTTTCCGCGGACGCATCATTGATGTCGCCGATGGTAGCTTCACAATTGAACTCACTGGCTCTGGTCATAAGCTGGATGCCTTTATTGAAAGCTTAGACACAAGCGCAATTTTAGAAACAGTAAGAACTGGCGCGTCAGGTATTGGCCGCGGCGATAGAATTCTCAAACTATAATCAAGACAAGAAATTGTTTTTAAAGGAAATTAAATGAAAGTCTATTACGACAAAGACGCTGACCTCAGCATCATCAAAAGCAAAAAAGTAGCTATTATTGGTTACGGCTCACAAGGCCACGCACATGCGTTAAACCTTAAAGATTCAGGCGTAGATGTTACTGTTGGTTTGCGTACAGGCTCTGCATCATGGAAAAAAGCTGAAAATGAAGGCTTAAAAGTCACTGAAGCAGCAGAGGCCATCAAAGCAGCTGACGTTGTCATGATTTTGACACCAGACGAATTCCAAAAAGAGCTTTACGAAGAAGTGATTGCACCAAACCTTAAACAAGGCGGTACATTAGCATTTGCACATGGCTTTGCGATTCACTACAATCAAGTAGTGCCACGCGCTGACATGGACGTCATCATGATTGCTCCAAAAGCACCAGGTCATACTGTACGTTCAGAATTCGTACGCGGTAGCGGCATTCCTGACTTAATCGCAATTTACCAAGATGCATCTAGCAAAGCAAAAGACCTTGCACTTTCTTACGCAATGGGCGTTGGTGGCGGTCGCACAGGCATTATCGAAACAACCTTTAAAGATGAAACAGAGACTGATCTATTTGGTGAACAAGCTGTTCTATGTGGCGGCGCTGTTGAGCTAGTTAAAATGGGCTTCGAAACATTAACTGAAGCTGGTTATGCCCCAGAAATGGCTTACTTCGAATGCTTACACGAATTAAAATTGATTGTAGATTTGATGTTCGAAGGCGGCATTGCTGACATGAACTATTCCATCTCAAACAACGCTGAGTACGGTGAGTATGTGACTGGCCCTGAAGTGATTAATGAAGAATCACGTGCCGCAATGCGCAATGCATTGAAACGTATTCAATCTGGCGAATACGCAAAAATGTTCATCGCTGAAGGTGCATCAAATTACCCTTCAATGACAGCGCGACGTCGTAACAATGCCGCACACCCAATTGAAATTACTGGTGCAAAATTACGTTCCATGATGCCTTCAATTGCAGCGAATAAGATTGTTGATAAAACAAAAAACTAAGCAATGCATTTAAGTAACAATAATAAAAGCACAGTCCGTCAGGTCTGTGCTTTTTCTTTATTCATTTCTAGTAAAATATAAGCCACGATTCACAAAGAGAGCACGCATTGAAACTTACTATTCTTTTACAGCACCTTGCACCGAAGCGACTCATCACCATCATTGCTGGCAAGCTAGCCAATTTCGAGTGCCCAAAACTCACGCCCAAGGTGATTACGTGGTTCGTCCAGCGCTATCAAGTGAATATGCAAGAAGCGGATAACTCAGACATTAATAGCTATAAAACTTTTAATGACTTCTTTACGCGTCCATTAAAAGAAGATGCAAGACCAATTGCAAAAGCTGATTTTATCTGCCCTGTTGACGGTGCGATTAGTCAGTTGGGTGCAATCCAGAAAAACCAAATCTTTCAGGCAAAAGGACATGGCTATTCAACATTAGCGCTCGTCGCTGGCAATGTGCCATTAGCCAGTCATTTTGAAGATGGGCACTTTGCCTGCTTGTACTTAAGCCCCAAAGATTATCACCGCATTCACATGCCTTGCGCTGGAAAATTAATCAGCATGACTTATGTGCCGGGTGATTTATTCTCAGTTAACCCAACAACCGCAGAAAATGTACCTAATTTATTTGCGCGCAATGAGCGTGTGGTTTGTGAATTCTCATCAGAGGCGCATGGTCGATTTTTGATGGTATTGGTTGGCGCAACTATCGTTGGGAGTATGGCAACCGTTTGGCATGGCATTATCAATCCGCCACGCAGTCAGTCAGTTCGGAAGTGGGCATATACGAATCAAGAAATCAGCTTGGAGCAAGGAGAAGAAATGGGACGCTTCTTACTCGGCTCGACTGTCGTCATGCTTTTTGAGAAAGACGCGTTATCCTTCAATAAAAACTGGCAGCCGACTCACCCAATTCAATTAGGCGAAGGCATGGGAAATAAAGCAGCGACTTAAAGCAACAAGCCAGGTTGACCAACCAACTTAGTAGCCGCTAGCTTCCTTGGCCTTCACGTCAGGCTGATTTGCTTCTGCGTTTTTTGGCTTGTTATGCAAATAAACAGCCAATTCATTTAATGCCATCTTATAAACTTCACGTTTAAATACCACCACATCTTCAAGCGGCACCCAGTAATCACTCCAACGCCAAGCGTCAAATTCCGGATGTGGTGTCGCGCGTAATGACACATCGGTATCGCGCCCAACCAAACGCAACAAAAACCAAATTTGCTTTTGACCGCGATAGCTACTACGCCATTCACGTCTTATCCAATTAGTTGGCACTTCATAACGTAACCAGTCTCGGGTACGGCCTAAAATTTCAACATGCTCTGGACGCAAACCTACCTCTTCCATCAGTTCACGATACATCGCCACTTCAGGGCTCTCTCCATGATCAATGCCACCCTGTGGAAACTGCCAAGCATGCTCGCGAATACGCTTACCCCAAAACACTTTGTTTTGCGCATTACACACCACAATCCCTACATTCGGCCGAAACCCGTCACTATCTAACATAACTGCTACTACCTACTTAATATTTTATACCCTGATTTTTTCATACTTTAGGCTTGAATGAAAGCAGCGCTTACGATTTAACCTATAATATGTCACATCAGAGGAGCTGTCATGTATTTTGCCCACCACGTATTTTTATACGTTTTACTGTCTTTAATGTTAAGTGCTTGCACACAGTCCAACCTTGCCTACATTACCAACCAAGGTGACAACACGGTCTCTGTGATTGATACCAAGCAACAAAAAGTGATTGAGACCATTGTCGTCGGCAAAGCGCCTGTTGGCATTGCTAATGCAGCTGACTTGCACCGTGTGTTTGTTACCAATGTAGAAGATCAAAACGTTACTGTCATTGATACGAATACAAACAAAGTAATTCACCATATTCCAGTCTCAGGTTCCCCTGTTGGCATCGCAGCCTCTCCCGATAACCAGACGCTGTATGTCGCCGATTGGTATAGTAACCGCATACTCGCCATTGACCCAATAACATATGCTATTAAGCAAAAGGTGATTGTAGAAAAAGCACCAGCTGGCATTATCGTTAGCCCAGACAATCAGCGCCTATATATTACTGCGCGCGACTCCAACGAGATAGTCATATTAGACACGCAAGACCTCAGCACACAGCAGCGCATTGCCGTCGGCAAACACCCTTTCGGGATCACACTTAGCATAGATGGCAGCATGCTTTATAGCGCAAACGTCTATGACAACACGGTCAGCCTTATCAACACCCAAACATGGGAGCAAACCATATTAGCAGTAGATGACCATCCCTATTGCGCAGTTGCTAGCCCAGACAATCAAACACTGTATGTCACCAACACACTAGACGAAAGTGTTTCTGTTATTGATATCCCAAGCAAAAAAATCATTGCAACTGTTACGGTTGGCGAAACACCAGAAGGGATTGATTATGATACAGAAAACGATTTGGTCTACGTTGCAAACTGGGGTGAAAACAATGTCACCGTCATTAATGCAAAAACCAACAAGGTCATTAACACCATTCCTGTAGGCGACAAACCACGGGCCTTTGGGCAGTTTATAAAGCATAAAAAATAGTGAAACACGTCAACCCGATACATCAAAATACGTTATTGATACCATAGGCTTAAACTAGGAAGTCATTTATAATAAGCAGTTATCTAGTTTAGATTATTTAGTTTTAAGTTATTTACAACACTATTGGAGACCATTTATGAAGAAGTTTTTAGCACTCATCGCCATGGCAGTATTTTCAGTAAGCGCTGCAGCTCACGGCCCAACACCACAAAAAATTGATGACAGAATCATTATTAAAGCAGAGCCTGCAAAAGCATGGGCAATGATTAAAGATTATGAAAACGTTCAAAAGTGGCTCCCAACAGTTAAAAGCGTCAAAGTAGAAAAAAAAGGTGCTGACACATTCAGAACACTTACACTTAAAAATGGCGGAAAAATAAAAGAGAGAATCAAAAGTATTGATGATGCTAATATGAAAATTAAATTTGAAGTGCTTGAAGGCGGCCCATTCAGTAACTACAACCCATACATCTCCGTGAAAAAAGGCCCTAATGCTGGTGAAAGTGAAGTGCGCTTCTTCCACCGCTTCTACCGCCAATTTCCAAACAATCCACCGATTCCTGAAGGTCAAGATGAAGCAGCTGCGATTCAATTCATTACAGATATTTACCTTCCAGGTAATGAAAACCTTAAAAAGCTACTTGAAAGCTCAAAGTAACGAGCTCGGAAGTTAGCGCAACTTCTAAAGCTACAAAAGTAAGCGCAGCAGTTAACAAGCCATCAAAGAAAACACCCGTAAAAGTGGTGAAAAAAGCGACAAAAAACCCATGGTGGCAAATTTGGTAAGCAAAATTGATATGTGACAAAAAATGTCATACCATTCTTTAAAAAGCGGGGTCTTTCCCCGCTTTTTAATTGCTTCAATAAATAAAAATGTACAATCCTGCAGCCTTTTAAAAACACATTGTGTTTAGTATCATAAGGTTAGCAATTGAAATTGAAACTTGGCACAGCCATTGCTGCAAAGACCGCAAGCACTAATATTAACAACTGTTACTACCAGATTAAGTAATCATACTTTGTGCGAATTTTTACACTCATACTACAGATGTTTGTGCTATGACACCTGCATAATAAGCATATGCTTAGCCATATTAAATATAGCTAATGTGGTTAAGATTTATGCAGCCAAATGTGCTTGAGTCACTGGAATTACAACAGCCATCAGTGCTTCTGTTCCAACACAACTCTCTCAAGCACTTTTTTAAGCTGCCCATGCATGCGATTAGTCAATGCTACCATTTGATCCCACGTTTGCGTTACGGATAACACATCTAAATCAATACGTACAATTTCAATTGGGCTTAAAGCGATAGTGTCTTTAATACCTAATCGTTCCATATTAATTGGTTTTTTAGCTGCTGCTGTGCCGCCGCGTAAAATGAGTTTTTTACCATTTTGATAGCGCACCCCTAAATCACCTGAGATTAAGTAAAGCACTTCCGTTTGATGTGCGCGCATTTTGGTTGGGTCTACGCCCCTGCTGACTTTTCCAACCACCAACACCTCAGCCAAGGCCTCTAAGCTTGCTGGCGATAATGTCGCTAACGGCATTAACTGCTGTAGCAACTCTTTTCCTGCAATCAAAGGTTTATTTGTGCCTGTTTGCACCATAGACTTATCATCTTTATTAATTAATAATGCTCATTAAGCCATTAAGCAAAAGTTCTTACGTATTATTTTACCACCCTTCTTTCGGTTTGAAAGTATTTGAAATACGGCGCTGTAGTGCTAGTCTTGAGCTGCTAGAAAATATAGCACCATTACTACAGACAAGAATCAAAAATGAGAGCGCTAATATGAACGAGCAAGCAATTGAAATCTGCCAAACAGAAAACCCATCAGGCAGTGTGATTTGGCTACACGGCTTAGGTGCAGATGGTCATGACTTTGCGCCCGTAGTCGACATGCTGAATCTACCCACACTACGCTTTATTCTGCCGCATGCGCCGCACCGAAAAGTGACGATTAATAATGGTGTTGAAATGCGAGCTTGGTATGATTTATTGGGGTTGGCATTAGGTAGCCCTGAAGATGCTGAAGGTATTGCAGCAACACAAATGACACTTGAGCAATTGATTCAAGGTGAGTTAGACCAAGGCATTCCTAGCGATAAAATCGTAATTGCTGGATTCTCGCAAGGTGGCGCAATGGCCTTACATACCGCCTTACGGTACAACAAGCCTTTGGCAGGTGTACTCGCACTGTCAACTTACTTGCCGCTAAAACCATCCCTTCCTGATGAGAAGTCACCACAAAACCAACGAACACCTATCTTCATGGCCCATGGGACGAATGACGATCTGATTACGATGGAAACGAGTCGTGTTTCATTATCGATATTGCAAGCAGAGCACTATCAAGTGCAATGGCATGAATACGCGATGGGGCATTGCGTTTCGATGGAAGAAGTTGACGACATTCGATCTTTTTTATTAAGCATCATGAATTGATGGTGGTTAAATCCGCCAGTAGTGATGATTTTTGTTAAAATAGTGTTTCTGGTGATTGTGGTTGTGATTTTGAAGGCAACAACACCAAATAACAATACCGCACAATAACGTTAACCAAGCCAACTGACATGCCAAACAAGACACCTGAAACACCACTCAACTATGAAGATGCGATTGCTGAATTGGAAGGCATCGTCCACAAGATGGAGTCTGAAAACCTCCCGTTAGAGCAGTCGCTTGATGCTTATAAACGTGGTGTCGAATTACTAAAAGCATGCCAACAATCATTAAGCAACGCTGAACAAGAGGTGCGGATTATTTCCGAAGCCAATAAACTCACTGCATTTAGCCCAGACAAAGAATAATTCAACAACATGTCAGCCAACGTAGCAGCAAACAATGAAGCCTTTAGCACTTGGACAAGTGCGATGCAATCGCGGATTGAAACCGTGTTAGACCAGCACATGCCAACCGATAAAATTATTCCAGCTCACTTACATGCCGCTATGCGTTACGCAACCCTAGATGGCGGCAAGCGCGTCCGCGCACTCCTGACATATGCAGCAGCCTCATTTTGCAATGCTGATAGTAACAAAGCTGATGCCGCTGCGGCTGCGGTGGAGTTAATCCACGCGTTCTCTTTAGTGCATGACGATATGCCTTGTATGGACGATGATGATTTGCGGCGGGGAAAGCCTTCAACGCATAAACAATATGGTGATGCGACGGCGCTATTGGTTGGTGATGCTTTACAGAGCTTAGCCTTTCAACTTGTTGCACAAGACAACCACATTCAAGATGCGCAAAAAATAAACATGTTACACCTACTTGCCGTCGCCACAGGCTCTAGGGGCATGGCGGGTGGTCAAGCCATTGATTTAGAAAGCACCAATGTATCTTTATCACAAGCCGATTTGGAAGTCATGCATTTACATAAAACGGGCGCCTTAATTCACGCGGCAACCTTATTGGGTGCTTACAGTGCAGATGATGTATCCGATAAAAAAATTAAAGCCATAGACCGCTTTTCCAAAGCCATAGGCTTGGCGTTTCAAGTCATCGATGATGTTTTAGATGCGGAATCAGATACCCAAACCTTAGGTAAAACCGCGGGTAAAGATGCAGATGCAAACAAGTCGACTTATGTCACAATTTTAGGCCTCAACAAAGCAAAAGCACTCGCGCATGAATTTCACCAGACGGCAATCAAGGCCTTGTCGCCATTTGAGCAAGAGGCTGAGTTATTAAGACAGTTAGCTAACTTTATTATGCGCCGTAGCTTTTAACCGATAGAAGCTAATCACCCATGTCATCACTACTCAATACGATTAACTCCCCCACTGATTTGCGACATTTTGATCGCAGTCAACTAAAAATATTGACCGATGAACTCCGGTTATTTTTAATTGATAGTGTCTCTAAAACGGGTGGTCACTTGTCATCTAATTTAGGTGTTGTAGAGCTAACGATTGCGCTACATTACGTATTTAATACGCCAGAAGATCGATTAGTCTGGGATGTTGGTCACCAAACTTACCCACATAAAATCTTAACTGGCCGCCGTGAGGAAATGTCTAGCTTACGCAAGCCGAATGGCATTGCTGGCTTTCCAAGAATCGCTGAAAGCGAATATGACACCTTTGGCACAGGCCATTCCAGCACGTCCATCTCAGCCGCACTAGGCATGGCAGTCGCAGCAAAGCTAGGTGGTTTAGATCGCCATAGCGTGGCGATTATTGGTGATGGTGCCATGACAGCAGGCATGGCATTTGAAGCGCTCAACAATGCCGCAGAGACCAATGCCAATTTATTAGTCATTTTAAATGACAACGATATGAGCATTTCTAAAAATGTAGGATCACTCAATAATTACCTGGCTAAATTATTATCAGGCCGCTTTTACGACAGTGTACGTAAAACAAGTAAACAGGTATTAGATATCATACCGCCAGTGAAAGAGTTTGCGAAACGTGCTGAAGAACATGCCAAAGGCATGTTGTCACCTGGTGGCACTTTATTTGAAGAATTTGGTTTTAATTATATTGGCCCCATTGACGGCCATGATATTAATGCATTAGTCAGTACACTCACCAATATCAGAGCGCTAGATGGTCTACAGTTTTTACACATCGTGACAAAAAAAGGCAAAGGTTTTGACCCCGCTGAAGATGATCCAAATAAATTCCATGGTGTGAGTAAGTTTGATACCAGCAACGGTGTTTCACAGGTCAGCAGCGGCAAAAAAACATACACCCAAGTATTCTCAGATTGGTTAGTCGATATGGCTGCTAGTGACAGTAAGCTGGTCGCTGTTACACCAGCCATGTGTGATGGTAGTGGCTTAAATGCTTTTGCAGACCAATACCCAGATCGTTACTTTGACGTTGGCATTGCAGAACAACATGCCTTGACCTTTGCAGGCGGCATGGCTGTTGATGGCTTAAAGCCGGTCATTGCGATTTACAGTACATTCTTACAACGCGCCTATGATCAGTTAATTCATGATATTGCATTACAAGATTTAGATGTGTTATTAGCGATTGATCGTGCAGGCTTGGTGGGGGCAGATGGTCCAACACACGCAGGTAGTTTTGATTTATCTTATCTACGTTGCATTCCTAATATTATTATTATGGCCGCGAGCGATGAAAATGAATGTCGCCAAATGCTGTCAACAGGTTACCAATACAAGGGAACGGCAGCCGTTCGCTACCCACGTGGCGGTGGCGCTGGCGCGCATATCACTCATTCACTAGAAACGCTACCTATTGGCAAAGGTAATGTGATCAGAGCGTCGTCACTTACGCATCACGGAAATCATACTCATCACGAGAATTATGGTAAAAAGGTGGCAATACTGGCTTTTGGTAGTATGGTTACACCGAGTTTAGCCGCGGCAAATAACACCGATGCTACACTCGTTAACATGCGCTTTATCAAGCCACTAGATAGTGACTTGATTGAAAAAATGGCAAAAACGCATGACCTGATTGTCACGGTGGAGGAAAACAGCCTAATGGGCGGTGCTGGCTCTGCAGTGATGGAGGCGATGCAATCACTGAATATATCAACGCCAACAATGTGCTTAGGTTTGCCAGACACATTTATAGAACATGGCGTGCATGAAACTATGTTGGCGCAATGTGGTCTAGATGATGAAGGTATCACAGCAGCAATAAAAAGTAAATTATCATCAATTTAGAACCACTTGACGATAAAACCACATTACTTAATGGTGTATTAATAAGAAACATAATCATTTACACTGTTAACTTACTCGAATAGAAATTTAATCATTGCATTCTAAAAGTGCATAATTTTGGAAAATAACCTCTGTTATGAATCAACCCAATCTGCCAAATAATCAACTAGAAGGCATAGAAGACGTACAAAATACGCCTGATATCCGTCACTTAGATATTAATAAAGTTGGCATCAAATCCATCCGCCATCCCGTTGTTGTCAAAGACAAGCATGGTGGCGAACAAAATACAGTTGCAATATTTGATATGTATGTGCACTTGCCGCATAACTTCAAAGGCACACATATGTCGCGCTTTGTTGAGATACTCAACAGCAACGAACGTGCGATTTCCATTGAATCCTTCGAGACCATTTTAAGAGATATGACCGAACGTCTTGAAGCAAAATCAGGTTATGTCGAAATGCGTTTCCCGTATTTTGTAGATAAAGCAGCACCTATTTCAGGTGTTAATAGTTTACTAGATTACGATGTGACCTTTATTGGTGAAATAATAGATAATGAATTCAGCATTACGGTAAAAGTATTAGTCCCTGTAACAAGCTTATGTCCTTGTAGTAAAAAGATTTCAGATTATGGCGCGCATAACCAACGCTCTCATGTCACAATTACCGCTAAAATTAATGACTTTATTTGGATAGAAGACATCATTACTTTAGTTGAGAAGGAAGCATCTTGTGAGCTTTACGGTTTATTAAAACGCCCAGATGAGAAGTATGTGACAGAAAAAGCATACGACAACCCTAAGTTTGTGGAAGATATGGTGCGTGATGTCGCTTCTGCATTAAATGCAGAGAAGCGTATTGATGCTTATATCGTTGAAAGCGAGAATTTCGAGTCTATTCACAATCACTCGGCTTATGCACTGATAGAACACGACAAGAGAGTTAAGGCGTAGAGTTAAATCATCAAACTCATCTCAAAATTAGCAATATAACATAAGGCATCACCATGCAAGGCAAAGTGAAAACTAAAGAAAAAGCATCCATGCTTCAGGTGATTAAAATGGTGCTTTGGACCATGATTGGCATCAGGGCTCAAAAAGGCTATGAAGATGATGTTGCTAAAATCACACCAAAACAAGCGATTATCGCAGGTGTTATTGGTGCGATTATTTTTGTGTTAGCAGTCTTAACACTTGTTAACTTGGCGATTAGTAATTTAAGCTAGTAATATTATAAAGTACTGTATTTATCTAAAAACTACGCTACATAACATCAATCAAAAAAAGAACTCACTGTGTCATCAGTCGCAAAAGTTATTGAGATCACCGCATCTAGCGATACAAGTTTTGAAGATGCTGTATCAAACGGTATTGAAAAAGCATCAGAATCAATTAAAAATATCACAAGCGCTTGGGTACAAGATCAAAGCGTAAAAGTAAAAGATGGCAAGGTAACTAAATTCCGCGTGGTATTAAAAGTGACTTTTGTTGTTAAATAATTAACGTATGCGTTAATGTACAAAGCGGGCAATTGTCCGCTTTTTTATTGCCCAGAATAAGGATTTAATACTTTTTCGTCATGGTTAGAATAGAGCCTTTTTGGTTCATATCCTACCTATTTTGTGCAGACGTGCCTAACAAAACAAAAGGCGGCGAGCCCCCTCTGTCACGACTACCTCCACATTATGTAAACCTATCGTCCCTACTTTCAATGTATTGACGACAAGTTAGTAAGCTGGCACAACCCCATTAGCCGTAGAAATGCGTATTTTACGGCCTTTTTTATAAATAATCCTAGCATATTTCTCATCTCCACTATTCATTGCACCAGTATCAACAAGGCATTTAAGTGATGTGCCATTAATACTGAGCGAGCCAAAAAAGTGGCCTGCGCTATCAGTATATAAGTTCACCGGCTTATTAGCGCTACTATCAGATGCCGTCGGACTGCTAGCGCCAATAGAAGCCGCTTGACTCATGCCTGTCACTTGGCGCTTACCTTTAATCACCAAAGTGGCTTTACTACTATTAGCTGAGAGTAGCTTAACCCCCTTGTTTGGTCTGCCCTGCAGTTAAGCTATATGGCCCTTTTCCATTAATCATCACAATCGGTTTATTGCTAAACAAGCCAACCACATTCACACGGATAGCAGCCTATGCTTGAATTGTCGTTCCTAAATATAGGAGCAAGCATAAGGGAAATACCATTGCTTTTAGTTTACTCATTGTGTTGCCCTTATTCATATCATCATCCAAACATGCCTTTATCACCATGTGTTGCTGCCAATTTCAATCCAAATGCAATCACAGCAAAGCCAGCTAAGGGGAATGCAGCTGCCAACAAGAAAGTCAGTTCTCCGCCCAAACCTTGCAATGCATAACCACCAGCTATACCGCCAATCGCACCGCCGATGCCATAAGTCACACTATTGTAAATAGCCTGCCCTTTCGCTTGGTGTCTTCCATTGAAGAACTGTGTCACAACTTGCACAGTTGCCACATGGAAGCTCCCAAATGTTGCTGCATGCAAACCTTGTGCAATCAGCAATAAAACTACGTTATCGACAGCCAACCCTATCATTGAGAATCGCAGCACAGCTAGGGCCAAGCTGGTTAATATAATTTGTTTAAGGCTGAATCGTTGCATGATCGTTGGCATCAACATAAACACCCCAATCTCACAGATGACGCCAATTGACCAAAGCCAGCCTATCATGCCTTTGCTGTAGCCATGTTCCGCTAAGTAGATTGAATAAAAGTTATAGAGTACGCCATGCGCGGTCACCATCAATGCGCAGCCGACTAATAAAGCAATGACCGCTGGATTGCTAAGAATACGCCAAACAGAAAAATCATCAGCCTGATGTGGTGCGACTTTAGCCTCTGTAAGAGTAAACGTGAGTAAAAATAAAACAACTTGCACAGCCAATATAGCCCAAAGCAAACTCGAAATACCAGCCCAGTCAATCAGATAACCAAGCACAATAGAAGCCACAATAAAACCGACAGAACCCCACATCCGGATGCGACTGTAATGGCCTTTTGTATTTGCCAAATGTGCGAGCGTCAATGACTCAGACAGCGGCATAGTTGAACTAGTGAATAAGCTTAACGCCCCCATGACCAGCATCATCGGCCAAAAGCCTTCTGCCCAAAATACGGCGGTAAAACCCAATACACCTAATACCGTATTAAGCCGAATCCAAACGGTACGCTTTTCAGTGTGGTCAGCAAGCCAACCCCAGAAATTAGGTGCAAAAATACGGCTAATCTGGAACAAGGACATCAGAATGCCAATTTCCACTGGAGAGAATTGTTCCGACTGTAGGTAGAGTCCCCAATAGGGAACGAACACGCCTACAAAAAAGTAGTATACGAAATAAAAACGTGAAAGGTTTTTATGTAGTGTATGACTCAACGATTAGACTTAATTAAAATAAACCTGACATTTAAATTTAGCAATTAAATCTTAGGTGTCTCACAAACCGCATCTGCATTTTGGCCGCGGTGGCGCAAAGCATGGTCCATCAACACAATCGCCAGCATAGCTTCAGCTATCGGCGTTGCACGTACGCCAACACAAGGGTCGTGGCGACCTGTGGTTTGCATCGTAGTATCGTTTCCGCCTTTATCAATCGAGCGACGTTCTTTTGGAATACTAGAAGTCGGCTTGAGTGCAATATTCACGTTAATGGCTTGCCCTGTCGAAATGCCCCCCAACATGCCGCCAGCATGATTACTCAAGAAGCCTGCTGACGTCATTTCATCCGAGTGCTCAGCACCACGTTGTGCAATGCTACCAAAACCTGCACCAACCTCGACACCTTTGACCGCATTAATACTCATCATGGCATGTGCAATATCCGCATCTAAACGATCAAAAACTGGCTCACCCCAGCCAACAGGTACGCCTTCTGCAACGATACTGATACGTGCACCAACTGAGTCGCGTTCAGCTCTGATTTTATCGAGATAATCTTCCAATGCTGGTAATACATCGACATTCGGCGAGAAGAATGGATTTTCATTCACATGTTCCCAACTTTGAAATGGAATCTCTATTTCCCCGAGCTGGCTCATATAAGCACGCACTTCTATACCAAACTTTGTTTTTAGCCACTTTTTAGCGATGGCGCCCGCCGCTACACGAACAGCCGTTTCGCGCGCACTAGAACGGCCTCCACCGCGATAGTCACGTACACCATATTTTTGACTGTAAGTGTAATCCGCATGGCCTGGGCGGAAGGTATCTTTAATCTTACTGTAATCTTGACTGCGTTGATCCGTATTGCGAATTAATAAACCAATTGGCGCACCCGTAGTTTTCCCTTCAAACACACCTGATAAAATCTCGACCAAATCAGCTTCTTTACGCTGTGTCACATGTCGCGAAGTACCTGGTTTACGGCGATCCAAATCCAACTGTAAATCTTCAGCACAGATTTCCAAACCGGGTGGGCAACCATCAACGACGCCACCAATGGCAGGGCCATGTGATTCACCAAACGAAGTCAGTGTAAATAAAGTACCTATTGTATTCCCGGACATATGCGCTACGCTCTAAAAAGTTGGTCTCATTTTATCATAGTTCATGAGTGATATTTTTGGCTGTCTATCGTAAAATTCGCTTCGTTCAAGTTTCAGACTTAAGTTTCTGGTACTCACCCACCGCAATATCGTCAATTGAATAAGAGCCAATTGCATAGCGAATTAAGCGCAAAGTGGGAAAGCCAACTTTTGCCGTCATGCGTCGCACTTGTCTGTTCTTACCTTCCTCTATTTTTATTTCTAGCCAAGTGGTTGGGATTGCTTTCCTCTCTCGAATTGGTGGTATTCTTGGCCACAAATTTTTAGGCGCATTGATAATGCGCACCTGTGCTGGTTGGGTTACAAAATCACCCAAACTAACGCCCGTCAATAATGGCTCTAAATCACTATCTGAAGGGTTGCCCTCAACTTGTACCCAATAAATTTTAATTTCTTTGTGTTTTGGGTGACTTAAACGATGTTGTAAAGCGCCATCATCGGTTAAAATGAGTAAACCCTCAGAATCTGTATCTAGCCTACCAGCAGCATACACATTTGGAACATCAATAAAGTTTTTCAATGTCGGGTGTTTTTCATGCGCACTGAATTGGCAGACCACATTAAACGGTTTATTAAATAAAATTAGCATTGTTAGGAAATATGTAATGGCATCAAAAATTAAGGCCCCAAATTCTGGTGAAAAAATCACCATCGGAGAAGGCAACGAACTAATCGTACCTAATAACCCTATTATCGCATTTATTGAAGGTGATGGCATTGGTGTGGATATCACGCCGCCAATGATGAAGGTAGTCGATACGGCTGTGGAAAAAGCCTACGGTGAAAAGCGTAAGATTTCTTGGATGGAAGTCTATGCTGGAGAGAAATCAACGAACGTTTATGATAAAGACACATGGCTATCAGCTGAAACAATGGCTGTGCTTAAAGAATATGTGATTTCAATCAAAGGCCCATTAACAACACCTGTTGGCGGCGGTATTCGCTCACTCAATGTAACATTGCGCCAAGAGCTGGATTTATTTGTTTGCTTGCGCCCTATTCAATACTTCACTGGCGTACCTAGCCCTGTCAAACATCCTGAAAAAACGGATATGACTATCTTCCGTGAAAACACAGAGGATATTTATGCTGGTATTGAATGGGAATCAGGCTCTGATGAAGTAAAAAAAGTTGTTCAGTTCTTAAGTGACATGGGCATGCGTAAAAAAATTCGTTTCCCTGAAACGACGGCAATTGGCATCAAAACAGTCTCTATCGATGGTAGTAAGCGTTTGATTCGAAAAGCGATTCAATATGCGATTGATAACAATAAAAAATCAGTCACGATTACGCATAAAGGCAATATCATGAAGTTCACCGAAGGTGGCTTTAGAGATTGGGGTTATGCACTGGCTAAAGAAGAATTCGGTGCAGTTGCAATTGATGGCGGCCCATGGTGCAAACTACCGAATGGTATCGTGATTAAAGACTGTATCGCGGATGCTTTTCTACAAGAAATTCTATTACATCCAGAAGAGTATGACGTAGTGGCTGCATTAAACCTAAACGGTGACTATATAAGCGATGCGCTAGCTGCACAAGTTGGTGGCATCGGCATTGCACCAGGCGCGAACTTAAGCAACACCACTGCGATGTTTGAAGCAACGCACGGTACAGCGCCAAATATCGCTGGTAAAAACATTGCCAACCCAAGTTCGTTGATTCTTTCAGCAGAAATGATGTTGCGTCATATGGGCTGGACAGAAGCTGCTGATTTGATTTTATCAGGCGTAGCCAAAGCCATTCAGTCTAAACGTGTAACTGGTGATTTCTCTTCTCAAATGGAAGGTGCTACTCAAGTGGGTACAGCTGAATTTGGGGATGAAATTATTAACCATATGTAATTTTTTTGTTTTCACCCACACATACAAGAGCCCTTGATTTATAGGGGCTTTTTTGTAGCTGCAACTTACTTTGTCGCAGAAGCAACGAAAGCAACGAAAGCAACGAAAGCAATCTTGACCTTTACCCATAAAAACATAGTATATTGATATAACAGTATGAAATGTTGTTTAACTACAACAGTTTATATAGAATAATTAATTAAGTGAATTAAAACGAAATAATCTAAATATGGCGACGACCGCAGCGACAACTAAACTAAGTGGGCTTGCATTTAAGGAATTGTTTTCCTGCTTCGGTGCTGACTTACCAGGTCCGACTTTAGTCGTCATGGCAATCTCTAATTTCTTTGTACCATATTGGTGGGTAATATTTGGCACAACCGGTTTTGGTATTTGGTTCTTTTTCTACACATGGAAACGCTCTGAGAAAATGCAAGCCACTATGGATAGGCTCTTGTTAAAACTACCTATTTTTGGAGGGGTGATTCGCAGAGCAACACTTGCAAGGTTCGCTAGGACATTAGCAGCCATGTTTGCGGCGGGCATCACTTTGGTTGAAGCCTTAGATGCTGTCGCAGGAGCATCAGGCAATCGCGTTTATTAGGATGCAACAAAGAAAATATAAAGCGAAATCAGCACCGGCACCAGCTTA
>JAPKBG010000009.1 GCA_028823485.1 Methylophilaceae bacterium | reverse complement strand
GAGCCAGTCAAGAGTTAATTTAAAGTTTCTTAAAAGTAATTCTTAACGCTGTATTTCTTGTTGCGCTTTGCTTGAAATGTCTCAAGCGAGGCCGCATTTTACCGTGGCTGGAGAATAGGTCAAGTGGTATTTGGATATATTACAAATTAATTACAATTAGCTTGAAACTTCATCACCATTCTTAGGTTTGCATGCTTTGCTTTAAAGCACCAGCCTTGATGTTAAACCAATTTATTGGCGAGCTTTTGCTTCCAACTGCTTAAATGCAGCAATTTCCTCAGCTGCATACACAAGCGAAGGGCCACTCCTTCCCATATACACAGCCATACCAAGCACTTCTGCTACGTCCTGCTTAGTCGCCGCCAGCCTACCCACCGCCTAGTGCGAGCGCAACCAAATCTTTTGTTTTTTATCCATCTCGCCGCCATTAGTAGCAGCCTTACCTAAATCAGAAAAACCTTTGAGTACATCCGGAACATATTATCGCAATGTCTCTAGGGCGCTAGAAATATCTTTAGCAACTCTTTGGCAGTCTTTAATTATCATTCACTCCACTCTAAATATATTTAAACAATATACAACTTTATACCTTGTTTACATCTGAAGGTTTGACCTGCCGCAAACAACACTGAGATATAAAGACGTTAAGTCGTGCTACTTATCCTTTAAGGTTAACGCGGCCAATCTAGGTACAACAATCGCTAAAAAAATCACGGCACTAAACATCTGAAAGATGCCAATCACACGCGCTTCTTTAGCAATCGGCATTACATCGCCCATGCACGTCCCTGATTGAATAGAAAAGCTCGTGAAGAGCAACTCCATCCATGCGCGATTCGCATCAGCATCAATTAGCACCGTTAGACTTTGTGGGCGAATTTGTTGACAAACAGAATAAGCCAATGCAAAACGTAAAGGTCGCCCCGCAGCAAACAACTCCCCCAGGTTCACAACACCATCACTATATATAATGATTGCAGTTGCTGCATAAAGCACATAATGCATTCCAGCCTATGTACCCACAACAACATATGACTGTGCTCAGCAAAGCCAGCGACAGGCATTATTAAATGGGTGGCACTACGAGTATAATCGCCACCCATGTAGACGCAGCCGAACGCAAAGCAACTAGCAATGCCAATAATGGCACTGCCAAACCAAAGCAACTAAAGATTAGGCGACTATGCGCTGAATCAGCATAAACCCATAAAAAATAATACTCAGTAGTTGAGCCGCTAATAAACAGACATAGGGATAGCGGTTATTTTTGACATTAGCCTCTCCCCACCAGTACGCAACCCATATAAGGCATCTACTTACTCAATGCTAATCTTGGCAAATTTACGCTTACCAACTTGCGCCACCAAAGTGGCACCCTTGTTAATTTGCAAATTTTTATCTTCCACTTTCACACTATCAATTTTGACACCACCTTGCTTGATGGTGCGCATGGCCTCACTGGTGCTTTCTACCAAGCCAGCCATTTTAAGTAGCTGTGCAATACTGACACTCTCACCTTCAATCACCAAAGCCACCTCAGGTACATCATCAGGGATGCCGCCTTTAGCTCGCGTCTGAAAATCACTTAATGCTTTTTCTGCATCCGCTTGGCTATGAAAACGGGCGACAATTTCTTGTGCAAATCCAACTTTAATATTACGTGGGTTTGCGCCCCCTTCGACTTGGGCCTTCCATTCAGTAATGGTTTCTAGCGACTCAAAGGAAAGCAACTCTATATATCGCCACATCAAATCGTCTGAAATCGACATGATTTTGGCAAAGATAATTTCTGGCGCTTCATTAACACCAATATAATTGCCTAATGACTTAGACATTTTATTGACGCCATCCAAACCTTCAAGCAACGGCATCATCAACACACACTGTTGTGACTGGCCTGCCTGCTTTTGCAATTCACGTCCCATCAGTAGATTAAATTTCTGATCAGTTCCACCCAGCTCCAAATCCGCTTTTAGCGCAACAGAGTCGTAACCTTGCAATAAAGGATACATAAATTCGTGAATCGCAATTGGCTGATTACCTTTAAAGCGTTTAGAAAAATCATCGCGCTCCAACATCCGCGCAACAGTCAGGCTGGATGCTAGCTTTAACATGCCAGCAGCACCCAAATTAGTGAGCCAATGTGAGTTAAACACAATTTCCATTTTTTCTTTATCAAGTATTTTGAATACTTGCTCAGCATAGGATTTAGCATTTTCTTGCACTTGCTCAGTTGTCAACGGTGGGCGTGTCGCACTTTTTCCTGTAGGGTCGCCAATCATCCCAGTAAAATCACCAATTAAAAACAAGACGTGATGCCCCAAGTCTTGCAGCTGGCGCAGCTTATTAATCAGCACCGTATGCCCTAAATGCAGGTCTGGGGCAGTCGGGTCAAAACCAGCTTTAATTCTCAGCGGCTTACCTTTTTTGATCTTTTCAATAAGTTCCGCCTCTATTAACAGTTCGTCTGCGCCGCGTTTAATAATGGCTAATGATTGTTCGATGTCCGTATTCACTATATTTCCTAAAATTTCTAGTAAAGAATGTACTTTTAACCCAAATGTAACTTTTTCATGATGCTAATTTTCTGATAAGATGCATTCTTTATTCAAGCACTTAAATGGTCTTCTTAATATATGTTCTTTGAAAAAATCCAAGTTGCTAAACGATATATTCTAACGCAAAACTATTTATTGGCTGCCAGTAAAGTGAAATTACACTGGTTATTTGTGGCTTTTTTGTTGCCCCTTACCATTTTAATTGCCACACTGAGCACTGCAATAGATAGTGAAGCTGGTTATCTGCCAGTCCGAACGATTATTAACGACATTGTTTTGCCATCTACCAACCCCCAAAAAAATCCTGATGAGACTTTTTGGCAGACGGGCGAGGTGCGTGTGCGCGACACGCTGAACGTGATATTTAACCGTATGACAATACGTGACAAAGCTGCGTTGAAGTTTTTTATTTACAACCCTGAGACCAGTGTGCTCAATACTCATTTAATCCCAGGCCGAAACATTGACGCTAAAATAGACACTAATGGGAAGCTGCTTTATTTGGCCTACGAGCTACCAGACCATCAGCGCTTGGTTGCCAAATTAACCCCCGATGGTTTTAAAGTAAATACTCAAAACCCTGCGTTAATAAAGCGTGAAGTCTTTATGTCATTGACAATTAAAAGCTCTCTGTTTGGCGCAACTGATGAGGCAGATGTCCCTGACCGCATCGCATTAAAAATCGCCGACATTTTCTCTAGCGAGATCGACTTTAATGAAGACCTGCGTCCAGATGACACGATCAATGTTGTTTACGAAGGCTTTTATCATAATGGAGACATGATGCGTGTAGGTGACATTCTTGCTGTCGAAGTTGTTAATCGCAAAAAAGTACACCGTGCTGTCCATTTTGGAAAAGCGAGCAGCAAGTATGCTTACTACACACCTGAAGGCAAAAGCTTACATAAGTCTTTTCTACGCTCTCCCCTTGAGTTTACACGTGTAAGCTCATCATTTAGCCGTGGCCGTTACCATCCGGTCTTACATCGTGTAAGGGCTCATAAAGGCGTTGATTTAGCTGCGCGCAAAGGCACTCGGATTAAGGCATCCGGCGGTGGCGTAGTGAAATTCAAAGGCCGAAAAGGTGGTTACGGCAACGTCATCATTCTGCAACACCGCAATCAAATGCAAACCTTATATGGGCATTTATCTCGTTTTACAAAAGATTTGCGTAAGGGCCAAACAGTAGAGCAAGGCGATATTATTGGCTATGTAGGGATGTCAGGGCTAGCAACAGGCCCTCACTTACACTATGAGTTTCTACTCAAAGGCGTTCATCATGACCCAATGACAGTAAAACTACCAAAAGGCATTCCACTTGAAGAAAAATATAAACGAGAGTTTAAAGTAGCCGTATCAAACTACATGGAAAAACTGAAAATGTTGAACCATAATACGATGGTTGCTAGCCAATAATCCATGTCGAATACGCTATTTTATATTGGCGTAATGTCTGGTAGCAGTTTAGATGGCATTGATGTGGCACTTACTGAAATTACCGAACATCGGTGCACAGTAGTCGCAACACATTTTCAAGCCTACTCAGCTAACACCAAAGAATCCTTATTAGCGCTGCATTTTCCATCAAAAAATGAATTAGAACAATCTGCATTAATGGCAAACCAATTAGCCTCTTACTATGCGGAGGCCATTAACACCCTGCTTGAACAAAACAATCTCAAACCTAATCAAATCAGAGCGATTGGTTGCCACGGACAAACCATACGCCATCAACCGATATTGAATGGCAGCATTGGCTACACCATTCAATTAGGTAATAACTCGCTACTGGCTGAGCTCACCAACACCACCGTTGTAGGTGACTTCCGCAGTCGTGATATTGCAGCTGGTGGGCAAGGTGCTCCATTAGTACCAGCCTTTCATCAGTCCGCTTTTGCAAGCAAAGACAAAAGCCGCGCCATCGTGAATATCGGCGGCATTGCCAATATCAGCTACTTAAAAACATCGGGTGACGTGATGGGATTCGACTCTGGCCCAGGCAATATGCTGTTAGATCATTGGGTAAAACTGAAACTCGGAAAAAGCTATGATGAGGATGGTACGTGGTCTAGTACAGGCACTGTGCAAGCTGACCTATTAAAAACAATGCTAAGCGACCCTTACTTCTCTTTACCCCCACCCAAAAGTACCGGGCGCGATTTATTTAATGAAGCTTGGTTGTCACAGCATACTGCCAAATCCAATATTAGCGATGCAGATATTGCGCGCACCTTACTCGAACTCACCGTGACCACAGTATACCAACACCTCATGCAACATTGCTCTGAAGTCAATGAAGTATACGTATGTGGCGGTGGCGTACATAACCAGCTCCTACTAGCTTGTTTAAAACAACGTTTAGGTAGTACCACCATGGCGCTCACTGATGATCTTGGCGTCAATGCCGACTGGGTTGAAGCAGCCGCCTTTGCATGGCTTGCTAAACAAACCATCACGCACCTCCCTGGCAACCTTCCTGCTGTCACAGGCGCAAATGGTCTACGCATACTTGGCGCTATCCACCTCGCTTAACCCGTTAAATTCTATTTTTACTCAACTTTGTTATAAGGGTTGAGTATAATATTTACAATTAAACAAAATTTAAGAGTATTACATGGCAACAAAACCAACTAAAGTAACCATCAGCTTCGACAATGACAGAGCGCCTGTAGAACTACCAGTTCTGTCTGGAACATTAGGCAATGATGTAATTGACATTCGAAAACTGGGCAAGCATGGCATTTATACATACGACCCTGGTTTTCTATCAACCGCTTCTTGCAGCTCTGATATTACCTTTATTAATGGTGAAGAAGGCAATCTCTACCATCGTGGTTATCCAATCGAGCAGCTGGCGGAAAATGCTAACTTCCTAGAAGTTGCCCACCTGCTAATTAAGGGTGACCTACCTAATGCCAAAGAGAAAAAGAATTTCAGTCTTGCAATAGAACGCCACACCATGTTACATGACCAAATGTTGAATGTTTTTAGAGGCTTTAGACGTGATGCACACCCAATGGCCGTGATCGTGTCAGTTGTTGGTGCAATGGCAGCATTCTATCCAGAGCAGACCAATGTAACAGACCCAAAATTACGTGAAATCGCTGCCCTTCGCTTGCTAGCTAAAGCACCGACCATTGCAGCATGGAGTTACAAATACACAATAGGCCAACCTTTTGTATATCCACAAAACAAATTAAGTTATGCCGAAAACTTTTTATACATGATGTTTGCAACACCATGTGAAGAGTATGTAGTCAGCCCAATATTAGCTAAAGCTTTTGAGCGTATTCTTATTTTACATGCAGACCATGAACAAAATGCATCTACATCAACCGTGCGTTTAGTCGGTTCTAGTGGCGCCAACCCTTTCGCCTGCATTGCCGCAGGTATTGCTTCACTTTGGGGCCCTGCACATGGCGGTGCTAATGAAGCTACATTAAAAATGTTAGATGAAATTGGTGATGTAAGCTGCATTGATGAATACATTGCTCGTGCAAAAGATAAAAATGATAGCTTCCGCCTGATGGGATTTGGTCACCGCGTATACCGCAATATGGATCCGCGTGCAGCCATCATGCGTAAAACTTGCCACGAAGTACTTAACGAGCTAGGTCTACATGATGATCCAATGTTTAAACTTGCAATGAGATTAGAAAAAATTGCTTTAGAGGATGAATACTTCGTCAAACGCAAGCTATACCCAAATGTCGATTTCTATAGCGGCATTGTGATGCGTGCAATGGGCATTCCAAACTCCATGTTTACCGCGATATTTGCACTAGCACGTACCGCTGGCTGGATCGCGCAATGGAATGAAATGCATACAGACTCTTCAAATAAAATTGGCCGCCCAAGACAGCTTTATACCGGCGAAGCTAAACGTGATTTTGTGCCAATAGATGATCGCAAATAATTCAGCCTCTACCCGCTAAGAAATTTTTCAGGAGCCACAAGGCAACTGAAAAATTCTAGCTGTTAGTTCTTTCCACAAAAAAATAATCGCCAAAGGGGTGATTACGTTGCTTGCTTTGATACGAACCACAACCAGACATAACCCAATATTCCAGCCAGTACAGACGCCGATAAAATACCCACTTTTGCCATGACTAAGAAATTTGGATGTGTCGATGCATAGGCAAGCTCCGCAACAAATATAGACATAGTGAAACCAATACCCGCCAATAATGCGACACCAGCTAGTTGGCTAAACTTAACCCCCGTCGGTAACTGCGTTAAACCAAGCTTCAGAAAAATCCAACAAGCGCCAACGATACCAATAAATTTCCCAACAACTAAACCCACACTAACACCAAGCACAATAGGGTTGGTTAGCACGGCATGCCACGATTCGAACTGTAAAGGCACCCCGGCATTAAACAAGGCAAAAATAGGAATCACAAAAAAGGCAACTGGCACATGCCAATGATGTTCCAAACTTTGTAATGGTGTTTGTACATAATTAACATCGGTTTCCAACGACTGGACAACCGCTTGTAGCTGATTGTTAGTCAAAATGTTCTTTCCTGAATCTAGGCCTGTTTTGAATTTTTCCATCAATTCTTTGAGTCTACTAGCAAACAATCCGGGGTCGTACTTAGGTCTCGCTGGAACAGAAAATGCACCCAAAACACCCGCAATTGTTGCATGTACGCCAGACTGTAATAACGCATACCAAAGCAGCACTGCGACAAGGAAGTAGGGGGTTAATTTACGAATACCGATAGTATTAAAAAGCATCAACATACCAACAAACAGAGCGGCAATGCCGATCCACATTGGTATCAACTCTTTTGTATAAAAAAGTGCGATAACCAATACAGCACCTAGGTCATCTACAATTGCCAGCGCCACTAAAAAAGTGACTAGGGTTTTAGGTACTTTATTACCCAGCAGTACTAAAGCACCTACCGCAAATGCAATATCAGTGGCCATGGGAATACCCCAACCACGGCTTGCGTCACCCTCTTGGTTGAAAGAAAAAAACAACAACGCTGGAACAATCATGCCGCCAATCGCGGCAATAATTGGTAAAGCGGCTTTTTTCAAATCAGATAACTCCCCCACCATAATTTCACGCTTGAGCTCCATCCCGACCAAGAAAAAGAATAAAGCCATCAAGGCATCATTAACCCAGTGATGCAGGCTCATTTCTAACTTCCACTCACCAATATTAAGACCAACCAATGTATGCAAAATATGTGAATAAGTCTCATAGAAAAAGCTGTTCGCCATAATCAAAGCAACCACTGCACTCCCCATAAGCAGGAGCCCACTCGTGGTTTGCCCGTGTACAAACTCATCAAAAGGCGTCAATACCTTCCTAAACCTTCTTTCCCATGGCGCGTAAATCACACCGTCTTGATGTTTACCGCTCTCTTTTTGGGGTTGATTGCTCATAATGGTTAATTGCTCTTTCTAAGATTCAGGTGCCTATGATTGAGGCACAAACAAAAAACTGCATCCGATTTGGATGCAGTTAATAACACTATACTACTTTAAAGATGCTGTGAATCACTCACACAGCAAATGTTAGCTACCAAAAACTAGCTAAACAGAAAAGGATGAGCCACAGCCACAAGTGCTTTTTGCTTCTGGATTGCGAATCACAAACTGAGACCCTTGGAGATTATCTTGGTAATCAATTTCCGCTCCCATTAAATACTGCAGACTCATTGGATCGATTAGCAACGTTACCGTGTCTTTTTCCACCTGCGTATCATCTTCATTCACTTCCTCTTCAAAAGTAAATCCATACTGAAAACCAGAACAGCCGCCACCACTCACAAAGACGCGTAATTTTAAATCTGCCGAGCCCTCTTCCTCGATTAACTCTTTTACTTTCTTGGCTGCATTATCCGTAAAGATTAATGGTGCTGGTGGTGCCGGTATTTCCACCTCTGCTAAATCAATTACTGTACTCATCTCGACTCCTTGAATTCACTTACTCTAATTTATAATACCTTAAATTGGCTCGTCAGTTTCATTGGCTTCACTCTTTTCACTGTGGACCAATTTTCCATCAATCACTGAACCCATATGCATTTCTAATGATGTGTAATGCAGGTCACCTTTAATGCGTGCTTTAGCTTGCAACTCAATAAATTGCCCCGCTTTAACCTGTCCTACAACTGTACTACCACCAATTAATACAATTTTTGTCGCACCTGCCGCACCCTCTATGCGGCCATTTTCACCCAGGATAATCGTGCCTTGCGACCCGGCTTGTTCCTGTACATTCCCACGAATAGTGCCATCAACTCGCAAACCACCACTAAATGTCAAATCCCCAGTAAGGACAGTATCTGTACCAACCAAAGTGTCGATACGGCTATCTATTTTATTCACTTTTTTAAACATCATTTCAATTTTCACCTTACTGTAAACTTAGCTATTTGTTCGTCATCTTTTTATAAAAAAACAAATCCTCTTTTGCCTTGAGATTCTCATCTTGGACTTTAGCAAGGTCTTTAGCAAGTTTATTATTGGTTGCCAACTCTATTTGCAACTCACGTTGAGCCTCTACCAACTTGAACTCAAGCATTTTATTTTGATGCTGCATTTCTACTAATTGACTAACAATTTTTTCATAATCACTGTTGCTCATCATGAAATAGGACAAACCAAAGCCCAACCCAACACATAAAAGCGCAACAACCATTCGATAATACCACGGCCTGTCAGCTTTGACCGCAACACGCCTAGCAGTATAGCCATAATGATTTCGTACTCTGCTTTGAAATTTTTTCATACAATCAAGTTCATTAAGGCATTAATGGAACAACGTCTAGGCCCGTATGCTCCTCAAACCCAAACATCACATTCATATTTTGTACCGCCTGCCCTGCCGCACCTTTGACCAAATTATCTTGCACAACAACTATCGTTAAATAATCGCTTGCTTGTTGCTGTAACGCAATCCGAAGATGATTGGACCCTCGAACAGACCTTGTTTCAGGCAATTGCCCTTTTGATAGCACATCAACAAAATATTCTTTTGCATAATGCTGCTCATATAAAGCCTGCAAATCTACATTTTTGGCATTGGCGGTCAATTTAACATAGAGCGTCGACAGCATTCCCCGAATCATTGGCACTAAGTGCGGCACAAAAATAAACTGCAAGTCGCTCTCAGCTAATTGTTTAAGCTGTGCATCAATTTCAGGATGGTGCCTGTGTCCAGAAAGGCCATAGGCTTTCATATTGTCGCTGGCTTCAGAATACAATGTAGTAATTAATGCTTTTCTACCTGCACCCGAAACGCCTGACTTTGCATCAGCAATAATGGGTGCTGAAAAATCAATCAGCCCTTGTTCTAATAATGGCGCCAAACCCAACAACACAGTTGTTGGATAACAGCCTGGATTGCCAACCACATTAGCTGCTTTAATATCCGCTCTATTCAGTTCAGGAATTCCGTATACTGCCTCTTCCAATAGATCAGGACAGCTATGTGGCATGTTGTACCACTCTTCAAATACTGCCGTATCTTGTAATCTAAAATCAGCAGCCAAATCAATCACTTTAGTGTTGGCAGCTAATAATGCAGGCGCTTGTCCCATGGCCACACCATGCGGCGTTGCAAAGAAAACAACATCACAAATAGTCAGGTCTACCGTTTCAGGATCAGTAAAAGAAACATCAACATAACCCCGCAAGCTAGGAAACATATCAGCCACGGGCAAGCCTGCTTCACCACGTGAAGTCACTGCAACAATCTCTACGGACAAATGCGTTGCAAGCAGGCGTAACAACTCAGCACCAGTATACCCAGTGCCGCCTACAATACCGACTTTTAGCTTTTGATTTGACATAACAGAACTATCCAAAGAATTATTATTAGTATACCTGAAACAAAAAAGGCCGCGTTAGCGACCTTTTTCAATAAGCATATTCCCAATACTGAGAATACGTGAACTCTAGCGTTTAGAGAACTGCTTACGGCGACGCGCTTTGCGGAAGCCAACTTTTTTACGCTCTACTTCACGTGCATCACGTGTTACATAGCCCGCTTTAGAAAGGCCAGGCTTTAACGCTGCATCAAAGTCAATCAATGCACGTGTAATGCCGTGACGAACTGCACCGGCTTGACCAGACTCACCACCACCGATTACGTTGATTTTAATATCAAAGCTTTCAAGGTTTTCAGTTAATGTTAAAGGCTGACGTAAAATCATACGTGATGTTTCACGTGAGAAATACTCATCAACAGGCTTATCATTAACGATGATATTGCCTTTACCTGATTTTAAGAAAACGCGCGCTACTGAGCTTTTGCGACGTCCTGTACCGTAATTATATTTACCAATCATCTTCTTTTACCTTAGAGAGTCAATGCTTGCGGTTGTTGTGCAGCATGGTCATGCTGGTCACCAGCAAAAACTTTTAATTTTTTAATCATTGCATAACCCAAAGGGCCTTTTGGCAACATACCTTTAACAGCTTTTTCTAATGCACGACCAGGGAAGCGGTCTTGCATTTTGCTAAATGTTGTTGTTGAAATCCCACCAGGGTAGCCTGAGTGAGTATGGTATTCTTTATCAGTTGCTTTCGCACCTGTTACGCGTAATTTGTCAGCATTAATAACAACAATATAATCACCTGTATCAACGTGAGGCGTGTAAATTGTTTTATGTTTACCGCGTAAGCGGTGTGCACATGCACTAGCTAAGCGACCTAAAACAAGATCAGATGCGTCAATCACAAACCAATCGCGTTTTACTTCATGTGTTTTTGCTGAGAATGTTTTCATAATGTTACTACCAATTTATATAGCTTATTAAAATCAAGAGGGCGGATTATATGCTTTTGACTGCCTCTCGTCAAACAAATTTAAGCGCTAAATTAAATTAATCTCATCGTCAGCAATATTTACATAAGCAATTTTAACATTACTAAGTGCTTTTTGTCACATTTCCTCAACCAACTCTGCTGAATCGTTAGGTCTAAATTTTCCTTGGCTTTCTAAGCACTGCTCTAGCACTCGGGCTAAGCGATATAGACGTTCATTCAAGTCCTGAAGAGCCATTAAAAGCAAAGAGGAAAAGTTATAAGAAGTCGCCAAGACTAAAAAGCTTGAAGAAGAAACTCGTTTAGAATTTACACTTCCTGATAAAAAGTAAATGACTTCATGCCATTAAATACGCTGCTTCCATACTTAATAGCAAAGTAAAGCCTATCCAATTATTAGTCAAAAATGCTTTGAAGCAATTGGCTTTAACGCGCGTTTTTATCATTTGATACTGCCAAAAGACCAAGCTAGATGTAACCACAAGCCCAGCAAAGTATACTGGTCCAAATGCCATCAACTTGCCCACATAAACAAATATACCCAACATCGCGATATAACAAACCATAATTGCGGACACATCATACTTTCCAAAAAACAAAGCAGATGATTGAATGCCAATTTTGATATCGTCATCACTGTCGACCATTGCATACTCAGTGTCGTAAGCAATAGCCCACAATATATTTGCTACCAATAGCCACCATGCAGTAAGCGGAATATGATTTTGAATTGCCGCGAAAGCCATGGGAATGCCAAAACCAAAAGCTATCCCTAAATAAACCTGCGGTATCGCTAAAAAACGTTTTGTCAGTGGATAAGTTGCAGCCAAAAATAATGCGGCGATTGATAGCAATATCGTTAAATTATTTAAAAAACAGACAAAACAAAAAGCAATTAAGCTTAATCCGCCTGCTAACAACAAAGCCTCTTTAACACACACCTCACCACTTACTATTGGCCGCTCTTTAGTACGCTCAACATGCCCATCGTAATCGCGGTCTGCAATATCATTCATCACGCAACCTGCACTACGCATTAACACCACGCCAGCAATAAAGATACACGTTACTTGCAAATTGAGTTTCCCATCACCAGCTAAGAGTAAGCCCCATAATGTCGGCCACAACAGCAATAAAATCCCTATTGGCTTATCTAAACGCATCAAGCGTTCATAAGCATTCAATTTTTGAATCAATGTGTTCTTATTCATCTCAACTTTATTGATCAGTGATCGCCGGTAAAAAAACTTCAGTGACTAAAATTCTAGCGCACTTTAAACTAAAGATTGAGCGCCTCGCCCATAAATAAGTAGGCGCTTGCGATAGATTCGCCACGGCTTTTCGATACAAAGCATGGTGCTTTGATAATTTTTTATAGCTTAGTGGTGTGCGCTTTACCCGTGGGTCACTAAATAGAGTTGCCCCTAATGGCTTATTACCCAGCTTTCCCAGTTTAGCCCACTCGCCACGCAAACTACTATGTGGCAACACACTGTGCGCATAAACAAGCGCTTCTTGATTGCCCATCAGCAACACGTCACGCACATTAGCGGCGGTCGATTGTTTGCGCTTTAATACAGCAGCCTCATCCATAATAGGCTTGGCGTCTTGTTGTCTGATTGTTTTTACGTGAAAATCTGCATAGTCAGATTGCAATCTGGCAGTTAACGAACCTTCATCCACTAACCAGCTTTGGTAAGATGAGGCTGAAAAGGGCTTTCTTAGCCAGTTAGAACGTAATTGGATGTTATGAGGATCGATTTTCACAAAGCAAATTATCGCATAAACAGAAATGGTTCGGCGACACGTGTTGCGGACTTAAACTTTGACCAAATCGACACCTTGTCGCATCCACCGTTGTAAGTGTTGATCCACTGCTTCTGGGTAATCTTTTAATAAGCCATCAGCAACTGATTTTGCTCGTTGTAGCAAATCTTCATCGCGGGTTAAATCAGCAATTTTTAACATTGGCACACCACTTTGGCGTGTGCCCAAAAATTCACCTGGCCCACGTAGATTTAAATCGGCTTGTGAGATTGCAAAGCCATCCGTATTTTCATAAATTACTTTAAGCCGCGCCCGCGCCATCTCAGTCAGTTTATTTTGATACATCAAGATACATGTGCTTTTAGCTGTGCCACGGCCAACACGGCCGCGCAACTGATGCAACTGACTTAAGCCCATGCGTTCTGCATGCTCAATGACCATTAAGCTGGCATTAGGGACATCTACACCAACCTCAATCACAGTAGTCGCTACCAGCAGTTGGATTCCACCTGCTACAAAGGCTTGCATCACAGCTTGTTTTTCAGCAGACTTCATCCGTCCATGGACTAAACCAACGCTTAAATCTGAAAAATTCTGTTGTAGGTTTTCAAAAATCTCGGTCGCCGTTTGTAGTTGCAACACTTCTGACTCTTCAATAAGCGGGCAAACCCAGTAAGCTTGGCTGCCGGACTGACAAGCTTCACGCACCCGTTGCAAAATTTCTTCTCTGCGTTGGTCAGATACCAGTTTAGTCACAACAGGCGAACGGCCAGGCGGTAACTCATCTATCACCGAAACATCTAAATCCGCGTAATAGCTCATAGAAAGTGTGCGTGGAATTGGTGTCGCCGTCATCATCAGTTGATGCGGCTCAGGTGCGCCTTTTTGACGTAGAGCCAAACGCTGCTGCACGCCAAAACGATGCTGCTCATCAATAATCGCGAGTCCTAATTTTTTAAAACTAACCGCATCTTGGAATAAAGCATGGGTACCAACCGCAAGCTGGACTTTCCCGCTAGCAATATCCTGTTGTGCCGCCTCACGTGTTTTTTTATTCTGGCTACCTGTTAGCCATGCAATATGAATATTCATGGGTGCTAGCCACATTTCAAACTTTTTATAATGCTGCTCAGCTAAAATCTCTGTTGGCGCCATCAGCGCAACTTGCCAGCCCTGTTCAATCGCCTGCAAAGCGGCTAGGCATGCAACAATGGTTTTACCACTTCCAACATCCCCTTGTAATAAGCGTTGCATCGGGTGTGCTTGTGTGAGATCTTGACTAATTTCCGCACTCACTTTTTGTTGTGCTTGCGTTAGCACAAATGGCAAATCTTGTAATAACTGCTTAACTAAGGTTTGTGAAGGCGCAATTTCTGACGCAGAGATGCTACGCCTTTTCGCATAGTGTTTACGCATCGATAGCTGCTGAGCCAGCAGCTCATCATAAGCGAGGCGACGCCACTCTGGCGTTAACCGATTTTCTAATGCAGTTAAATCCGCATCTGGTTGGGGGTAATGCAAGGACTGGATACTGTCAGAAAAACTAGGGAAACGCTGCGTCTCATAAACAAACGGCGGTAAGGTTTCAGTCAGTGCATCCATTTGCATGGCTGTCTTAATGGCTTTCCGAACCGATGGTTGCGTTAAACCAGCGGTGGTGGAATAGACCGGTGTTAATTGCTCACTAACCGCTGCATCCTTCCCCGCCGCTTTACACTGCGGATGCACCATCTCATAGCCAAAGTAACCATGTCGAACTTCTCCGTAGGCACGCAATTGATTGCCGACTTTTAACGCATTAATTTGGCTGGGATAGAAGTGCAAAAAACGCAAGGTAAGCTGCTGCCCAGCTTCATCGGCTAATTGTGCGACTAATGCTTTCCGTGGTTTGTAAGTGACTTCTGCGTACATAATTTCACCTTGGACTTGTACAGATTCACCTAAGCGCAAATCCCGTATCGGCACAATCCGCGTTTCATCGATGTAACGTAACGGCAAATGCAATAGCAAATCTTGTACATGATGCACTGCTAGCTTTGCAAGATTAGCAATCAGTGGTTTAGAAAATGATTTGATTTCACTTAATTGCATGGTGCTGCTGAATGATGTCCAATGATTATTAGCTGGGAGAGGCTTATTCCAGCTCCATCACAGCATCCGCTTCAACCAAAGCACCTTTAGGCAGTGATGCCACTCCAACCGCAGCACGTGCTGGATAAGGTTCAGTGAAGTACTCTGCCATGATCTCACTCACTAAAGCAAAGTTAGCTAAATCAATTACAAAGACATTTAACTTCACAATGTCATTCATTGAACCACCTGCAGCGGTAGTCACTGCTTTAAGGTTATCAAATACGCGGCGCACTTGTGCTTCAATACCCTCGACCAACTCCATCTTGACTGGGTCTAAACCAATTTGGCCTGAGCAGTAAACAGTTTTATCGACTTTTACTGCTTGTGAATATGTCCCGATAGCGGCAGGTGCATCTTGCGTTTGAATGATTATTTTATTTGTCATGATTTTCCTATTTCAACTTTTAAACTAATTACACTTTTTGTTCTTTATGCTCGCCTTTAATACGATTAATACGCACCACTTCTGGAATCTTCCGTAGATTGCGAATCAACTCGGCCAAATGCACTCGGTTATGCACCTGTACCGTAAAGTTAATCGTGACATACTGGCTGCCATCTGGCTCTTGCGCACTCACATGGTCAATATTAGAGCCTGCATCAGCAATGCCCGCAGCTAACTTTGCAAGCATGCCACGCACATCAGCAACCACTAATCGCAAATTCACACTAAATAAGCGCTTAGCGTCTTCATCCCACTCTACATCCAACCATTTATCAGGATCTAATTTGAACTTGCTAATCGCCACACAGTCATGTGTGTGAATCACCAAGCCTTTATCTTTATTAATAAAGCCTAAAATAGGATCCCCGGGAATCGGTCGACAACACGGCGCGAACTGCACTGCCATACCCTCTGAACCGCGGATGGTAATTTTATCGAATGATTTCTGGTCGTTCGCTGCTCCTGCCTCGTGGCCATGTGCGCTAGCGACTAACTGGTGTGCAACCATTAAACTCACTCGCTTACCTAAACCAATATCGGCCAAAATTTCAGCCTTGTCTTGGACACCATAATCCCGCATGACTTTTTCCCACTGACTATCCTCAATTTTGGCCGGCTCTATATGCATCGCTCGCAAGGCAATATTCAGCATACGCTCACCTAAGTGAGCGGTCTCTGTTACTTTCATGGATTTTAAGTAGTGGCGCAAATGTGAGCGTGCTTTACCCGTCACGACATAATTTAACCATGCAGGGTTCGGCCTAGGTAAAGCGGAAGTGATAATTTCCACATGATCACCATTCTGCATTTCAGTCCGTAACGGTGCTAACTCATGATTAATTTTCACCGCAACACAACAATTACCCACATCGGTATGAACAGCATACGCAAAATCAACGGCTGTAGAACCTCTAGGTAATGCCAAAATATTACCTTTTGGCGTAAAGACATAGACTTCATCAGGAAATAAATCCACCTTAAAATGCTCTAAGAATTCATGACTATCATCACTTTCAGTCTGAATTTCTAGGAGGCGCTGCAACCATTTATGCGTTTGTTGTTGCAATTGCGTTAAATGGACATCTTTCGTTTTATACAGCCAATGGGCAGCAACACCTGCCTGCGCGATATTATGCATCGCAACACTACGCACTTGTACTTCTATTGGCGTACCAAATGGACCGAACAAAGTCGTATGTAGCGACTGATAACCATTGGCTTTAGAAATCGCAATGTAGTCTTTAAACTTACCAGGGATCGGCTTATATAGGCCATGCAAACTGCCTAAGGTTAAATAACACGTTGGTGTATCCTTTACCAACACGCGAAAACCATAAATATCACCCACTTGCGATAACTTCAAGCCCTTAGCAACCATTTTCTTGTAGATGCTATAAACATGTTTTTCTCGACCCTCTACATCAGCCTCTATCTCCGCATCAGTTAGCTGTTTCGTGATCGCTTCTAATATTTTAGAGATGACTTCTCTACGATTACCACGTGCTGTTTTAATCGCTTTGACAATCACTTTATAGCGATTTGGATAAATATATTTGAAACTTAAGTCTTCAAGCTCTTGATAAATGACATTCAAGCCTAAACGGTTAGCAATAGGCGCATAAATATCCAATGTTTCTTGAGAGATTCGCTTCTGCTTCTCCAGCTTCATCACATCTAAAGTTTGCATATTGTGTAGACGGTCTGCTAGCTTGATGAGGATCACGCGCACATCTTGGCTCATTGCCAACAGCATTTTCCGTACGTTTTCTGCTTGAGCTTGAACAGCTGTTTGTAGCTCAATTTTATCTAGTTTGGTTAGGCCATCAACCAAGCCAGCTACTTGTTCGCCAAACTGCTCTTTTAATTCATCCGCCGCGACACCAGTGTCTTCCACCACGTCATGTAACAAGGCGGCCAACAATGTTGGCACGTCTAAATGTAATTTAGCTAAAATGCACGCAACAGCAACTGGGTGCACAATATAAGGTTCGCCAGATCGGCGCACCTGTCCTTTGTGCGCGTTGTCACTATATCGATACGCGTGCCAAACCTGCTCAATTTCATCTTGAGATAAGTAAGCTTTTAGTAGGGTGGTGAGTGGTGAGTTTTCACTATCTGCAGGCAGCAATGGCTGCTCTGCAGCGGAATAGTGTTCCGCTGATAATTTTTTTGCGGTTTTAGGCATAGCACTTAATCGGCATCTTGCTTAAGTCTGTCGCCTAGCTTTTGCCCAGTAGCTCTAGGCCAACTTTGCCTGCCGCGATTTCACGCAATGCAATCACCGTTGGTTTATCACGTGAGCCATGTAAGTTTACCAGTGGATCTGAACCATTTGAAATTTGGCGCGCGCGGTATGCGGCAATGAGCGTTAATTGAAAACGATTTGGAATGTTGTCTAAACAATCATCTACTGTAATACGTGCCATGGTGGATATCCTCTAATTAAATCAGTTTCTGAAGCAACGCGCTATGGCGCTGTAATTGAATCTTTGATTTCAGACGTTGCGATTGAATAACCGCAATCAAATCTTGCAAAGCATCATCAAATTTATCATTGATTGTAACATAGTCAAACGCAACTACGTGACGCATTTCTGCATCCGCCACCGCCATGCGTTTCGCAATCACTTCAGCACTATCTTGACCTCGATTACTTAAGCGCTCTTCCAGCGCCTCTAGGGAAGGCGGCAAGATAAAAATACTAATGGCGTCTGGATAGGTTTTTTTGACTTGCTCGGCGCCTTGCCAGTCAATTTCTAACACGACATCATTACCTGCTGCCAGCGCAGCATTCACCGTCGATTGCGATGTGCCATAACGTGCACCATGCACAAAAGCACTCTCAATAAAGTCGCCTGCTTCTAACAGCGCCAGAAAGCCCGCATCTTTAACAAAATGGTAATGCACCCCATTTTCCTCACCCGGCCGTTGTGGCCGCGTCGTGTGTGAGATAGAAAGCTTAATATGCTGATCTTTTTCCAGCAGGGCTTTAACTAAGCTTGTTTTACCTGCGCCGGATGCAGCCGTAATAATAAATAAGTTACCTGAAATCATATATCTATTTTAGATGATTTTACGAAAAATAATGGTAATTCATGATGAATAATCATGCGATGTTTTGAATTTGTTCACGCATTTGTTCAATTAATACTTTCAGCTGCATCGCAATTTGCGTTGTTTCAATCGCCACTGATTTAGAACCGAGTGTATTGGCTTCGCGATTCATTTCCTGCATTAAGAAATCCAATTTTTTACCGACCATGCCCCCAGCAGCTAGAATGCGCTTCACTTCATGCACGTGTGACTCTAAGCGTGATAGCTCTTCATCAACATCAACCCGCTGAGCATACAACACCATCTCTTGATGCAATCGTTCTTGGTCATTGCTTAATTTCACTTCTTCTAATTTGGCTAATAACTTCTCTTGATAGGCTTTCGCCATATTCGGTAACATGGGTTTAACAGTAAGAACCAACGCTTCCACTTCCGTTAAGCGCTCTAAAATCATGGCACTTAATTTTTCACCTTCTCGTGCTCTAGCTTCAATTAACGCTTCTATCGCAACTTCAAGCACGCCAACAAAATCTTGCGCCAACACATCAGCATCCAACACCTGTGCAGTCACTACCCTAGGCATCTGAATCACATCCAGCATATTGACCGCTTGTGTCTCTGGAAAATATTCTGAGGCAGTTTTAACGGATGCTGCAATATGCTGTAAAACTGAATGATTCAGCTCAAGACCTTCTTCTGCCGTTGCTTTCGCTAAATTAATCCGACACTCCACTTTGCCACGGCCTAGTTTCGCCTTTAACATTTCACGCGCTTGTGACTCCTGTGTGCGAAAAGCATCGGCTAGCTTGAAGTGCAATTCAAGATAGCGTTGATTCACTGAACGCAATTCAACTTGGATTACACCGTTATCTGTATTGCGTTCATGGGACGCAAAGCCCGTCATACTCATTATCATGTCGTTTTAATCACAAAGCCCGTCTTAAACCTTAAAGTAATTACTAATAATTGTATCAAATCTAGTTAATTTTATGCGAAAAATTCAGGCGGTGTTTAACAGAGCTTAATCCGCATCGTAAAACGATAAGTTATGAAATTTACCATCTACCAAAATATTCGCCAAGGCCAAAGGCCGTATAGCAAAGACAGGCCTGCTTACTCTTATAGCAAAAATAGCGCACTCCTCGTATTAGCTCATAGCGACTCTCGCTTATATCACTTTAGGGCACCCATTTTATCTTTCTCACCGAAGACCATTCCATTGTGCAATCAATGTATAAGCGAGGCGTGGTTACTAAAGAAGAAATGACAACGCACCCCTATAAAAATAAAATTTATGCTTGTGTCGGCAGAAAAGATGCACCAATAATTGACCTTTCCAACAGAGTAGAATTGATTGAGGGTGATACCACTTTTCTCTGTGCCAACGGGTTATGAAGTTGTTTAAATGATGGAGAAATTAGAAGCATCCTCCACAAAGATCACGACGTTACCGAAGCAACAGGTCTCTTAATGAATGCTGCCGAAGCAGCCGCAGAGAAAAACGGTGATAGATTAAGTGCGATTACCTTCCAACGGAGTGACAAGCAATCAGTAATACAGTGCCAACATAGCAAATGGATTTTGGTGGAGCCATCACAGTCATCAACCCGACGACACATCAATCCAAAGATGACAATAGTGTTAATGATTTTCAGATGAAGATATTGAAAATACCATTGCAGAAATTCAAACGGCATTAAATAAAAGCAAACAAAAAACAGGCATTTAAAGCACTTCTTTTCTGCATGTTTTATAATAAGCTTTTTTATCAAAAGCTTATCTAAACATGACAGCCTCTATTCGCCCAAGCGCTCGTAATAACAATCAACTCCGTGACGTAGAAATCATCCGTCATTACACCAAGCATGCTGAAGGTTCTGTGCTGGTGAAATTTGGCGATACCCATGTCCTATGCACAGCCAGTGTTGAGGAAAGAGTTCCTGGGTTCTTAAAAGGACAAGGCCAAGGCTGGGTAACAGCTGAGTACGGTATGTTGCCACGCTCAACGGGAAGCCGTATGCAAAGAGAGGCTGCAAGAGGAAAACAATCTGGGCGCACACAAGAAATTCAACGTCTGATTGGTCGCAGCTTGCGCGCGGTGATTGATTTAAAAAAACTCGGCGAACGTACCATCCACTTTGATTGCGATGTTATTCAAGCAGATGGCGGCACAAGAACGGCTAGTATCACCGGCGCCTACGTCGCCATGCAAGATGCCATTACGCATCTAGTAGAAAACAAGCTACTAACAGAATCACCGCTCACACAGGCGGTTGCTGCTATTTCAGTTGGTGTATACAAAGGTAGTCCTGTTCTAGATTTGGATTACATTGAAGATTCTGATTGCGATACCGACATGAACTTTGTCATGACCAGTGACGGTGGTTTTGTCGAAATTCAAGGCACTGCTGAAGGCGAGCCATTTAGTCGCGAAACCATGAATGCAATGACTGACTTAGCTGAGCGTGGTATTACGCAACTGCTAACCATGCAAAAAGAAGTCTTAGGCATATCAGCATAATGTTTAACAAACTCGTCATTGCCAGCGGCAATAAAGGCAAATTACTAGAGATACAAACTATGTTGTCTCCCTTGAGTATTGAAGTCGTGCCGCAATCAGACTTCAATGTTCCTGAAGCGCCTGAGCCACACTGCACTTTTATCGAGAATGCACTCGCTAAGGCACGTCATGCCAGTCTTGCAACGCAACTACCCGCTTTAGCCGATGATTCTGGATTATGCGTAGAAGCACTCAATGGCGAACCTGGCGTGCAGTCTGCCTACTTTGGTGGCACGCCAAGCAATGATGTCAATAATAATGCTCACCTAATTAAAACTTTAGACTTTCATGAAAATCGTGCCGCCTACTACTATTGTTGTTTAGTACTAGTGCGGCGACACGATGATCCGCAACCACTGATTGCAGAAGGTGTTTGGCACGGCAGTATGTTAAAAGAGGCACGTGGCAGTAATGGCTTTGGCTACGACCCACTATTTTTAGATGACATGACAGGCAAGGCCTCTGCCGAACTAAGCCCTGAGATTAAAAACAAGGTAAGTCATCGCGGACAAGCACTACGTAAAATGTTACATTTAATTGAACACTTAACTTATTAACCTTTATTTACTTACCGGCATCTTTTTTAATCATGGCAAATAAACCTTTACCAACTTGGGTACGTGATGACGATAGTGTTATCGCCTGCACCGAAAAAATTCGTGTAATGAAAGATAATTTTGATGAGATTATACAAACTACTCAGGACGCGTTTGAAGACGGGTTATTAATGGAAGTGTCTGAAACACAAATGCGTGAAGCATTGCATCAACTTGTCAATGAACTGATTAATCCATACCCTATCCGTAAATAATGTCCTAAATCAAACCGCGTAATTTTGAAGCAGCAAGTGATGCTGCTGCAGTTCTTGTTTCGACACCAAGCTTTACAAATACATGTTCTAGGTGTTTGTTTGTTAACTGTGCGTGGACTAGAGCCTAGTATGTCACCTATATCACGACTAGTTTTACCTTTAATGGTCCAATAAAGCACCTCAGACTCTCGGTTAGTCAGCTTGAATATATGAATGAGTGCTTCAATTTGTGCGGCATCCGACTCTTCTCTTAACACGATGACCCACTGCTCGTCACTGCTAATGTCTGCAGGGCTAAATGTTAATCGTTTTGCGCTTTGGATAATAATCAAAGACTCTAAAGTTTTACCAGTAACATCTGCTTGATATGCTTCTTTGACCCAATTAAAAACCTTAGGTGGTGTCAACAACTCTCTTGCTTCTGACAAACTCGAATCATCTAAAAAATAATCGTGCATCCAATCTCGCGCAAGTGGTGTTTGCCAAACAATTTTGCCATTTTCGGGCGTGATCGCTATAGCCGCTTGGCCAAAAGCATCTAGCGCGCTTCTAGCCTGACGAACATGACTTGAGGTTTGTAACTGAGAGGTGATTCTCACAAGTACCTCATTGATTCGCACAGGTTTAGTCACATAATCAGAGACACCAGCTTCGAACGCGGCCACAACCTTTTCTGTTTCAGTTAATCCTGTCATGAAAATAACCGGGATTTGGCTCGTTTTATTATTCGCTTTCAATGCGCGACAAACTTCAAAGCCATCCATCTCTGGCATTATTGCGTCCAGTAGAATGATATCTGGTTCAGTTTTAGCTGCGACTTCTAACGCAGCTTTGCCGCTATTTGCAACTAGTACGGTATAACCGGACTCATCCAAAGCATCATGCAGTACGGCAACATTATCTGGCACATCATCAACTATGAGCACTAGTAAAGGCTGCCTATTATTTTGCTGGATCACGTTGTTACTTCTTTTAAAAATGTTTTCATTTTTTCAATCTCAAATTGACTAGATAATCGCCGCATATACTCAACGAAAGCTAAGCAATGCGCTTCTTCACTTTCAATTGCCGCTAACTTTTTATTAACGCCCTTTATATAGCCAACATCGATCAGTGCTAGTAATTCGTTCATAGATTCTGTTGACGGCAACAGCAACGTTGTTGGTAAGTTCGTTAATGGAATCAATTGTTAAGGATAAAAATGAAGAACATAGTGTGGATAGGCTTATCAATTATCTTAATTACAGGCTGCGGTGCTGAGGTTGCCTATAAGAGAGGGGCAGGCGCTAGAGACTTGCAAACAAGCAAAGCCATCTGTGCTAAAGCAGGTGATGAGAAAGCATTAGAAAAGTGCCTAGAAGATAATGGTTGGGCCGTTCAAAAACTAGACGGGTCAGGGTTTTCCGACGAAGAGTTATTTGCAACGGTTAGTATCGCCGATGACAACCGAATGACCGCACCCAAAGGGAACAGTAAAGACACCATGCAAACGACTTCTAGCCTTAATGCTGAAAAAGTAGTTATAAAAGATGATGAAAATACACAAAACCCTGACATAAGACCGATAAACAAAACAACCTCACCCAGCACTTCTACATCAAGCGCTTCCACACCGAATACATCGACAATCACTACTGTTACACCAAGCTCACCCGTATCTAGCATCCCAGCAGTAGCAAAACCTAAACCAAGCTTATTTAATATCTATGTCATTAAATCTTGGTGGAAGATGGGTGGCAACGCTACTATATTAGAAGCTAACATGGATGAGTGCAGTACAAAGCTGGGTGAAGCTCACTACCCTAATAAAAAGACATTTACCTTTACTAAAGCCTTTGCTATTTGCTTACGCAAAGAAGGTTGGCGTGGGTTAATCGAAAGAGAGTAAATCGCTACTGATCAATGGTGCACTTTTTTAAATCGTCTCTAAAGTTTAGTATTGGCTTGCCGTTAGATAATTTATACAGCAAAACACGTCTTTAAAAAATTGTTATGGCATCCATCTAGAGGGAAAAGTTATGAAAAAATTTCTGCTCTATTATTTGTTTTCTTCGCTGCTGTTTCAAACGTTGCAACTGCTAATGACAAAGAAGAATGCTGCCTAAAAAACACTGCGAGCATCACCGGGTGGGTTAAATGCTTTAATCCGCCTAACGTATTTTCAAGCAACACCCCTCCCTAATAAGCCCTCAAATACCTTTAACAGCTTTTTACCTTCTAGTTTTACATAGCTTTACCTAGACGTTATGCGCTAAACTCTTTTATTAAAATGTTTAAAAAACCTTTGTTTAGAGACCCAAAAAAGCACCCATTGAACACACCTTTAGAAATCCTCGAAACCACCTTCGGCTACACCAGCTTTCGTGACAAGCAACAAGCCATCGTGGAGCATGTTATCGCAGGCCAAGATGCGTTAGTACTCATGCCAACAGGTGGTGGTAAGTCACTCTGTTACCAAATTCCCGCACTCGCGCGTAACGGTTTAGCCATTATCGTTTCCCCGCTTATTGCATTGATGCAAGATCAAGTGGAGGCGCTACAACAGTTGGGTGTTGAAGCTGCTTTTTTAAACTCTAGTCTAAGTGCAGAAAATAATGCACACATCACCAGCAAAGTGTTATCAGGTGAGATTAAAATCTTATATGTCGCCCCTGAGCGACTCACTGTGAGCAGCTTTTTAAGCTTACTAGATGAAGTCAATAATCACGTTGGTTTAGCTTTATTTGCCATTGATGAAGCACATTGTGTATCTCAATGGGGTCATGATTTCCGTCCTGAATATCGACAACTTACGGTATTGCATGCCCGCTTTCCAGACGTGCCTAGAATCGCATTAACTGCGACAGCAGATGCGCCGACCCGTGCTGAAATTATCTCGCAACTGGCATTAGAAAATGCAGCCCAGTTTGTCTCAAGTTTTGACCGCCCGAACATTCGCTACCACGTAACCATCAAGAATAATGCACGCCAGCAACTACTTACTTTTTTAGAAACAGAGCATGCTGGTGATGCGGGCATCATTTATTGCTTATCGCGTAAAAAAGTAGAAGCCACTGCAGCATGGTTAGCGGATAAAGGGTGGAATGCACTGCCCTACCATGCTGGCTTACCGCCCCAAACACGCGAACAAAATCAACGCCGATTCTTGCGCGAAGAAGGCATTATCATGGTCGCCACCATTGCCTTCGGGATGGGCATTGATAAACCTAATGTCCGTTTTGTGGCGCACATGGACTTACCGAAAAGCATGGAAGGCTATTACCAAGAAACTGGCCGTGCTGGTCGTGATGGCTTAGCAGCCAATGCATGGATGGCGTACGGTATGGGCGATGTCGTCTCTATGCGTCAAATGCTCGATAGTGGTGTTGCCTCAGAAGAACGTAAACGCTTAGAACAAATTAAACTCAATGCCTTGCTAGGCTTTTGTGAATCAACGGACTGCCGTCATCAAAGCATCTTGCGTTATTTTGATGAAACACACCCTGGTAATTGTGGACAATGCGATAACTGTTTAACTCCTGTTGACACTTGGTTAGCAACTGAAGCCGCACAAATGGCATTATCCTGCGTTTTTAGAACAGGTCAGCGGTTTGGTGCAGGCCACTTAATTGATGTACTCACGGGCAAAATGACCGCTCAAATTGAACGCTTCAGACATAATGAAGTAAGTACTTACGGCATTGGAAAAGATCTTGCACAATCGCAATGGAATAGTGTATTCCGTCAATTAACCGCAGCCGGTTACCTTGAAGCCGATGTCGAAGCCTATGGTGGATTAAAACTAACCGAAAGTGCTAGACCCATACTCAAAGGTGAGCAAGCTATCTGGCTACGCCGTGATGCCACACCAGAAAAACGTGCCAGTAAAGCTGAACGTTCTGCCCGTCTTAAAGAAGCCTTTGAGGGCGCGAATGACGATCCATTGTGGTTAGAACTAAAAGCGAAACGGATGGAACTAGCCAAAGAACAAAGCGTACCGCCTTATGTGATTTTTCATGATGCGACATTAATCGAAATTTTGCAGACAAAGCCTAAAAATTTAGCCGACTTGGGAAAAATTACTGGTGTGGGTGCCGCAAAGCTAGAACGCTACGGTGATGCATTTTTAGCCGTTATCGCAGAAGCTGAATAATTTACGTACAATACGCCACATGATTCCAATTATTCCCATTGCTGATGTCGCCAGTATCAATAGCCCTGCCCCAGTAACAGGTGGCCAGACCATTTCAGGTTTAAAAAACTCACCGCCATTGTCGCTTTATATCCATATCCCTTGGTGCGTTAAAAAATGTCCTTATTGTGATTTCAACTCGCATGAGAGTCGCACTGACATTCCTGAACAACAATATGTAAAGGCGCTCATTGCCGACTTAGAGCAATCGGTGCCATGCGTCTATGGTCGAAAAATCAGCAGTGTGTTTTTTGGTGGCGGAACACCTAGTTTGTTTAGTCCAGAATCAATCAGTGAGATTTTAAATGCAGTGAATATGCTAACGCCGCTTGAATATGCTGCGGAAGTGACACTGGAAGCTAACCCTGGCACGGTCGATACTGCACATTTTGAAGGTTATAAACAAGCTGGTGTGAATCGTGTTTCACTAGGCATACAAAGCTTCAATAATGAACATTTAAGTGCACTTGGTAGAATTCATGATCGCAAACAAGCCATCATGGCGGCCGAATTAGCATTGACGACATTTGATCGTGTGAATTTAGATGTGATGTATGGCTTACCGAAACAAAGCATAAGTGAAGCACTACAAGACGCCAATCAAGCGCTGGCACTCGGCTCTGATCACTTATCGTTTTACCATTTAACGCTAGAGCCAAATACTGCATTTTATCGCACGCCACCTAGTCTGCCTGATGATGATAGCAGTAGCGAAATGCAGGAACAGGTTGAGGCATTACTGGCAGAAAATGATTTTCAGCATTATGAAACGTCAGCCTTCTCGAAAGCCAAAAGCCAAGCTAGACATAACATTAACTATTGGTCATTTGGTGACTATCTTGGCATCGGTGCAGGCGCACATAGCAAACTCAGTTATCACGACAAAATTACCCGTGAAGTACGGCACAAACATCCCAAAGCTTTTATGAGTAATGCCGAAACGGGGAATGCGGTTTATCAAACATGGTCTATTCCGCAAAAAGAGCTTGGTTTTGAATTTATGATGAATGCCTTGCGATTAACCGAAGGTTTTAATATTGGTTTGTTTCAAGAACGGACTGGACTGCCCCTCATCACGCTTAAAAAACGCTTAGCTGACGCGGAAAGCAAAGGCTTATTAATACAAGATCAAGCGCGCATCAAACCAACTTTACTAGGTCAGCGCTTTTTAAATGATTTGCTCGCCATCTTTTTAGACTAGCACCGTATCCTAAAAGTTAAGGTGCCGATGTTTTATTGCTAATTGATGGTGTTTTAACAGCAGCCTGTTTTTCAGGCGATGCGTCTAAGACCTTCTCTTTCTCGACTAACTCATTTTGAGCCTTCAATCCAGCATTATCTGCTTTCGATGGTTTACTGACTGCTTTTTTTGCGCTCGCCTTTTTTGAACGCTTCCATTTTTTGCCCCAGAACCACTAAAGGAAAGTGATTTCAACGTTGGGATCACAACTTTCGTTGCGGTAGGATAGCGCGAATGCGCATTAGTATAGACTGGCGTCTCTTGATTCAAGCTGTTGCGTTTTTAATATGAAGGCATGCTGCATCTCGCTACTCTTCGGGTAAAACTTAGCCGCTAATTCCACCAAACTTTCATTCGGCAACATTTCCCACATCATGGTACTTTTTGCATAAGTCACCCCTGCGAATAAGCAGGTAATAAACAATGCAAGGACTAACCTAAACGCTTTCACGAACCTCTTTTTATGTAGACTGAATGGTCTTTTTAGCACGAGCAACAGCGAGTAACACTTGCTTTGGTGCCGTGCCGCCAATATGGTCACGACTGGCAACCGAACCGTCTAAGGTGAGCACAGAGAAAATATCCTCTGTAATCGTTTCACTAAATGTTTGCAGCTCTTCCAATCTCAGTTCAGACAAGTCACATTTTTTGTCTACTGCATATCTTACCGCTAGCGCGACCACTTCATGTGCATCTCTAAACGGCATGCCTTTTTTCACTAAGTAGTCAGCTAAATCTGTCGCTGTCGCATAACCTTCAAAGGCCGCCTGGCGCATATTGTCTTTATGTACGGTAATGCCACGCATCATGTCTGCATAAATTTCCAAGGTCATTAATAGCGTATCTGCGGTATCAAATAACGGCTCTTTATCCTCTTGGTTGTCCTTGTTGTAAGCCAGTGGCTGGCCTTTCATCAGTGTTAACAATGACACCAAGTGACCATTGACTCGGCCTGTTTTACCACGCACCAGCTCAGGTACATCTGGGTTTTTCTTTTGCGGCATAATGCTAGAGCCTGTGCAAAAGCGATCGGCAATTTCAATAAAGCCAAATCGTGGTGAACACCATAAAATCAACTCTTCTGAAAAACGCGATAAATGCGTCATCAACAATGCACTAGCTGCCGTAAACTCAATCGCAAAATCACGATCAGAAACTGCATCGAGTGAGTTTTCACAAAGGCCATCGAAATCTAATAATTTTGCGACCATTTCACGGTCAATTGGATAACTAGTTCCCGCCAAAGCTGCTGCACCCAAAGGCAATTGATTCAATCGTTTTCTACAATCAGCAAAACGCGACGCATCACGTTTTAGCATTTCATAATACGCCAACAAATGATGACCAAACGTCACTGGCTGCGCCACTTGTAAATGCGTAAAGCCAGGCATAATGGTATCAGCATGCTCCTCGGCCAAATCCAACAGACTCATTTGTAGCTTCTTGATCGCCTCAATCGCATCATCACAAACTTCGCGCAAATAAAGGCGAACATCGGTTGCAATCTGATCGTTACGACTTCTACCCGTATGTAAGCGCTTACCCGCGTCGCCAATCTTATCCGTTAGCGCTTTTTCGATATTCAAGTGAACATCTTCAAGGTCTAACAACCACTCAAAAGTCCCTGCCTCAATATCTGCTTGTACTTCAGTTAAGCCTTTTTCAATCGCGGCAAAGTCTTCTGTTGAAATGATTTTTTGCGCGGCTAACATTTTTGCATGTGCAAGTGAGCCTTGAATATCAAAGGCGGCTAAACGCTGATCAAAATCAACGGAAGCGGTATAGCGTTTAACGAGCTCTGCAACAGGTTCGTTAAAGCGTCCTGACCAGGCTTCTGATTTGGCATTAAGTGATGAAGTTGTTTCTTGTTTGTTTTCTGACACGTTTAGGTAGCTTTATATAAGTTAAAATTGAAAAATGGTTTAATAATAAACCACTTAAAGGTAATATTCATAGACATTTTAACGTAGAACGCACCCTGAGCAAAAAGTGAACAAAAATAGCCGTTTACCCAACTTCCAGAACTTAGGTATTATGCTGTGCATTTTGGTACTTGTGAATCTGTTTGGCATGTTCGCGGCGATCTTGCTGAGCAACCCACTGAGCGACTTTATACCGACACTGACGACACTTTCAACCGTGCTTCAGCCGATTCTATTACTGAGCATACTCCTGCTCTACCCACTATTTAAACGATTACCTTACTGGCAAAGTGTTGCCCTCATTATGACGATAGAAATCCTATTGTCGGCATTGGTTTACTCCCTATCTAAACAATACTTTTCGTTCGATACGGTCGTGTCGACTTATCGCACCGCTATTTTAGCCATGCTGGCCACTGCGGCTTTACTCTATTACTTTGATTTGCGACAACGTGCGTATTCACCTGCGATTACAGAAGCGCGCTTACAGGCACTGCCAGCAGGTATACGCCCACACTTTTTGTTTAATAGTATTAATGCCGTGCTTTCTTTGATTCGTAGCCAACCCAAGCGCGCCAAAACCGCATTAGAGGATATGTCAGACTTATTTCGTGTATTGATGGCTGAGAACCGTGTCTTAGTCACCTTTAACCCAAGAGGTTGTGCTTTGTAAGCAATACCTCAACATTGAAAGCTTGCGCATGGAAGGCCGCTTAAGCGTTAACTGGCAAATGAATACTATGCCCGACCATGTCTTAGTCCCGCCACTGATTCTCCAACTACTCGTAGAGAATACCGTCTATCATGGCATCGAGCCCATTCCTCAAGGCGGCGAGATTACTGTTGCCATCACGCAAAAAGCCAATGAAGTCCATTTCAGTATTAGCAACCCCTCCCACGCAGGCACGTAGTAAGTACACAGGTAATAAAATGGCGCTGAATAATATTAAATAACGCTTGGCCTTACACTTTGATTTAGAAGCATCCATTCGCCATCAAATGCAAGGCCAGCAATATACCGTCACCATTCGTATGCCATACGAGGTGCGATAATGGTTGCTCCATCACAAGCCATCAAGGTGTTAATCGCGAATGACGAAACACCTGCACGTAATCGATTAAAAGATTTAATATCCGATATAGAAGGCGTTATGGTTGTTGCGGAAGCAAAAAATGGTAAAGAAGCGATTAATTTAACCATAGAAACATCGCCTGACTTAATGCTACTCGACATTCGTATGCCATTGGTGGATGGCCTAGAAGCAGCTAAACATGCGCGAAAGCTCAGCCCCAAACCACAGATTATTTTCGCAACGGCTTATGATGCTTATGCCATTAAAGCATTTGAATTAAGCGCAATTGATTATTTTCTGAAACCGATTGGGTTAGACCGCTTACAAGCAGCCATTCAGAAAGCACAAGTATTAGCCGTTCAGGATGTCGCAGCACTGAAGTCGCTACAAAAAACGCGTAGCCATTTAGGTATTCACGAAAGAGATCGTGTCATCCTCGTCCCGATTGAAGAGATTATTTATTGTCATGCTGAATTGAAACACGTGACGGTTCGTACAAAAGAACAAGAATACTTATTTGAAGAATCGTTACCGCGTTTAGAAACAGAATTTGGTGATGTGTTTTTTGCGCTTGCACCGCAATTGCCTAGTTGCCCAACAATCAATCAGCGGCTATGAAAAGCGCCCTGATGAAAAGGGCGACATGCAGTGGCACGCCATTTTAAAGGACGTGCCAGAGACCATTGCAGTCAGTCGCCGACAACAGCATTTAATCCAAAAGTTATAAGACTTAAAACTAAAGGCTTTAACACTAAAGTACTGTCGTCGATCAACCCAACTATTTGTTATCTTTTTTTGTTGCCTCTTCAATCGTTGTAGCTGCCCACTCTCTGCCACCCAAACCAAAGGCTAATGCCAGCGCTAAGAAAACCGCACCGAATACAATAATAAATAATGAGTTAATCAACTGCACACCAATGCCTAATTGCTCTAATGCAACAAACAGTGCCAAGATTTGAATACCATACTCAACGGTTGTACTCACCACTAAAGCATTTTCAAACTTGATGCTATGTAACCAAGCAAATACTAACCTATTAATGAAGCGTGCTAATAAGGTACCAAATATCATCACTAAAATAGCGACAATAATTCTTGGTAAGTAAGCGGCAAAATCGCGCAATATGCTGACGACCTCTGTTAGCCCTAAGTAATTAGCTGCAGTAGTAACGGAAACAATAATGACCAACCAGTACATCACCTGACTAATAATACCGCTTAAGGTAATATTGGCGTCACCCGTAGTCATAAAGGCTTCAAGCCCTGATTTTTCAGAAAACTTGTCAAACTGAACTAGTAGTAAAACACGTTTTACTGCAGTCCTCACTAACTTGGCTAGTAACCAACCTAGAAATAAAACGACGATGACAATCAGCAACTTTGGAATAAAGTTAACTAGCTCCAACCAAAACTGATTCATTGAATGAATAAAAATATCTAACTGATCTTTCATTTGAAACCCCCCAAAATAAATAGTAGCGCCTTCATACCTTTGTAAGATGGATATCTTGTTTTGTGCGCTTAGGCTACTAAAACCGTAAGCTTAACTCAAAAAACACTATTTTTAATAGCATTTAATCGTACTAGCCCTATGCTAAAATCCAAACATGAACAATACAGCAAAACTCAACCCACAAAAACTCGTCATTGCCTCCCGTGAAAGCGCCCTTGCCATGTGGCAAGCCAAGCATGTTCAAGCACGCTTACAAGCCTTATATCCTAACTGCGATGTGCAAATTCTAGGCATGACCACAACTGGTGATCAGATTTTAGATAAGCCCCTAGCCAGCATAGGCGGCAAAGGTTTATTTATTAAAGAGCTCGAAAATGCATTACTTGATGGTAGTGCTGATTTAGCCGTGCACAGCATGAAAGATGTACCGATGAACATGCCTGAAGGCTTTACACTGGTGGCAACGAGTGAGCGTGAAAATCCACATGATGCTTTCGTGTCTAACGACTATAAGTCACTTGTTGACTTGCCGCAGGGTAGTATTGTTGGAACTTCCAGCCTACGTCGCCAAAGCCAAATTCAAGCACGTTTCCCACACCTTAAAATCGAATCGTTACGTGGCAATGTACAAACCCGCTTACGTAAATTAGATGAAGACCAGTATGCTGCGATTATCTTAGCAGCCGCTGGTTTAATCCGCCTAGAACTCGGCGATAGAATCAGTAGCTTTATCTCAGCAGAAGACAGTATTCCAGCAGTTGGCCAAGGTGCTCTCGGCATTGAGATTAAAGAAGACAGAACGGGTTTAATTGAAATATTAGCGCCGCTTAATCACACCGATACTGAAAATTGCGTCACTGCAGAACGTGCTTTTAGTCGCGCCTTGGCTGGTAGCTGCACCGTGCCACTCGGCGCACATGCAACAATTGAAAATACCAGCTCTAAAGACAATGCTATTCAGCATGAAGTCATCAAAGGCAAAACCATTAATATCACCGGCTTTGTTGCCAGCGTCGACGGAAAACAAATGTTGCGTGAAACCATGTCAGGCAATGCAAAAGACGCAGATTTACTCGGTAAGGCATTAGCAGGTAAGTTAGTGAACAAGGGCGCGAAAAAAATCTTAGATGCATTGGATGGTGTTGAGTAATGTCTGTCCCAGTCAATTTAGGCGATGTTAAAACAGCATCATTAGCTAATATTGGCGTAGCCATTACGCGCCCGACAAATCAGGCAAAAAAACTCATGCAGCTTATTGAGGCTGCAGGTGGAAATGTCATCCCATTTCCACTGATTGAAATCACTGCTTTAGATGATGTCACACAGTTTGAACAAATCATTACTGACATTAATGACTATGATTGGATGCTGTTTATCAGTAGTAATGCTGTTCAAAACAGCATGCCAAGACTCATTAAACAAGGCATTCCAAAACACCTTAAATTTGCCGCTATCGGCCCAACAACAGCTGAAACCCTAAAAGACTTTGGCATCGATGAGGTTTTAACACCTAAGGATAGGTTTGATAGTGAGTCTTTACTATCATTGCCGGCCATGCAGGACATGCAAGACAAAAGAGTTATGTTAGTTCGTGGCATTGGCGGCCGCGATGTCTTAGCCAACACATTGGCGCAGCGCGGGGCACAAGTCACCTTTGCAGAGTGCTATCAACGTATTAACCCACAAACCAATTGTGATGTATTAGCACAGGCCTTTGCCAAACAGCAATTACAACGCATCGTCGTCACCAGCTCAGAAGCCATGCGTTATCTATTAACCATGGCTGGCGATACTGAATGGTTAAAACAAGTCACGCTCTGCGTCAATCATTCCAGAGTCGCTGAAGAACCATTGAAGATGGGGTTAACAGTTAAAGTTGCACATGCTTCTGGCGACGACGCCATGCTGGCAGTATTAACGTAACATAACGACAGCAAACTGATTAAATCAAGCGTCCTAGAATGCAATGTACATAATAATTTCAACAAGAAGGAAATGTTGTGATTATCAATAACCTCGAAATCATTCCCGGCCATCAGATCAAAACCCACCTAGGCTTAGTGCAAGGCAGTACTGTCCGTGCTAAGCATGTAGGTAAAGACTTTTTTGCCGGTATTAAAAATATCTTTGGTGGTGAATTACGTTCTTATACCGAACTATTAAACGAATCACGCGAGCAATCCTTAGAACGCATGGAAGCGCAAGCATTAGGACTGGGTGCCAATGCCATTGTTAATGTACGCTTCTCAACGTCTTCTATTGCAGCAGGTGCAGCAGAGTTATTCGTTTGCGGTACCATCGTGATTGCGGATTAATCACCTCATTGCACTTTGGTCGTAAGATGGAATCAGAAGCGAATGCAGCTGGTATACAAACCTTATTCAACCATTACGGCCACGTGGTAGGTTCAACCGAGCTCTTTGAAGGCATTTTAGATAAAAGCGAATCTGATCTTGCATTTCTACAGACGCATCCATTAACGCAAGATAGAATCGACAAAATACACTCCATCCAACAAAAAAATGGCTGGCCGAACAAACAAGATTTAACCATCAAACTACCGAAGTAATTTGCCGTATAACAGCTACAAGCCCCGCCTCGTAAAGAATATCGGTGATAAAACCAAGTGCCATGCATTGGACCACAACACCCTCAAACTAGATACACTCGCACATTCAATGTAAAATACGCCTCATCTAATTCGCAAGATCATCCTAAACCTCTCAAAATGAGACATCAATAGAAAGTAATCTAATGACAAAAGAACTAGAAACGCTAAACCAACGTTTAAGCTATATCGTTGGTGAAAACATGGCAACGCAGTTAAAAAATGATGGCCTTGACCTTGATACAGTCACATTAGTATTGGCTGTTAACGACGTAATGGCAGGTAACGCATCACGCTTAACTGAAGAACTAAAAAAAAGCACTGTTGAAGAAATTCAAAAACTCACACAAGAGCAACAAAGTGTTGAGCAAGCTGGAAAAGCGACTAAAAACCAAGAAGAAGGCGTTGCTTACTTAGCAGAGAACAGCCAAAAAGAAGGCGTTAAAACAACTGACTCTGGTTTGCAATATAAATCATTGGTTTCTGGCGATGGCGAAACACCAAAAGCATCTAACTCAGTAACCGTACATTACAAAGGTACATTAACTGACGGCACAGTATTCGACAGCTCTTACGAGCGCGGCGAACCAGCTACTTTCCCAGTAGGCGGTGTGATTTCAGGTTGGACTGAAGTACTTCAACTAATGAATGTTGGTGATAAGTTTGAAGTAACAATTCCTTCTGACTTAGCTTACGGCCCAGCTGGTTCTGGCCCTGTGATTGGTCCTGATGCAGTATTGGTGTTTGAGGTCGAGTTATTGGCTATTGCTTAAACTAAGCATTAGTTAGTGATTAAAAAGCCCTTGCTTTGAGGGCTTTTTTACGTCTGTCTATATTAGTTAGTGAAAGTTAACGTCTTAGATAGGTCGCTTTTCGCGCGATGGCACAATGCGCTACCGCTTATTGTCGCCCTACTTATTGCACGCTACCCGTGCTTAGGCACCACCCTCTTCCGTCTGATTATGTAACAAACTCACCTGCGTCTCAAACGGCATATCAATCCCACTCGCAACAAAAGCCTTCTTAATACCAGTCAATAACTCCGCTGTCACGGTATAAGCCGGGTCACGTTCTGTATCCACCCACCAGCGCACCTCCAACGTCACCCAACTAGTTGCTAAATCAACCGTCCCCACTGAACCAAACCACCAAGCACGACACTTAAGCTAGGGTTATCTTCGTAAAAGACTTTGTTCGCAATGACGGTTCTTGCAATCCGCGCTGCAATATAAAAGATGGCAAAAACAATTAATGCCACTACGAGATTCGGTAATAGCTAAATCGCTCCATTCACCCAATCATGCAACTTATCTGTCAGTAAATTAACATCTAAAAAAACCACTTTATAAAAACCAATACTTTGTGCTGCTGCTACTTTTAAAAAAACCTACTACTACTTCCGTCATTAAACTTATCTTTTGTCCGTCGTGCTGCTGTTACTTCACCCCATTAAACATTCATCTTAAACAGTGGCTTTCGTTTCCCGCGGGAAACGAACATTAAGGGGTCTTCTTTTAACCATTTCTGCGTCAAATACACTAAGCCAATAGGTACTTTCACCATGATGCCAATCTCCGCCACCTTAAAGGCCTTCACTTCTGCTGGTGTGTTGACGACTAAATCAACAACTCCTGGCATTTTCCCCTTATCAATGAGTACATTGTCGCCAATTAAAATGACTGAGCCACCTTCATACTTAAACATCTATATTTATCCTCTGGCCTTACTTTCTAGCCGCAAAAGTAAACGCATCACTAAAGAATGCCTCTTGCGGCAAACCATGTGCGGCAAATACTTTCTGCGCATCATCAACCATATTCGGCAAGCCACACACATAAGCTTCATAGCCACTTAAGTCAGGCATGTCAGCGGCAATAGCTTGTTGTACATAACCTGTTCTACCACCCCAATCAGCATCAAGTTTCGACAATACAGGTACATAAGTAAACGTCGGCACATGCTCTGCCCAGCGTTTACATAAGTCATCCATATATAAGTCTTCAGGCTTGCGACCTCCCCAATATAAGGTCATTGGGCGTTGAACATCGTTATACAGCATGTCCTCGATAATGCCTTTAATCGGCGCAAAGCCCGTCCCTGTAGCCGCGAAGATAATCGGTTTATTCGATTCACCACGTAAATGGAAGCTACCAAAGGGGGCTTCGATACGCATGATGGCTTTTTCTTGTAGCTCATTAAAGACGTATTCGGTGAACTCGCCGCCTTTAACTAATCGTAGATGTAGCTCTAAGCCGCAATCTGAATACGGTGCATTAGCGATGGAGAAAGCGCAACGCTTACCGTTCTTTAAAATGAATTCAATGTATTGCCCCGGTAAGAATTGCAAGTGCTCACTGCTTGGCAGTTGGAGGTGAAGCGAAATCACATCAGGTGCGAGCATTTCTTTTTTTGATACACGAGCAGGCAAGATGCGTGGCTTAACGCCTGTACCTGCTGGCTCTCGCACATCAATCATTAAATCTTCTAATGGCCTTGCACAACAAAATAATGCGTTACCCCCAGCCAACTCTTCATCAGTCATCGCTGTACCTTGGTAATCATCATGCATGACCTTGCCTGAGATGACTTTGCCTTTACACGAACCACATGCGCCAGTACGGCAACCATAAGGCAAGTTAATACCGCTTTCAATCGCGGCCTCTAATACGGTTTGTCTGGGTTTAACCTCAAATGCATAGCCGCTAGATTGTATGGTGACTTTTGCCATCTTGATTTCCTTAACTATCTTTCTAAGACTATTTTCCTAAAACCGTCTTTTTAAGTTACTTTTCTGAGCTTCTATTTTGGGCCTTTATCAAAAGATATAGTATTGTCATCGGATACAGGCTCTTTCACCTCTTCGTACTCGCCTTCAATAATGTCATCGTTGGCTGGCTGTGTGCCTGAGTTACGATAACTGCCTTCATACCCACTACCATCAGTTTGATAACTACCTGTATTCGCATCCACATTAGGTTGTTTAATCGGAATAAGTAATAAGCCTGCAGCAACCACATCGGTAATAACACCCGGAATCACCAACAATACGCCAGCGAATAAGTTACGTGCAGTGCCCATCGCTGTTTTAAACGGGTTGCCGCCAGACTGTATACTTTGCATCATTTTAGCGGACATCATTTGCTTTTCACCCTTGATGAGTTGTAAGCCTAGATAAGTAATCACGACCAAGTATAATAGTAGCCACCAGCCGTAACGGTCGGCCAGCTGAAACAACAGATAGATTTCTGCGATAGGAAAAGCAAGTAAAATGGCGATAAAAAGTAAACGCATAAGCTCCTTAATGGATGTAAAAAATTGAATAACCAATATCTACAACAATAATGCCTAAAAACAATATTATAGTCGTGTTAACACATGTGCCAGACCAAATTTACGCACAGCGTATCGCTAACGCACTGATTAAGGACAAACTAGCCGCCTGTGTTAATATTGGCGCGGCTTGTCAGTCGGTATATGAATGGAAAAATACAGTCGAAACGCAAACTGAGTTTCCACTACGCATTAAAACTAATCAGGACTGCTACTCCAAATTAGAAGCGCTGATTGTAGAAATGCACCCATACGAACTTCCTGACATCATTGCACTCAATGTACATGGTGTCTATACCCCCTATTTGCAATGGGTAAATGACCAAATTTTATGAGGCAACAATGTTAAAACCTTTTCCAAAAGTAGTCGTTTTGTTCGGCACTTTATTATTGCTGTTGTCTCAGCTCGCTTTTACGACCAGTAGCTTCGCTGACTTTAGTGCCTTTACCGATGGTGTTGATGATACTTTCCTGCACCCTGATGAAGCGTTTAAACTGGATGTTGTCGCCAAAGACAGTAAGACCTTAGAAGCAGTCTTCACGATTGCGCCGGGATACTACCTCTATAAAGACCGCATTAAATTTGAAATTGAAGATGTTGCGCTAGGGACGGTTACCGTGGTTAACTTACCAGCGGGTGATATGAAAGAAGACCCTAACTTTGGCACACAAGAAGTTTATCACCATAATTTTGCAGCCGGTATTGCGCTCGACAATGCAGCAAAAGATGTTGTCCTCCATGCGCGGCTTCAAGGCTGTAGTGAAAAAGGGCTTTGCTATGCACCACAACTAAAGAAATTGAATATTGCAATGCCTGATGCGCCAGTCTCGAACAGCGTTACTCGTTCGGCGGCGACCACAAACACAACTGTTGTAGAGAGTAGCGAAGATGAAGCCACCAGCTTATTAAAAAGCGGCAAGTTATGGCTCATTGCAGCGGGGTTCTTTAGCTTTGGCTTGTTACTTTCTTTCACACCTTGTGTCTTGCCGATGATTCCCATCTTATCTGGCATCATTGTCGGCGATAAAAAAGCACATAAAGCAGAAACCAGCCGACTACACAGCTTCAACCTTTCGCTAGCCTATGTATTGGGGATTGCGCTCAGCTATACCATCGCAGGGATTGCTGCAGGTTTATCTGGTCAACTACTCAGTAACGCACTCCAAAGCCCATGGATGCTATCAGCAACAGCTTTAATTTTTATAGTGCTATCGTTTTCAATGTTTGGCTTTTATGAGCTGAGATTGCCAAGCGCCATTGAAGAGCGCATGGTCAACACTTCCAATAAACTAAAAAGCGGCCAGTTCCTTGGCGTCTTTATCATGGGCGTTATTTCTGCACTGATTGTGAGCCCATGTGTTGCTGCACCATTAGCTGGTGCGCTCATTTATATTAGCCAAACACGTGATGTTGTCCTGGGTGGTGTGGCTTTATTTGCATTGTCTATTGGTATGGGTGTGCCGCTTTTGCTCATCGGCGCTTCCGCTGGACATGTGTTACCAAAAGCTGGCGTCTGGATGAAGGCTGTACGTAGCTCTTTCGGCGTACTAATGTTAGCCGTGGCTATTTTTATCGTATCCCCGATTATTCCAACCAGTGTTCAATTGGGATTATGGGCAGCCTTGTTGATTATTCCTGCTATCTATTTACATGCTTTAGATAGCTTACCTTTAGATAGTGCCACAGGCAGATCACACCCTTGGACGCGCTTTTGGAAGGGTGTCGGCATTATGTTGTTAATCATGGGGATTGCCATGTTAATCGGCGCATTATCGGGTGCCAAGTCTCCCTTACAGCCGCTTTCTGGCTTAAGTCTATCGAGTAGCAAGCAAACCAATAACCACTTACCTTTTGTTCGCGTTAAAAATACCGCTGAACTTGATGCGCACATCGGTTCAGCGAACGGCAAAATTGTGATGCTGGATTTTTACGCTGATTGGTGCACTTCGTGTAAAGAAATGGAACTACTAACATTTAGTGATTCTGACGTAAAAACCTCACTTAAAGACGCTGTTTTATTACAAGCCGACGTGACGAATAACACGCCTGAAGATTTGGCTTTGTTGCAACGCTTTAATTTATACGGACCACCTGGCATTATCTTTTTTAACCGTTCGGGGCAAGAAATCAAACCGATTCGCGTGATTGGCTACGAGGGCGCTCCAAAATTCTTGGCGACCGTAAATCGTGTTAATGCGCTCAAAGTGGATGAATGCAATCCACTCGTGACTTGTTAACCTCAGTCATTTAATCTTAATACAACGAGAGATATTGAATTAAAGCTATGTTAAATAAACTGACCTCTCCTATTGGCTCCATCCTTTCATTTATAGTCATCACTGTTAGTGCTTTCTACTTCTCTACCGAAAAAGCGGTTGTGCGCCCAGTGGACGACTCCCCTACTGCCGCTTTATTTGCGTCAATTTTCCCAGATGAAAATGGCGAGCCTCAAGCCCTGAGTCAATGGCAAGGGAAAATAGTCGTTTTAAATTTTTGGGCTACTTGGTGCGGACCATGTCGTGAAGAGATGCCTGAATTATCAACATTACACTCTGAGTACAAAGATAAAAATGTCGTGGTCCTGGGAATTGCATTGGATGAAATGGGCGCCATAAAAGCATTTGCCGCCGAAACACCTGTTAGCTACCCGCTTTTTTCTGCTGAAGAGTATGGCGGCGAATTGGCAGCGAATCTTGGAAACGATAAAAGCGCGCTACCATATACCGTGATTATTAAGCCAGATGGTACGATTGCTAACACCTATTTTGGCCGTATTTCTAAGGTGCTATTAGAAGAAACATTGCTTAAATTACTCCCGTAAATTTACCTATTATTTTCAATTGCTTAGCGCATCTGACCCGCAAGTAGATTTATTAAACTTCGCTTAAATGTTGCAAATAAGCTGGACAAAGCCCCTTAACTTCGGCAAAATTGCGCATGATTAATATTTCAAATTTTGTGGCAAGGCATTAAAAAATGGCAGCAAAATCAATTCTAGTTATACACGGTCCCAACCTTAACCTGCTTGGTACGCGCGAGCCGGAGCACTATGGTCATGCAACGTTAGACAGCATCAACACTAGCTTGAGTGCAATAGCAAAAACAGCAGGTGTTGCATTAGAATCTTATCAAAGTAATGCTGAAGCAGATATCGTCGCCAAAATTCATACATTGGCGACAGAAAAAGTTGATTTCATTATCATCAACCCCGCCGCCTTTACGCATACTTCTGTTTCAATTCGCGATGCAATTTCTGCCGTTAATATCCCCTTTGTTGAAGTGCATTTATCAAATGTGTTCACACGTGAGAGCTTTAGGCATCACTCTTATTTTAGTGATATAGCAGTAGGCGTCATCAGCGGTTTAGGTGCTGAAGGTTATGCCGCAGCGCTACGCTTTACTATTAATCAGCTAAACATTGAATTATAAAAACGAGTTATTTGAGGAGTTACCATGGATTTACGTAAATTAAAAAAACTAATTGATTTAGTTGAAGAATCAGGAATTTCTGAGCTAGAGCTAACTGAGGGTGAAGAAAAAGTACGCATTAGTCGCGCAACACAAGCAGCTCCTCAAGCTATGCAACAGATGGTGGCGCAGGCACCACTAGCAGCGCCTACTACGCCAGCAGCGGATGCACATGCTGCACCAGAAGCTGTGCAAGGCCATGAAGTGGAATCTCCGATGGTTGGTACCTTCTACCGCTCTTCTTCACCTGAGACTAGCGCTTTTGTACAAGTTGGCGATACGGTTGAAGTGGGTGATACGCTCTGTATTATCGAAGCCATGAAGCTACTGAATGAAATTGAAAGTGATAAGGCTGGTGTTGTGAAGAAAATATTAATTGAAAATGGCCAGCCAGTTGAATACGGCGAAACTTTATTTGTGATTGGGTAACTTATGTTTGAAAAAATATTAATCGCCAACAGGGGTGAAATTGCGCTACGTGTGCAACGTGCCTGCCGAGAGATGGGTATTAAAACCGTTACAGTCCATTCCGAAGCTGACAAAGAAGCTAAATATGTAAAGCTAGCAGATGAGTCTGTTTGTATTGGCCCGGCCTCTTCTAAACTGAGTTACCTCAATATTCCTGCTGTCATCAGTGCCGCAGAAGTCACTGATGCGCAAGCCATTCATCCTGGCTATGGTTTCTTATCTGAAAATGCTGATTTTGCAGAGCGCGTAGAACAAAGCGGTTTTACATTTATTGGCCCTAAAGCGGAAACGATTCGCCTAATGGGGGATAAAGTTTCTGCCAAAGAGGCGATGAAAAAAGCGGGAATTCCTTGTGTGCCAGGTTCTGATGGCGAACTGTCAGATGATCCTGCCATCATGAAAGCAACAGCTAAAAGAGTAGGCTACCCAGTCATTATCAAAGCGGCTGGCGGTGGCGGTGGTCGTGGCATGCGCGTTGTGCATACCGAGGCCGCATTGGTGAATGCGGTCAACATGACAAAAGCCGAAGCCGAAAGCTTTTTTGGCAACCCTGTCGTGTACATGGAAAAGTTTTTAGAAAACCCGCGCCATATTGAGATTCAAGTGCTGGCGGACAAATTTGGTAATGCTGTTTATTTAGGTGATCGTGATTGCTCTATGCAGCGCCGCCATCAAAAAGTGATTGAAGAAGCGCCATCCCCATTATTGGCGACTAAGTTACGCGACAAAATTGGTGAACGTTGTGCTGAAGCCTGCCGCAAAATTAACTATCATGGGGTTGGCACTTTTGAGTTTCTATATGAAAATGGTGAATTTTTCTTTATTGAAATGAATACGCGCTTGCAAGTTGAGCATACTGTAACAGAAATGATTACTGGCATTGATTTAGTCAGACAACAAATCAATGTTGCTGCAGGTGAAAAGCTAGGCTTCCGTCAAAAGGATGTGCAATTAAATGGCCATGCAATTGAGTGCCGTATTAATGCTGAAGATCCTTATACGTTTATACCATCTCCTGGCAAAATTGATCGCTTCCACATGCCTGGCGGGCCAGGTGTACGCATTGATACGCATGCCTATGGTGGTTACACCGTTTCACCGCATTACGATTCTATGATTTGCAAATTGATTACCTATGGCGCAACACGTGAACAAGCCATCGCCCGCATGCGTATTGCCTTATCTGAAATGTCGGTACAAGGGATTAAAACCAACATAGCATTGCACACAGATTTAATGGCTGATGCTGCCTTCCACCTTGGTGGCACTAACATTCATTACCTTGAAGAGAAGCTAGGCATTTTAAGCAAATAGTCATGGCTTGGTTATTACTTAAAATCCAAGCAAACGATGAAAATGCGGAGTCTATTAGTGACGCGCTAATGGAGCTTGGCGCACTTTCTGCTAGCATTGAAGACGCGCATGCAGAAACCCAATCTGAGCAAGTTATCTTTGGTGAGCCTGGCGATCCGCCACCTGGTATTTGGCAGCAAAATATCGTAACGGCCATGTTGGATGAATCTGCTGATGTCGCTAAATTATTGCAGGCACTGCAAACAGAAACCCAAATCCCACAGTTTAGCTATGTGACAGAGACCATAGAAGAACAAGACTGGGTGCGTGCAACACAAGCGCAATTTGACCCGATTCACATTACCGATAAACTTTGGATTGTGCCAACTTGGCATATGAGCCCAAATCAAAATGCGATTAATATTATTTTAGATCCTGGCCTGGCTTTTGGAACAGGCAGCCACCCAACCACGCACTTATGTTTAGAATGGCTAACGCAGCAAAGTAACTTACATGGAGCGGATATACTGGATTATGGGTGCGGCTCTGGCATCTTAGCGATTGCGGCTAAAAAGCTGGGTTCAAACAATACTGTTGGCGTTGATATTGATGAACAAGCAGTGGTTTCAAGCCGTTTTAATGCTGAACAAAATGAAACGACTGACATCGATTTTTACGATGCCAATGACTTTGGTAATCAAACATTTGATGTCGTCGTTGCGAATATATTATCTAGCGCATTAATGGTGTTAGCGCCCGCATTAGCAAAATATTGTAAGACTGGCGGTAATATAGCATTATCAGGGGTATTAGAAGAGCAAGCGGAAGCACTGATTGCTCGTTACTCTGAATGGTTTACAATGGACGTCCCAACTCAAAAAGATGCATGGATACTGCTAACTGGTATTAAAAAATGAGCTATATTACCTCCTGCCCTCAGTGTGACACACAATTTCTACTCAATGATGAGCTAATAGCAGCTTATGGAGGAAAGGTGCAATGTGGTAGCTGTGAACATGTATTTAATGCTTCGGACAGACTGACTGAAGTAGATGATGACGTCTCCAGCGCTGATGAGTATAAGGTTGCTATAGAAACGACACCGGCAGAAAAAACGCCACCAGTCAACCGATTGCCTCCAGTAGAAACGGCGTCGTTTGACACAGACCCCGATTTAACAGCCTCTAAAGAAACGTTAATTGATTATATTATTGGTCAGCCAGCGGCCACGGTTAACCCTACAGCAGAAAAAGAGGCGGCACCAGAGGCCGTGCTGAATCTTGATGGGGTTAATAAAAAATCACGTCAGCATTTTTTCTTATCAATCCTGATTAGCCTACTACTCCTACTTGTTTTTATTGGGCTATCTGTTTATTTTTTACGCGGGAAAATTGCTTCTGAATACCCTCAGTTAAAACCAGCCCTTGAGCGCATTTGTAAAATGCTAAACTGTACGATTGATTTGCCGAAAAACTTAGGTTTAATCAGCATTGGTAATTCAGATATGCAAGAAGATGATGATTATCAAGCAGTCATCAACCTCTCTAGCTCACTACAAAACAATGCCACATACTCACAAGCTTATCCCAATATTGAGCTCACACTAACGGATAGTGATGATACGCCTGTAATTAAGAAGCTGATCAAACCAAAAGATTATTTGGTCTCTAAGAAAAAATTAGCGCAAGGATTGGCGCCACATGAAATTGCCAATATTAAAATAGCACTTCGTGTCGATGAAGCCAGTGTAGCGAGTTATCGCATCTTATTATTATACTAGTCCGCTTTTCTGCCCTTTCTTTTCCCAGACACCCTAAACTTAAGCTTTTTCAAAACTGGCGTGGTTGCACTGTTTAATCGCTTCTACTAACTTCTCAATCGCTTGGATGCGTACAAAGCTCTTGCGCCAAGCAATCGCGATACGTCTCGTTGGCACCGGTTTGGTAAACGGAATCACCTTCAACAAAGGGTTCTCATATTTAGCAATTGTCGCTGTTGATGGCATTACAGTGACCCCTAAGTTAGAAGCAACCATATTACGAATCGTTTCCAATGAATTCCCTTGCAAGACCTCTCCTTTGCGCGACAACTCAGGGCACGCTTGTGTCACTTGATTGCTAAAGCAATGGCCACTGTTAAGTAACAATACTTTTTCTTCAGACAACTCTTCAGGTTTAATCGACTTTCTATTGGCCCAATGATGGTCAGCCGGAACCACAACAGAAAATTCCTCATCATATAAGGTTCTCACCTCTATCCCAGGTAAATCAAATGGTAGCGCGATAATGGCGGCATCAATCACGCCATTTTTCAGCTGCACTTCTAAATTTGCCGTTAAATTCTCTTCTACTTCTAATGGCATTTCTGACACACTCAACCGTAAAATGGGAATAATCTCTGGCAACAAATAAGGACCAACCGAATGAATCATGCCCAGCTTAAATGCGCCTTGCAACGGATTTGTACCCAGCTTAGCCATTTCTTTTAAACGACTAGATTGATCTAAAATAACATTTGCTTGCTGAATAAGCTGCCCTCCTATTTCGGTGGGCGTCACCTCCCTTCGACTACGCTCAAAAATAATCACACCTAGCTCTTCTTCCAGCTTTTTAATGCCCAAACTCAGTGCAGGTTGTGTAACAAAGCACTTTTCTGCTGCGCGTCCAAAGTTTAGCTCTTGCGCAACAGCGACGACAAACTTAAGCTCATTTAAGGTCATTTACTATCCCTAGTATCTATTTATCTTTAATCATATCTTGATAAGAATTATTTATCAATTTTATAATAACTTACAATTTTACAAATGAAATGCCGGCGGATAAAATGAAGTTCTTTATATACAAATAAGGAGGAAGGTTTGTGCTAGCAATGTGCCTTAATGAACTAAAACAGATATTTATTGAAGTATTTGCAGCCTATGCTGTAATACATTAACTTCTACTAATATTAAGGAGACCGAAATGACAACAGAATCAAAATGCCCATTCTCGAACACAGCCAATAAGCAAACATTAGTTGGCAACAGCAGTAATAGCAAGTGGTGGCCCGAGCAATTAAACCTCAAGCTTTTACATCAGCATTCAAACCTGTCGAATCCGATGGATACCGCCTTTAACTACAAAGATGCATTCAATAATCTTGATTTAGACGCCGTTGTAAGTGATTTACACATCTTAATGACAGACTCTCAAGATTGGTGGCCTGCTGACTATGGTCATTATGGCCCTTTCTTTATTCGTATGGCTTGGCATAGCGCCGGCACTTATCGCGTATATGATGGTCGTGGCGGTTCAGGGACTGGAAATCAACGGCTTGCACCTCTAAATAGTTGGCCTGATAACGGTAACCTTGATAAAGCACGTCGCTTACTTTGGCCAATCAAACAAAAATATGGTAATAAACTTTCTTGGGCTGATTTAATGATTCTTGCAGGTAATGTTGCACTAGATTCTATGGGTTTAAAAACAGCTGGGTTTGCTGGTGGTCGTGAAGATATTTGGGAGCCAGAGGACGATATCGACTGGGGCCCGGAAACTACTTGGCTAGGCGATGAACGCTATCAAGGTGATCGTGAATTAGACAACCCTTTAGGTGCGGTACAAATGGGCTTAATCTATGTGAACCCACAAGGTCCCAATGGCAACCCTGACCCCGTTGCTTCAGCACGCGACATTCGTGAAACCTTTAAACGCATGGCTATGGATGATGAAGAAACGGTAGCGTTAGTGGCCGGTGGTCATACCTTTGGCAAGTGCCATGGCGCCGTTGAAGAAAGTCATTTGGGCAGAGAGCCTGAGGCGGGCAATATTGAAGATCAAGGCTTTGGTTGGATGAACAATGCTGGCACTGGTCATGGCGAGTATACGACAACCAGTGGTCTTGAAGGCGCTTGGACCACCAACCCAACTCATTGGGATAATGGATACTTTAGTATTTTGTTTGGCTATGAGTGGGAACTAACCAAAAGTCCAGCAGGTGCTCAACAATGGACACCAAAAAATATAGAAGCAGCGAATACCGTACCTGATGCACATAACTCAGACAAACGACATGCGCCAATGATGTCAACCGCGGATTTAGCTTTGCGCATGGATTCTGCTTACGAAAAAATCTCTCGTTATTTTCATGAGAATCCAAAAGAATTTGCAGATGCCTTTGCACGAGCTTGGTTTAAGTTAACCCATCGCGACATGGGTCCTGCATCGCGTTATCTTGGGCATTTGGTGCCAACAGAAACTTATGTCTGGCAAGACCCGATTCCTGCTGTGAAGCATGCGTTAATCAATGAACAAGATATTGCAACACTGAAAGATAAAATCCTTGCTTCAGGTTTAACTATTTCACAGTTGGTGACGACAGCGTGGGCTTCAGCTTCTACTTTCCGCGGTTCTGATATGCGCGGTGGTGCTAATGGTGCTCGTATTCGTTTAGCGCCACAAAAAGATTGGGAAGTGAATCAGCCAACGGCACTTGCTAAAGCCATTGATACATTGGAAGCCATCCAAAAATATTTTAATGCAGCACAACCCGCTGGCAAACAAGTATCACTTGCAGACTTAATCGTACTCGGTGGCACAGCAGCTGTCGAAGAAGCAGCCAAACAAGCTGGTGAGCAGGTGAAAGTTCCATTTACACCAGGGCGTGCAGATGCTTCACAAGCGCAAACAGATGTTGAATCATTTAGTTACTTAGAACCTCTGACCGATGGATTCCGTAATTACGTGAAAAAAGGCGTGCAAATACCAGTGGCGCAACTGTTATTAGATAAAGCGCAATTGCTGAAACTAACTGCGCCAGAAATGACGGTATTGATTGGAGGGCTGCGCGTGTTGAACACCAATGTTAGCGGTACGCAATATGGTGTGTTAACCGATAAAGTGGGCGTATTAAGCAATGACTTTTTTGTGAATTTATTAGATATGGAAACCAAATGGCAGCCATCTGAAACCGAAGGTGTATTAGCAGGTTTTGATAGAACATCTCAACAACAAAAATGGACAGCGACAGTTGTTGATTTGGTCTTTGGTTCTAATTCACAACTAAGAGCGATTGCGGAAGTCTATGCCAGCCAAGATAGTAATCGTGTGTTTATCCGTGATTTTATTAAAGCTTGGAATAAGGTGATGAATAATGATCTTAACTAAGCCGTTCTAATACTAAAGGCCGCATTTATGTGGCCTTTTTTCTGCCTCATTTTAATGTCACTGCCGACTAATACATACGAATTACCTTAAAATACATTATTCGCTTTAAAGGAGAAATCATGAAAACTTGGATTTGTAACGTATGTGGTTTAATTTATGAAGAAGAAAAAGGCTGGCCTGATGATGGCATTGCACCAAGGACTAAATGGGAAGACGTGCCATCTGATTGGCTGTGCCCTGAGTGCGGCGTATCAAAAGCAGAGTTTGATATGGCTGAATTCTAACAATGTTAATGACAACACGCATTGTAAAGAGCTTCTAAGAGTGAGCGTGCATGTCTAGTTATTCAAACACCCCTCCATTTTCTATCGCCATTTTTGGAGAGGTGTTAGCAGACATTTTCCCCAATGCCACGGTGCTTGGCGGTGCACCTTATAATGTCGCTAGGCATTTACGTGCATTCCAGCAACACCCCCTCTTAATCTCTAGAGTGGGAAATGACGCACTGAAAGAAGCGCTTTTTAGTGAGTTGACAAAGCGTGATATTAATCCGTCAGGCATCCAACTAGATCCCGTTTATCCAACAGGCCAAGTCACCGTACATATGGAAAGCGGCGCCCACCATTTTGAGATTAAGCCTGACCAAGCTTATGATCACATTCACCCCCATACTTTAGTTACGCAACCTGACATCGCTTATTTTTGCACGTTGGCGCAGCGTAGTAAAGAATCAAGCTTGGCCTTAGATGTTTTTTTAAACGATGCCAAGTGTCCACGATTTTTAGATGTCAATTTACGGTCACCTTCTGCATCGACATCTTCAAACTGTCCTGAATATATTGCCCACCATAATCGGGCCAAAATGGCTAAAACCAAAACAACTGAAAGGGGAACGAGTAAGAAGAGAGTACCCATGTTATGCCTTTGTTTTATCAATTTTTGCTAAACGTGCCGCATTTAAAATAACCAACAACGAACTAAGTGCCATCCCTAAACCAGCCAACCATGCAGGCAACATCCCAGCAATAGCAAGTGGCACACAGACGGCGTTATAAGTCGCCGCCCATGTAAGGTTCTGTTTCACAATGCGCATCGTCCATTTTGCTTGTGTGATTAAATCAGTCACCATCGCGAGCTCACCACTCATCACCACAAAGTCAGACTGCGCTTGTGCTAATGGAACCGCTTGCCCCATCGCAATCGAAGCATGTGCACTAGCCAGTACGGGGCCATCATTCAAGCCATCGCCCACCATCAGTACTTTTTTTCCTTGTTGCTGTAAGCCTTGAATATGTGCCAACTTATCTTGCGGGCTACAATCACCAAATACATGCTGAATGCCTATTTCAAAGGCTATTCGTTGAACAGAAGCTAATTTATCGCCCGATAATACAACGACCTGCAATCCATCTTGCGTGACTTTACGCACACAGGCGGCCGCATATGGTTTAATCGACTCAATCACTTCAAAACTGGCCAGCCAGCCTTTATCAGAAACTAGATGCACCATTGAGCAATCTATCTTTTGCATATCCGCTTCAGACAAACCACAAAATCTTGCATTGCCTAATTTCAACACGCCTAATGCTGAGTCTGCAGTTAGCCCACCACCAGACACTTCTGCTACTTTTCGCACCAGCTTAATGTTTTTATTAATGACTGTTGCTGCAATTTCAGCATTGTCTTTTGCCGCCGCAACCAATGCGCGTGATACCGGGTGTAATGAATGGCGCGCCATCTCACTAGCAAAATGTAACGCCTTGGTTTTTGTCACACTGGATGTCGTTGTAATATTGCCCACCTGCATTTTGTCCAAGGTCAACGTACCCGTTTTATCAAACACAACCGTATCAACCGTCGTCAATGCTTCTAATGCCTGCATCTTGCGTACCAGCACACCTGAACGTGCCAGCTTACCCGATACAGTTAACATCGCCGCTGGAGTCGCTAACGATAGCGCACAGGGGCAAGTAACAATCAACACCGCAACAGCGGTCATTAATGCACGGCTAGGATCAACCTGCCATAAATATAGCGCTGTGCCCGCCGCCGCTAATAATACGACAATTAAAAAAGGTTGTGCAATACGATCAGCTAACATAGCCAGTCTTGGCTTATCAACTGAAGCACGTTCCATTAATGCCACAATTTGCGCATAGCGTGTGCTATCACCAATTTTCTCAATACGCACTTGAACGGCCGTACTCAAATTATGACTGCCAGCAATGACTTCCACACCCAAGCTTTTTGAGACCGGGCGCGACTCACCCGTTAATAATGACTCGTCAGCATTGGTTTCACCTAGGGTGATTGTACCATCTGCGGGGAAAGGCTCGCCGGGCAATACGCGCACTTCATCGCCCACCACCAATCGGCGTACGGCAACACGTTCAAACTGTCCATCTGCAGCTAGACGTTCAACACTACTCGGCAAACGGCGCATCAACACATCTAATGCACCCGCCGTTTTATCCCGCATGCGCAACTCTATCCAACGCCCCGTCAGTAAAAAAAAGACCAGCATCGTGAGTGAGTCAAAGTACACTTCTGAACCCCACCAACCACTGGGGTCAAAGGTCGCAGCAGTACTCACCAGGAAAGCAATCAAAATACCCAATGACACAGGCAGATCCATACTAATTTGACGCTGCTTAATATCGGTTAAAGCGCTTCTGAAAAAGGGTCCGCAAGAGAAAAGCAGTACGGGCAGGGTCAACGCCCAAGAAGCCCATCGCATTAAATTAAGCGTATCTTGCGTGATCTCACCTGGACTCGCATAGTAGGTAGGCATGGTATACATCATGACTTGCAGCATACAAAAGCCCGCCACCAATAAACGCCAAAGCATTAAGCGCTTTCCTTTACGCCTATCATTGCGCATCAGCGCATCAGCTGCGGGCAAAGCGTTATAGCCTGACTTGTTAATCGCGCCGATCCAAGTAGATGGCTTGGTTTCATCAGACGACCAAATAATGCTGGCACGACCACTAGTCGCATTCACATTGGCACTAATAATCCCTGACAATGCGCTAACTGTTTTTTCAACATTAAGCGCACAGGATGCACAGTGCATGCCCTCAACGGCCAGATGTGACTCCCATTGATTAGCGCCAGTGCCGTTATTCAGCATGGTACTAAAGCTAGCCCACTCATCGGGGTCATCTAATGCAACAAGTGCAGCTAGTTCTTTATCGTCTCTTGTATTAGTCATCTCTTCCAGTGGCTTTATCATAATGGTTCGCATAGCTTGACTATACGCTCAGCGCGTTAATCTTCCCAATATTTAGCATAACCAGTCATACTTCATACCAAAGGTCTGCCGCAGACTTTATATTGATACAAATCAACAGATCCGTATCGGTAGCCATATAAATAAGCCTGTATTTTAAACATTTAACTGTCTTACTGTTTCGCTAACCAAAAAAGGATTTACCTATTCTTTGATTTAGCACAAATGCTATTAAGCAAATAAAACGTATGCTTTCAGCTACTTTTACAAGCAATTTATAATCATGACTAACACCATGTTTGATGTATGCATTATTGGCGCTGGGCCTGCAGGCTTAAGTCTAGCTAAGCTGCTCTCTGGGCAAGGCCGAACAATTGCCCTCTTAGACCGCCAACCACTAACAGCAATAGAAAAGCCTGCTTTTGATGGACGTGTGATTGTACTCACCCAGCGTTCAATGTCATTACTCACCGAGATGGGTGTAGTCCCACATTTTAAAAAAGATGAATATGCCGATTTAAATGCCGCCACAGTACTCAACGGCGATTCCAAATACAGTTTAGATTTTGCGCCACCCCACTCTTCTAACAAAGGTTTAGGTTTTATGGTTTCTAACCATGCTATCCGTCGCGGCTTATATGAGGAAGTGATGCACCTTGCTGATGTCATACTTATCACCGATTTAGAATTACAAAACATAGACAGTCACACCGACCATATACAAATAACAACCAAAGTAATTAACCAATAAAAAGCCGTCTACTCGTTTCCGCTGATAGTCGTTTTTCCGCCACACGCAAACAAATAGGCATTGGCGCTAAGATGACTGATTTTGGTAGAAGCATGTTGGTTTGCCGCATGTCGCATGCACGACCGCATCGCGACACGGCCTATGAAATTTTTGATATTGGCCAAACACTCGCCTTATTGCCATTAGCTGGTGATTGCTCATCTGTTGTGATTACCCTACCAACACCTGAGATAGAGGCACTATTGGCCTTAGACGCTACCGACTTTACCAATGCAATGGAGCAGCGCTTAGAATATAAGTTTGGTGCCATGGCATTGGTGAGTGATCACTTCGCTTATACGCTCGTAGCCGTTTATGCCGGTCGCTTTATTACAGATCGTTTCGCGCTCATTGGCAATGTTGCTGTTGGCATGCGCCCAGTCACTCCACATGGTTTTAATTTAGGCCTATTAGGGGCAGAAAAAGCACTTGTTAAGTTCGAGCAACAGCGCAGACGCGCTACCCTACCTTTATACCTTGGCGCCAATGCCGTTGCTAAACTCTATGCTGATGATCGCATGCCCGCTCGCGTTGTTAGAAGTGCTGGATTAAGAGCCGCCAACTTACTCAAGCCAATGAAACGCAAAGTTGTCAGCAGTCTCATGAGCGGATAAGGCCACCTCATTTAAAGTAGGTCCAAGCCACAATACGGCTTTGCTTTTGTCCCTGTTGCATCTCGATAGTTTTAACGGCTCGCGCACCCACTTTTTTCAATGCGCGATAAACGCTGGGTAAGGTTGTCGCTTTGGAGACCAATGTCGTAAACCAAATACATTGTGTTGCGAATAACTGGCTTTCGTTAATCATGTTAATGATAAAAGCTTCTTCACCACCTTCACAATACAGTTCATTGCTTTGTCCACCAAAATTCAACGCCGTTTTCCCGCTTTTACCAAGGCCTCGCCATTTGCGCTGTGCGCCCGCTTGTGCATCTGCTTTAGAAGCATGAAATGGTGGATTGCATATCGCAGCAGTAAAGTGCTCGCCTTTTTGTATCACGCCATTAAAAATGGCCGTTTTATTATTTTGCAACCGCAGTCCTATTGGGTTGTTTAAGTCATTAGCATCAACAATCTGTTGTGCGTTGCGCAATGCCGCCGCATCTATATCAGCGCCGACAAATTGCCATCCATAACTATGATGACCGATGAGCGGGTAAATCACATTCGCACCGACACCAATATCCAACACGCGAGCCGACTCACTGTTCAACTGATTGTCCGTTAGTAGATCCGCTAAATAATGTAAATAATCTGCTCGCCCTGGAATAGGTGGGCAAAGATACTGCTTAGGAACATCCCAAACCGCGACTTGATAAAAACGCTTTAACAAGGCTTGGTTCAGTGTTTTAACCGCTTGTGGATTAGCAAAGTCAATCGAAGCATCCCCAAATTTATTGGGCTTCACGTAAGGCTTTAACGCCGCACTCGTCTCAACTAGTTGCTCAAAATCATACCGGTCACGATGCTGGTTGCGAGGGTGTAGTGTCGTTTTTATTTGCGTAGGTTTCAAATGCGCTTAACCTATTTGGGGCGCTCTCACTTTGTCATAAGCCGCTAATAGTTGTTGATGCATTTGGCTGCCTTCGTAGTTCGCACCCAAATCGTTTAGCCCAAAATACTGAGTTTCTTGATTAAACAGGCTCAGCGCTTGTTGCAAGGTGGTTTCGCCATACATCAAAGCTAAATTCGCTTGATATAACGTCACATCTTTTTCTAAATTCTCTGCAATTTGTACTAAATCAGCAATACAGCTATAGACCTTCAAGCGTGCTACTGGTAAATCATTGATTTGCGCTACCCATTCACAGCCGCCCAATATCTCATCTTTATCACCAGCAGCAATCGCCGCCAAGGCTTTCAATTCGCCAATGCGTAGGTCTAACCAAGGTGACTTCGCATCTGCACATAAGCCAATCAAGATATACACATGTAAATCATCTTGAAAATTCAAACACAACAGCAGGTCTAATAACTCGGCCGACTCTTCTCCAGTCAATGTTTGCAAGCGTTGTGTATAAACACGCACCTCATTACCGACCGTATTATTTTGCCACTCCAGCTCTTCTACCGGATAAATCTCACTCATCCCTGGCACAAAGATACGGCAAGAATAGACATCCAAATGTTCAAAATCAGCAACGTAACAATCATGTCCGCCATCTTGAATCTTGTTCACGCTCCAGTTGTAATCCTCTTCTGTTGTCGTACCAAAGTTCCAGTCGACAAACTCATAATCTGGTGTGCTACGTAAAAACTCCCAACTAACCACGCCACTCGAATCCACAAAATGAATTTCTAAGTTTTGCGAGTCAGCAATTTCCTCCATATCAAAACCTGGCTTAACAAAGCCCCCTAAGCTATCTAGCGCACGGCCTTGAATCAGCTCAGTCAGCGAACGCTCTAATGCCACTTCAAAGCGCGGATGCGCACCAAAGCTTGCAAAACAACCTTGATCTTCAGGGTGCAACAAGGTCACATTCATGACTGGATATTCACCACCAAGTGATGCATCTTTCACCAAGATACCATAACCTGCATCACGCAACCCCTTTATACCTGATGCGATACGCGGATAGCGAGCAATCACTTCTTCTGGCACATCGGGCAAGCAAATGCCTTCTGCAATAATGCGATTTTTAATATTGCGTTCGAAAATCTCCGCCAACGCTTGGGTGCGCGCTTCCATCATAGTGTTACCCGCGCTCATGCCGTTACTGACATAAATATTGCCGATCAAATTAACCGGAAACAATATTGTTTTATCATCGCGTAAACGCGTGTATGGAATCGCACAAATACCACGCGCTTTATTCCCAGAATTCAAATCAATTAACTGACTCGCAGCGACTGTTTCTTCTGGGTTATAGAATTGTTGTAGCTCTGGCGTCAGAATCTCCGTCGGCCATGCCTCGCCTTGTAGCGGAAACCATTGCTCATTAGGATAATGTACCCAATCAGCACTTGCGATGGTTTCGCCTAGGTAAAAATCTGTCCATAAATAATTGGTACCCAAGCGCTCAAAGTACTCGCCCAACGCACTGGCACGCGCCGCCAATTGCGATGCGCCTTTACCATTGGTAAACAAGCGTGGGCAATCGCGGTTCGTCACATGTACAGACCAAATACCCTCAACCTCATTGAGCCATGACTTTTCTTCTACATGGATATCGAGCGCCGCTAACTTCCGCTGCAAAGTGCTGATAGAAGATTCTAATGATGCATCTTTACTAGTAATAAAGGTTTCGTTTGTCGTATTGGTCATGGTGTGAATTCTCTAGTATGGGTTTTATGATTTAATTTTTTATTTAAATCACAAGGTGACCAAAGGCAACAGCATAGCATGAGAGCCAAAACGTTTGATAGAATACAAACGTGAACTACGTAGAAACTCTACTGGTCATAACGCACTAAAAAGGTGATGATTACAGTCATCATCTTAATTTATGAATTCACTATCATTTGGAGAGCAATATGGCGACAACACACACCTATAAAAAAATCGAACTAGTTGGCAGCTCGCCCATTGGGACTGATGAGGCCATTCAAAATGCGATTGCTAAAGCAGCAACCAGCATTAAACACATGGATTGGTTTGAAGTATTAGAAACACGTGGTCATATTGTAAATGGCAAAATTGGCCATTATCAGGTCGCCATAAAAGTAGGGTTTAGAGTCGAAGACTAATCACTCATGATTCACGGCTCTAGTGCGTTACAAATCCCTGCGGTATCCGATCAGGAGACCGAGGCATGGATTATGTCTTTATCAAACACTTTTTCAGCAACAGAAGTTGAAGTGATTAAGCAAGCTTGCCAGCTGGCAAGCTTAGCTTATGACGGCCATAAAGAGAGAACAGAACTTCCATTGATGCAGCATGCGACCGCGACAGCAGCCATTCTCGTTAGCTTACATCTCGATGCAGAGGCCGTCGCTGCTGCTATTTTATATGCCACGCCTCGCCATATCGACAATTGGCAAGAAACACTTAAAGCCCGCTTTGGTGACAACATTCGCAACTTGGTCGCGGGATTAATGAAAATCGAGCAAGTACAAACATTTAGTGATTTTGAAAAATTAAACCAGCTAGATAAAAGCAATAGCGATCAAAGCCACCAGATCGAAAGCCTCCGTAAGATGCTATTGGCTATGGTGCAAGATATTCGCGTGGTATTGATTAAACTTGCTGAGCGCACCCAAACACTTCGCAGCCTTTCCAAGGCTAGCGCTCACCTACAACAAAAGGTGGCAAGAGAAATTCAAGGCGTTTATGCGCCTCTGGCTAATCGCCTCGGTGTTTGGCAGCTCAAGTGGGAAATGGAAGACCTTTCTTTACGCTTTCTAGAGCCTGTCCTTTATAAAGAGGTCGCTAAGTCATTAGATGCGCGTCGGCTCGATCGTGAGCAATATATTCAACAGGTCGAACAAGTGTTGAAAGAGCGGCTTTCCGCTGAAAATATTAAAGCGGATGTTGCTGGCCGGCCTAAACATATCTACAGTATCATAAATAAAATGCGCCGCAAACACCTGACATTTGAACAATTGTTTGACGTCCATGCCGTGCGTATTTTAGTCAATACCGTAGAGGGTTGTTATAGCGCGCTGAGTGTCGTACAAGCCTTATGGCAACCCATTGCCAGTGAGTTTGATGACTATATCGCTAAACCTAAAAGCAACAACTACCGTTCTCTACATACCGCCGTTAATGGGCCAAAAGATTTAGCACTAGAGGTGCAAATTCGCACCCATGAAATGCATGCTTATTCAGAGCTGGGTGTAGCAGCACATTGGCGTTACAAAGATGGTAGTAAAGATGATGCTGTCCTTGATGAAAAAATTGCACTCCTCCGTCAAATATTGACATGGGAAGAAGAGCCAAAAGATAGCAGTGATTTGCTCGAGCAGTTCAATACCGAGTTGTTTCAAGAAAACGTCTATGTGTTTACCCCGCAAGGCAATGTGGTTGACTTACCTAAAGGTGCCACGCCAATTGATTTTGCCTACGCGGTACATACCGATTTAGGTCACCGCACCCGTGGTGCGAAAGTCGATGGTCATATCGTCCCACTTAATTACCAGCTACAAAATGCACAGCACGTTGAAATTCTGACCAATAAAATTGGTGCGCCGAGCCGTGACTGGATTCGCGCTACATTGGGTTACTTAAAAAGTGCGAGTGCGCGTGCAAAAGTGCGGCATTGGTTTAGGCGTCAAACATCAGAAGAACGTTCTACTGGACGTCCTCAAGAAGCAGTGAATCCTAAGCTGACTGCAAAACCACAACAGCATGTTCCGCATAAAACACCATTATATGCTCCGCCTACTGAGGTGATACTAGAAGGTGTCGGCAACCTACAAACCAACATGGCCAAATGTTGCAAACCTGTTTTTCCTGATGCCATTACCGCTTATGTTACGCGTGACCGCGGCGTGACTGTCCATAAACAAGATTGTCGCTTTATTGAACGTCTAGAAAGTGAGCGGCATGATCGCTTATTCAGTGCTGAGTGGTGTCAATAGAAAAAATAATCGCTATTTGTTTTTTTCCATAATCCATTGCGATAGGTATTTAGTACTGGCCATGGTGTGATGCTTCAACATCGCACCTGTAAAATTATTTATGCGGTGTTGTGTTAAATTTTCTTGTACCTTGGCTATTTTTTCAACTAACTGTCGTGACAAAACGACGGCATTAAACTGCTTTCTCACGTGCGTTAATGTATGACTTCTTGCTAATTCCCAGGCGACTTTATCTTGATACAATTTCACGGCCGCGCCTGCAAAAATTTCAATATCATTGGCAACCGTACCCGGCCATGGTGCGTCTGGCACCGTCATCCCTTCGGCGCCTATCGATGTCGTCACACTTGGTGTTTGCATTACCATCGCATCCAACAACTTCCCTTTCAAGCCAGCACCAAATCTAAGCGGTGCCAAGGTAACCCGTGCGCCTTCTATTACCGTGTAGGCATCCTCTACCCAGCCTTTGATTAAAAATCCCGTCTTAAGATTATTGAGCGCTGTTGCTTTTGGTGGCGGATAGGAGCCATAAATATGCAACTCTGCTTCCGGTAACTTTTTTCTAATGAGTGGCCAAATCGATTGCAAATATAACACCGCATCCCAGTTGGGCGCATGCCTAAAGTTACCTATTGTCATAAAGTGTTGCCGTTCGTCAAAGCTTTTGGTTTTCACTGGCAGCGCTGCCAAATCAACCATAAACGGTAAGTAATGTAATAAATCTGGATTAACATTGAAACGCTCGGTTAATAGCGTCATTTCATATGCAGAAATAATCAATGCGATATCGCAACGTAAAATAGCAGCAATCTCTCGCTTTGCAAGATCGCTGGTTAAATCCTGTTGGATCAAATCACGATTCGCTTTTAATGCCTGATGTCTTGCATCACGTAAACATTGAATATCGACTGTATCGAGTATTTTCAATGCATCTGGCGAAAATTTATCGACACGCCAACCAAACTGCTCTTCCATCATAAATCGATCAAAATGCACAATATCGGGTTGATACTGCATTAAGTAGTCATTAAAGCTATCGCTATTCAATTCAATGGGTTGACTGCTGATACCCTCAGCCGCCAAGTCAACCATATGGTCTGTTTGCTGTGCTGGTGTGGCAAATTTAACCTGCCAACCCTGTTGTTTATAGACTCGTAAAATTGCCATCATCTGATAGCCTGCTGCCGATGAGTTTGGCTCTGGCCAAACATAGCCAATCACTAAAACTTTATTCATGTGTTGATGCGTCCTGTTGTCCATCAACGGCAGCACATACTGTTGCAAATGATGCTGCGTTTAATGACGCTCTACCAACTAGGCCACCATCTATATCAGGCATTGTAAATAGTGCTTTTGCATTATCTGGCGTAACACTACTGCCATAAATAATTCGCGTTTTTTCAGCAAATACCACATCATGTTTTGCTAATAACACGCGGATAAATGCATACATATTTTGTGCAATCGCTGGCGTCGCCGCTTGCTCTGTACCAATCGCCGAGACAGGTTCGTAAGCAATCACCAAACCAAATGATTTTACTTTTTCTAAGCTAGCTTTACCCAAATCTAATAAAGCCAATAGCGGTGCTTTTATCACCTGCTTTGCATCGCCTACCGCATGTTCAGACTGTGTTTCACCGATACAATAAATTGGCGTAATCCCTGCATCAGCTGCTCTTTTAATTCTCATCACCGCTTTTGCACTGTTTTCAGCAGTATAATGTCGCCGCTCAGAATGCCCAACAATCACCAGCTGGCAACCAAACTCCGCCACCATCTCCGCCGATACACACGCCGTATATGCGCTTTGCACAAATTGACTCACATTCTGCGAACCTAATAGTAAACCAGTATTAGCTAACAACTGCTGAACCTGAACAAGTACAAATACGGTAAACAAAGTCCAACTTCTGCGTGCACTAGGTTTTCCAGTGCATTAACAATAACCTGTATGCGAATTTTATTTTCCGCAAGGATCCCGTTCAGCTTCCAATTACCGGCTGCTAATGGTTTTCGCATAGACTCGTTCTTTTACAGCTCACCTGATAAATATTGTGTCGAGCCAAAACCAAAACTCCAATCGACATCAGTATTCGTCATCACAGAAACCATTAAATCTTTAGGGTTTAAACCACATTGCTCTTTTAAGTTATCCGCCAATAATTTATAAAACTTAGTTTTATTCACTGTTGTTCTCGGGCTAGTAAATACTTGAATCACAATCGCTTGGTCAGTTCGCTCAAAACCCAAACCAGTATCTTCCAAGATTATTCTACCTGGTTTATGTTCTGTGATAATTTGATACCTGTCTTTTACAGGTACTTTAAATGCTTCAACCACACAATCTTGAACGGTATCCATTAAGGTTTTAATGGCGGCATCTGAACGACCTTCTGTGATATCTATTCGAATAAGTGGCATATGTAATCTCGTAGTTTTTTTAAAATGGTTTTCCTATTAAGGGTGACACATTAATCGGGATTATAGGCGTATTTAAACCAATAATGTATGGCACTACTTTAATTTGTCACCCGATTATTTTTGAGCTAAGTAAATAGTATGTTTACTGCCTTTACCTTTATGCGCTCGGACGGTTTGAAAACTGACGTTTTTAAAATTAGCTTTTTTTAATTGTTTCATGAAATTAGGTTCATGCCAAGCTGACCATACCGCGAGTATGCCTTTAGGTCGCAGGGTTTGATGCATGGCTCGCAAACTCTCTGCGGTATATAGGTTGCTGTTGTCATCTTTTGTAAAAGCCTCTGGGCCGTTATCCACATCTAATAAAATTGCATCGTAAGTCGCTTGCTTGGTGTTAAACAGCGCTGCAATATCGCCCAACTTAACCCTCACCCTCTCATCATCCAGTGGTTGACCAGCACACTCACCTAACGGACCTTTGTTCCACTCAATAATCTCAGGGACTAGCTCAGCGACGTGCACCTCAGCGCTGCCTGTTGTGGCTTTGAGTGCGGCGGCCAGCGTAAAACCCATCCCCATACCGCCAACTAACACCCTTGTGTTTTCAACACCATCAATATGTGCACAACCTAATTCAGCCAGTGCCAACTCAGAAGAATGTACCCGGCTGGTCATTAACTCACCCGGCTCGCCTTTTAGCCCAATGACAAAGTCATTACCGCGCTGAGATAGCTGCAGTTCACCGCCATCATTTGGAATGTTGGCTGTGCCTAATAAATTTGTGGGAATCATTATATGGATAATACATTAATCTAAATGGGTTTTAAAAAGTTGTGATTGGTTACCAGTAGTCAAAAATATTTTAAAGGTGTAAAACAATCAATAGTCTATTTAACTTTCCCAGCATTGATTCACAATCTGCACTATGAGTTTTTTGGTTTTTTTTGGGTTTTTTATGTTGCGTTTATCAATTGGCGTTAGTTTATTGGCGCTTGCTTTTTCTACGAATGATAATGGTGTGTTTAAAGCTGAGTCCTATGACAGCATGGGCAAGTGTGTACAAAAAGCATTAGCTAAGTATGTTGGTGAGATCATCAAGGTTGAGTATGAAGTTGAAGATAGGATGCCTATCTACGAATTAGACATTGAAACAGCGGATGGTAAAGCTTGGGAAGTCGAGTGTAGTGTTAAAACGGGTGAAATCACAGAAACTGAAGAAGAAGTTCAAGCTGATGACACAAGATTTACATCACACGCAAAAGTGGGTGTAGAGACTGTAAGAGCAACAGCGTTAGCTGCTTACCCAGGTAGAATTATTGCCGTTGAGCATGGGCTTGAATCTGACGGTAAAGCATCTTACGAAGTTGATACCCTAGAAGCAGATAAAGAAAAAGTAAAAGTTGAGATTGATGCTGTTTAGGTTGTTGAGGTTGGATATGAGAGCTATCAACTTTGTGAAGAATAGTTAACTTTACTTGATTGAAAAAAGCGGATCCTAAGTCCGCTTTTTTATTTCTTTACTGTTTTTCTTCATCTATGACACTCGACAAAACCTACACATCTAAAGCGCCAACATTAAGCGCGTTGTTTTCAATGAACGCCCTTCTAGGCTCCACATTATCACCCATGAGCGTGCTGAAGATCTCATCCGCAGCGATAGCATCATCAATTTGGACTTTAAGTAGCCTACGGGCTTTAGGGTCCATGGTGGTTTCCCAAAGCTGGCTTGGGTTCATTTCGCCAAGTCCTTTGTAACGCTGTATGTTGAGGTTATGTCTCGCCTCACCTAGTAGCCAGTCTAAAGCTTGTTTAAAGGTGGCAACATTCTGTTCTTTTTCGCCACGTTTGACGGTGGCGCCAGGACCCAGTAAACCCTCTAGAATTTTGTACATATTGTTGATTTGACGGTAGTCACCGCTACCAACAAACTCGGTATCAATAATGCAGCTTTGTAAGTTACCGTGTACAAATTTATTGATTTCTAAGCGGTAAGCACTTTCTTCTTGATTGTAAGCAACGATGACTTCTGAGCCGATTGCGCCCAGGATGGGGCGTAATTTTTCAGCGACTTCGTTCGTGCTAGCTTCTGTGCTCAAATCCACATTACCAACATCTTGAATAGCACGTAAGACGCTTTCGTCATACAGTCTGGCAATACGGTGAATCACAGCTTCTGTTAACACCATTTGTTTAGCGATATTGTTCAGCGCGTCATCTTTTAATATTTCACCATCTGTTTTAGTCAATAACTCTGCACCTCTAAGGCCTGAGCTGAGTAAGTATTCGTCTAACTCTTTGTCATCTTTTAGATAACGCTCATCACGGCCTTGTTTAATTTTATAAAGTGGTGGTTGCGCAATGTAGATGTGGCCACGCTCTACTAGTTCTGTCATTTGACGGTAGAAGAAAGTGAGTAATAACGTGCGGATGTGTGAACCGTCGACGTCGGCATCTGTCATAATAATAATTCGGTGATAACGTAGTTTTTCGACATTAAAATCTGCTTTACCAATATTAGTCCCTAGCGCCGTAATCATCGTCGCGATTTCTTGTGAACTTAATAGCTTATCAAAACGGGCTTTTTCTACGTTTAATATTTTACCTTTTAGCGGCAAAATAGCTTGGTTTTTACGGTCACGACCTTGTTTGGCTGAACCACCCGCAGAGTCACCCTCAACTAAGTATATTTCACATAAAGCAGGGTCTTTTTCTTGGCAATCGGCCAACTTTCCTGGCAAACCCATGGTGTCCATCACACCTTTACGACGGGTGATTTCACGGGCTTTTCTGGCGGCTTCACGTGCGCGTGCTGAATCGACAATTTTGCTACAAATAATTTTTGCATCGCCTGGGTTTTCGGCTAAGAATTCAGCAAGTTTTTCACCGACAACCTCTGAAACCACAGGCTGTACTTCACTTGAAACTAACTTATCTTTAGTTTGTGATGAAAATTTTGGATCAGGTACTTTAATGGATAGTACACAAGTAATCCCTTCACGCATATCATCGCCCGTGGTGCTAACTTTGGCTTTTTTTGCCGCTTCTGTTTGATCGATGTATTGGTTAAGCGTTCGTGTCATCGCGGTACGTAAACCTGTTAAATGGGTTCCACCATCTCGCTGAGGAATGTTGTTGGTAAAACATTGTACGGTTTCTGTGTAAGAGTCATTCCACTGAATGGCGATCTCTACTATCATGCCGTCTTTTTTCCCTTCCGCATAAAACACCTTGGGATGTAATACCGTTTTACTGCGGTTCATGTACTCCACAAAACCCTTGATACCACCTGAATGGGAAAAGTTTTCGGTTTTACCTTCTGGGCGTTGGTCAATGAGCTCAATCTTCACGCCATTATTCAAGAATGATAATTCACGAATCCGTTTGGCTAATATTTCAAAGTGGAATTCAACTAAAACAAAAGTTTCTACTGATGCTAAGAAGTGTACTTCGGTCCCCTTTTTTTCAGTGTTTCCGGTAACTTTCAAAGGCGCTTGCGGAACACCTTTTTCAAACTCCATTTGATGGACTTTACCATCGCGGTAAATTTTCAAACGCAGCCAATCTGACAAGGCATTAACCACGGACACACCAACGCCATGTAATCCACCCGAGACTTTGTAAGAGTTTTGATCAAACTTACCGCCTGCATGTAACTCTGTCATCACTATTTCTGCAGCCGAGCGTTTTGGTTTGTGTTTATCGTCTGTTTTAACGCCCGTTGGAATGCCTCGACCATTATCACTAACACTTATTGAGTTATCTGGATGAATGGTGACTTTTATATCATCACAGTGGCCTGCAAGCGCTTCATCAACACCGTTATCCAACACCTCAAACACCATATGGTGCAGACCCGAGCCGTCAGAAGTGTCTCCAATGTACATGCCGGGTCTTTTACGAACGGCATCTAAGCCTTCTAAAATTTTAATACTAGATGAATCGTAATCTTCTTGCTGTGCCATAATTTTTCGCTTTTATTAACTCTTGCCATTTTACTGCATTATCGTATTTTTATATACGCATTGGCATTACAACATACTTGTAGTCATTATCTTCAGGAACGGTGATTAAACAACTACTATTGGCATCGGAAAATGAGAAATTAATGTTTTCTTGCTGTGTGTTATTGAGTACATCGACCAAGTAAGTAACATTAAACCCAATATCAAGCGCTTCTTGATTATACGTAATTTCAAGCTCTTCCTCTGCTTCTTCTTGTTCTGTATTGGCACTGATTAGTTTGATATTATTTTCACTTAACACCATACGAACCCCCCGGTATTTTTCGTTTGATAAAATCGATGCCCGCTGCATAGCGGTTAGCATGGCGACACGGTTTGCTGTGAAAGTGTTGCTGTGGGATGTTGGAATAACGCGGTGATAATCTGGGAATTTTCCATCTATGACTTTTGAAATTAAGCTAATTTCACCAAAAGAGAAGTTAGCCTGTCCCATTGCTAGCTCTATTGATATTTCTTCATCAGTATCATCTAGTAATTTAATTAATTCAATTATTGTTTTACGTGGAAGGATGACATCTGTTTTTTCATAGCTTTTGTTTAGCGTTGCTGAAGTAAAGCTTAAACGATGGCCATCAGTACCGACTAAATTCAATTTTTTTTCATTCACTTCCAATAATAAACCATTTAAGTAGTAACGAATATCTTGTTGTGCCATGGCAAATTCAACTTGCTTCAATAAGCGTTTGAATTCAATTTGGCTAATGGCAATTTGGGTTGTTTCTCCTCCTACTTTTGTCATCACAGGATAATCTGCAAATGGTAGTGTTTGTAAATTAAAGCGACTTTTTCCAGCCTTAACCATCACACGACTGTCTTTACTTACCAAACCAATATCAATATCTTCTGGCAGAGATCGGCAAATATCAAGGAATTTTTTAGCGGATATTGTTGTAGAAAAGCCCCCTTTTAACTCTGTTGCAATATTAAGCGAAATTTGCATTTCTAAATCAGTTGCAGTGAGTTTTATATTGTTATTTTTTGCTTCTAATAATAAATTAGAAAGAATGGGTAAGGTATGACGTCGTTCGACTATACCTGCTACCTTAATTAGAGGTTTTAATAAAACCTCTCTATTTATTTTCATCTGCATCGCTCTACCTATCGTTGTGCTTAATTAATTATTTAATATATATATAAAACTAATAATAATAGTAATGTCGCTTTTTTCTGTGCATTACTTCAATCTTTAAATTAAATCAGTGCTTTATAGTTAATTTAACTTTGTTTATAACCTTACTTTTTATTGTTGATTAAATGTGTATTAATTTTGCTTTTATGGAAAACACGGTTTAACTCTTTTCTTATCCACAACATTCTCACCAGTTTATTCACAACCATGTTTTATTTAGTCTCGTACTACTTGAGTTAAAAACCCAATATCTCTCGCAATATTTTGATCTCTTAACCTTAATTGTTCAATTTCGTCACACGCATGCATCACAGTTGTGTGGTGTCGGTTGCCAAACGCCTCACCTATCTCAGGAAAGCTATGGTTCGTCAGCTCACGAGCTAATGACATGGCAATTTGTCTTGGCCGTGAAAAATGACGCGACCTTTTCTTACTGTGCATTTCAGTAACTTTAATTTTATAGTAATCAGCTACTGTTTTTTGTATGTTTTCGATAGTAATTTGGCGGCCACGCACGGCAATTAAATCACGTAGCGCATCTTTTGCTAAACGGATATCAATAGCATGACCAGTAAACTTAGCCATGGCCACAATACGGTTAAGCGCACCCTCCAACTCTCGTACACTTGACCGTATTTGTTTAGCTACAAAAAAAGCGACATCTTCATGCAGGTTAATTTTAGAAGCTTCTGCTTTTTTAAGCAAAATCGCGACACGCATTTCTAACTCTGGGGGCTCAACAGCAACCGTTAAACCCCAGCTAAATCGAGTGCGTAACCGCTCATCAACATCGGTAATTTCTTTTGGATATGTATCACAAGTGATAACAATTTGTTTTTTTTCTTCAATTAAAGCATTGAAAGCATAGAAGAACTCTTCTTGCGTTCGGGTTTTTTTACCAAAGAATTGAATATCATCAATAAGCAACAAATCTAAAGAATGATACTGCTTTTTAAAGGCATCAAATGCTTTATTTTCATAGGCTTTAACCACATCGGAAACATAACGTTCCGCATGTAGGTAGCGAATGTTGGCATCAGGATTTTGTTGCTTAAGTTGGTTGCCTATGGCCTGTAATAAATGTGTTTTACCCAAACCAACACCGCCATATATAAAGAGGGGGTTATAAGCCTGACCTGCATTATCTGCTACCTGAATAGCAGCAGCGCGAGCTAACTGATTGGCGCGACCGGTGACATAGTTATCGAAGTTAAAGGAGGTGTTGAGCCCGGACGGGACTTCATTTTTACTGGCTCGTTTACTAACTTGCTTTTTTTGTTCTTTATTACCAGCGCTCGTTTCAGTTAGTTTGTTCTCAGTTGACACTTTTCTGACAGGCTTTTTGCCGCTATCAGGTGTGTTCGTTTTTTTACTGGTCGTGATTTCAATTAATACATTAGTTGAAAACAGCTCTTCAGCAATGGTTTCTAACCTATTTAAAAAGCGGTCTTTAACCCATTGTTGTACGAACTTATTCGGCGCCACTACACGAATATTATTATCCACAATTTCAGTGGTAAGTGGCTTTATCCAAGTGTTAAATTGTTGCGTAGAGAGTTCTAGCTCAAAACGGCTAAGGCAGGTGGGCCAAAAATTTTCCATCGCTATACCAATTACCCCAGTTTAAAAGTTAAGAAAAAGTAACAAACATAGCCGATGAAGAGAATGGCATATTTTTCAACAGCGCGCCTTAATGCGAATATTAATTTTAACCTGTTTAACTAGGCTTATCCACAGGCAACGACAATTAGTTAGTATAAAAATAGTGTTGACAAACATATCAGTTATAAGGTTTAATATTCGGTTTTGTAGTATTCGTATTTTGGAGAAGTAAATGAAACGTACCTATCAACCGTCTAAAACACGCCGAGCACGCACGCACGGATTTTTAGTGCGCTCAAGAACAAAAGGCGGCCGTAAGATTCTTGCAGCACGTCGTGCAAAAGGTCGCAAGCGCATCGGTCTGTAATATAGCCTATAAAATTAACGCGATAATACGTGTTAAATTTTTTAAGCATTAAATCATAATTATCGATGCAAAAATCAGTATTAACTAAGTTAATTATGATCAGAAAAACGGATGAATTTTCATCCGTTTTTAGTTTTAGAAAACGTTTTTCTACAGAAAAACTGGTTGTCCATTACATGCCAAACGCGGATGTGGCGGCAAGAGTTGGTTTTGTTGTGGCGAAAAAAGTTGCCAAGCGAGCTGTGGATAGAAATTATATGCGGCGTGTGTTGCGCGAGCTGTGTCGCCAAGAGCTACGTCCATTAAATGGTGTAGACGTGGTAATTCAAGTTAAAAAACCATTTAATAACACTCAGTTCTTGTTAATTAAAGAAGAGCTTGTTATGTTGTTTGCTAAAATTCAGCGTAAAGTAGCGTAGGAGCGTTAATGGCCAAACTACTCATCGGGTTAATTAAGTTATACCAATGGTGCTTAAGTCCTTTTTTTGGGATGGGGTGTCGCTTTGAGCCAACTTGTTCTCATTATGCAATTGAGGTAATAAAAAAGTATGGTGCAATCAAAGGTAGTTATTTAATGGTGTTACGATTAGGACGGTGTCACCCTTGGTGTGATGGTGGTCATGATCCTGTGCCTTAATTTTTCTTTTAACAAGAAACACTTTTAATTTATAAAGAGTTGTATGGACATTAAGCGTTTAGTTTTATTTGTTATTTTTTCATTTTCAGTCATGATGTTATGGGATTCGTGGCAGGTTAAGAACTCACATCAAAATGAGGTGGCAGCCGACGCCTCTATTGGTGGGGCTACTACAGTGGATGCGAGCTTTCCAGCAGCCGCTGATGCCGCGAGTATTACACAGGTGGATAACGGTCAATTCAAATTAGCGACAGGTAAGCGGGTCAGTGTGAGTACTGATTTATATAAGGCTGAAATTAGCACTATTGGAGGTGATTTACGCCACCTGGTATTGAATAAGCACCTTGCCGACGATAAAAGCTCAGGCAACTTTGTTTTGATGGATGATGCTACTTCTAACCCAATGTTATATGTTGCACAAACAGGTTTAATTGGTGCCGACTTACCCAATCATAAATCATTGTTCACGGCGACAGCGAGCAGCTATACGATGGAAAGCGGAGTTGACATTTTAGCCGTGAGGCTTTCTTGGGAAAATAACGGCATTACTGTTGATAAGGTCTATACCTTCCACCGCGGTAGTTATCAAATTGATGTGGACTACCGAGTTACTAATGCTAGCGGTGCAGACATTACACCGTCTGTTTACTACCAAATCACGCACGACAGTGAGTCTAACCAAGGCTCTGCATTTATGCCAACCTTTACAGGCGGTGCTTATTTCACAGATGCAGATAAATTTAAAAAAATTAGCTTTGATGATATGGCCTCATCTAATTTGTCACTTAAAAGTAAAGACGGCTGGATTGGAGTTATTCAGCATTATTTTGCTAGCACTTGGATTCCTAAAGCAGCAGTGGCTAATGAGTTCTATACGAAACAATTAGCTGATAATATGTATGCAGTTGGTGTGGTTAACCCCATTGCTACTATTGCCGTTGGTAGTGCTGTTGATGTGAAAGCAACCTTGTTTTCTGGTCCACAAACAGCGGCCGACCTTAAAGCGGCAGCGCCAGGCTTAGAGTTTGCAGTTGACTATGGTTGGTTAACCATTATTGCTAAACCGTTATTTTGGTTGCTATCAAAAATCCATAGTGTGATTGGTAATTGGGGTGTGGCCATTATTCTTTTAACCATTTTCTTAAAAGCACTTTTCTTTAAGCTGTCCGCAAAAAGCTATCGCAGTATGGCGCAAATGCGCGAGATGGCGCCGAAGATGCAAGCGATGAAAGAAAGGTTCAAGGATGATAAGCAAGCATTGCAAACAGCAATGATGGAAATGTACCGCAAAGAGAAAATCAATCCACTTAGTGGTTGTTTGCCAATTTTGGTACAAATACCTGTTTTTATTGCGCTTTATTGGGTGTTGTTAGGTTCTGTTGAGTTGCGCCATGCACCGTTTTTCGGCTGGATTACTGACTTATCAGCCAAAGATCCTTACTATATTTTGCCGGTTCTTATGGGTGCATCAATGATCATTCAGACCTATTTAAATCCAGCGCCGGCAGACCCAATTCAAGCCAAAATGATGAAAATTATGCCAGTGGTGTTTAGTATTTTCTTCTTTTTCTTCCCAGCTGGTTTGGTTTTATATTGGTTGGTGAATAATGTTCTATCGATTGCTCAGCAGTGGTATATCAACAAAACCATTCATGCAGCTGCGCTAGCTAAAAAAGGCAGTGCAAACCGCTAGCCCACAAGACACGATTGCCGCTATCGCTACAGCAAGTGGTGCAGGTGGCATTGGTGTTGTCCGAATTTCAGGCCCACTAAGTGAGCAGGTTGCGACCAATATTCTAGGACATTGTCCTGCTCCCCGATACGCGGCCTACTTAGACTTCAAACAAGCGGATGGTGAGTTAATTGATCGAGGTATTGCGATCTATTACAACGCGCCACACTCATATACTGGTGAAGCTGTCTTAGAGCTACAAGGCCATGGCGGTACAGCATTAATGCAGATTCTATTAGCGCGTTGTATTGAGTTGGGAGCACGTCAAGCAACACCAGGTGAATTTACACGCCGTGCATACCTCAATGATAAATTAGACTTGGCACAAGCTGAAGCCGTTGCTGATGTGATTAATGCAGCGACGGTAGAGGCTGCCAAAAGTGCGGTACGTTCTTTGTCTGGTGAGTTCTCTAAGGCCGTTAATACATTATTGAGTGAGCTGGTTAATTTACGTCTATACGTTGAAGCGTGTTTAGACTTCCCAGAAGAGGAAATTGATTTCATTACGGAGGGGCGTGTCGCAGAAAAAATTACACTTAATCAAGCAGCCTTAGAAACAATCTTCAATAAAGCGCAACAAGGTGTTTTATTAAGAGATGGTATTAATGTTGTGTTAATCGGGCAGCCCAATGTTGGCAAGTCGAGTCTATTGAATGCGCTTTCTGGTGAAGAAGTCGCAATTGTGACATCGATAGCTGGAACAACACGCGATGCTATTAAAAGTGCAATTCAAATTAATGGTGTGCCATTGCATGTGATTGATACTGCTGGTCTGCGCGAGACCGAGGATGAAGTAGAAAAAATAGGCATTGCCCGCACATACCAAGCCACAGAAGCGGCCCACATCGCATTATTGTTGCTTGATGTAACCACTGGTATTGGTGAGCAGGAAAAATTGATTTTAGACCGCTTGCCGCAAGGAATTGCTAAAATTTTGGTGCATAATAAAATTGATGTGTCTGCTGAAAAGCCACAGGTGTTCGAAAAAGATGATGAGACCCACATTTTTCTTTCGGCTAAAACGGGCGATGGTTTAACACTATTAAAAAATCATTTACTATCTCTTGTTGGCTATCAGCAAAATTCTGAAGGTGTTTTTATGGCGAGAGCAAGACACCTTAATGCGCTGGAGCAAGTGCGCCAACATTTGCGTTATGCAAGTGAGCAAATTAATTCAGCTGAATTGGTGGCGGAAGAGTTGCGGGTAGCACAAGAGGCATTAAGTACGATTACCGGTGAGTTTACCCCCGATGATTTATTGGGTGAGATTTTTTCCAGGTTTTGTATTGGTAAATAATAAATGAAATAAAAAAGGCGCAAACTGCGCTTTTTTTAATAAATAAATAAATCAATTGGTTAAGTCAAATCATTAATTTCTGCTTCTGGTGAATTTTTCGAACTGATTCAATATGGTTATCTCGAGCGGCTACTAATTCGTAGACTTGACTTTGACCAATCACTTGGTGGTTGCCTGCTCTAATAATCAAATGCGGCTTGTCTGACTTAGAGGTTAGCTGATCATAGCGCTGATCCATGCCCACATTTTTTGATTGATTCGATACCGTTCATTGCAATTGGTTTACTTTCGTACATTTCACTTTGTAAAAATCATTTAGCCATTACCTGCCAAAAAATTAAAGTGTGTTTGAACATTTTTTGCTGTTTTTACCTCAAACTAACCGGCCATCACCTTCTCCTCAATTAATTAAATCATAGCAACACTGCTTAATGCACTATAGGTGTGTACCTAACGAGTCGTCAATATTATTTTTTTTATGCTAATTTAACAACATTTAATTGATTAACTTCAGTGTTGTTAGCGGCCCTTGGTCTTTAAGTTGGCGTTAATTTCATTGTTAGCATTAGTACCAATTAAATAATTGCCTTTTAAATGTTGAGCATTTAGGCGAAAGTCTTTTTTGGCGATTTGTAAGGAGGCCTGTGTCAATAGGCTCGCGTCACCTAGTAAGGCCTCGCCATCCAAATAGCGGTAGCTGCACCGACTTTAAATGTAGCGCCGTATCTTTAAAGACAATTTTATTTATTTATTTGATATTGTGATTGTTCTGAAGGGAGTTTTGCCCAGAAGCCAATGTAAGCCAACCCTTCTTGTACCATCGTTAAGCCCTCAACCTGGAGGGGCCGTATGACACAGGGAGCCGCTAAGGGCCATAAAACCCCTTTTTCAAATTAATATATTTGGGGTAAATACAAAATTTTTTCTGCTAGGCTTTTCTGTTTGTGATTTCCGCTTTTGCCTTTGCTTGCCCTTCCTCACCTTCCCTAACGGGCGTGACGGAACTGGTAAATTCGTCGATGCTGATTTCATTTGCTTGTATTGCATCCGCAATGGGTGCGGTCGTGTTTGGGCTGGCTAATGATTCAACACCCATTAATTCAATAAAACAACCTTCAAGCAACCAGGTCTTTGCGTTTTTGAACGCTTGCAGCGTTAACATTTTGTAGCTGAGCGAAGATTTCTTCTTCGGTGGAATTCGTGACCATTACTGTCAATACTTGGCCAACAGCATCAGGTAGCCCTTTTATAAATGCCCGCTCGCCCCGGTTGGTTTTTTGTATAAATAATGTCTGCAGTCATAATCTTCAAGTGTTGTTGAAAACCTCAGTACTGGGAGAGAATGTTATCACGGCGCTGCGAGCTTTGGGAAAGAGGCCAATGACATCTATTGATATTCTTGTAGCATTGTTTCACGTGAAACAATGCTACAACAGAACAAAAACAACGCATTTCTACAGCATATCTTGGTCGCTTCACGCGAGACAGTCAATATAAAGTAACGGAGCGGATTGTTTTACGTTAAAATTTAACTCTTTCGTTCTTAAGCAGTATCGCGATTAAAGTATGCAATTTCCGGATAAATTTGATGTAATTGTTATTGGTGGCGGCCACGCGGGCACTGAGGCGGCGTTAGCTGCTGCGCGGATGGGGCAAAAAACCTTATTGTTGTCACATAATATCGAAACGCTTGGGCAGATGTCTTGCAACCCGTCTATCGGGGGTATTGGCAAAGGCCATTTGGTTAAAGAGGTTGACGCACTTGGCGGTGCGATGGCGCAAGCGGCTGATGAAAGTGGCATTCAGTTTCGGATTCTTAACGCAAGCAAAGGCCCCGCAGTGCGAGCTACACGTGCGCAGGCAGATCGTGTGTTATACAAAGCTGCTATTCGTCATCGTCTGGAAAATCAGCCTAATTTATGGCTTTTTCAGCAGGCTGTTGATGACATTATTTTGGATAGAGATAAGGCTGTTGGCGTTGTTACGCAAATCGGCTTGCGCTTTGCTTCCAAGTCTGTGGTTCTAACGGCAGGCACATTTTTGGGTGGTTTGATTCACATGGGCATGCAAAACTATAGTGCTGGCCGTGCTGGAGACCCCCCTGCTATTTCGCTGGCAGCAAGGTTGCGCGAAATTGGTTTGCCAGCGGCTCGATTGAAAACAGGCACGCCACCAAGGATTGATGGCCGCACGATAGATTATAGTGTGATGACTGAGCAGCCTGGCGATAGCCCGCTGCCAGTATTTTCATTTATGGGAAATGTCTCGCAGCACCCTGCACAGGTTTCATGCTGGATTACCCACACGAATGAAGCAACGCATGAGGCTATTCGCAATGGTTTAGACCGCTCGCCGATGTACACTGGTAAGATTGAAGGTGTCGGGCCTCGCTATTGTCCAAGTATAGAGGATAAGATTCACCGCTTTGCCGACAAAGACTCACATCAGCTATTTTTAGAGCCAGAAGGCTTGGATACGCATGAGGTTTATCCTAACGGCATTTCAACTAGCCTTCCATTTGATGTGCAGTTGGACTTGGTGCGTACGATAAAAGGTTTGGAAAACGCACATATTCTGCGACCGGGTTATGCGATTGAGTATGATTATTATGACCCCCGCGGCTTAAAAAGCTCTTTAGAGACAAAGGCTGTGCAAGGTTTGTTCTTTGCCGGGCAAATTAATGGGACGACTGGGTATGAGGAGGCAGCCGCGCAAGGGTTATTAGCCGGTGCAAATGCTGCGCTATATGTGCAAGATAAAGAAAGCTGGTGCCCCGCTCGTGATGAAGCTTACTTAGGTGTTTTGGTTGGTGACTTGATTACCACTGGTGTGACAGAGCCTTATCGTATGTTTACGAGCCGTGCAGAATATCGCCTCCAGCTTCGTGAAGATAATGCAGATATGCGCTTGACGGAAATGGGCCGCAAGCTTGGCTTGGTTGATGAAGCGCGCTGGGAAGCCTTTAGCCGCAAGCAAGAGGCCGTTACTAAAGAGCAGCAGCGCTTGAAAAAAACCTTTGTACAACCCGCTAATGTTTCACGTGAAACACAACAAGCTGTTTTGGGTAAAGTGCTGGGTCACGAATATAGCTTGTTTGAATTGTTACGGCGCCCGGAGGTAAGTTATCAAGGCTTGCTTGATTTAATGCCAACTGATGCAGTGTTATCAGCGGAGGTAAAAGAGCAGGTAGAAATCGCGGCAAAATATCAAGGTTATATTGACCGGCAAAAAGATGAAATTGCTAAGCAAAAAGAAAGCGAGCATATTAAGCTGGGTGATGCGATTGATTATGATGAGGTGCATGGGTTAAGTACTGAGGCTCGTCAAAGGCTGGCGCAACACCAGCCTGAAACGATTGGTCAGGCTGGCAGAATTTCAGGCATTACGCCTGCGACCATCTCTATTTTGATGATTTATATGAAGCGTAAGTATAAGAAGGTAGAGAGCCCAAACAATAGTGAAGCTACATGAGTGAGTTGGCTGAAAAATTAGCGGCCGGTATAGCGGAAATGGGTTTGCAATTTTCGCCAGAAAAGCAACAAAGCTTATTAGGTTATTTGGCTTTATTGGCCAAGTGGAACAAGGTCTATAATTTAACTGCTGTACGTGATCCGCTGGAAATGGTGACATTGCACTTGTTGGATAGTTTAAGTGTGTTGTCTTATATAGATGGTAAAAGCTTGTTGGACGTGGGGAGTGGCGGCGGTTTGCCTGGTATTGTCTTAGCCATCTGTTTGCCAGACTTGCAAGTGACGACAATTGATACGGTGCAGAAAAAAGCGATTTTTATGCGCCAAGTCAAAGGTGAGCTGGGTTTGAGTAACTTGCAGGTGGTGAATGCGCGTGTGGAAGAGTATGAGGCTGAGCCGTTTGAGTTGATTATTTCTCGTGCCTTTTCTGACTTAAACTTGTTTATGGCGTTTTCGCAACATTTGTTGGCTGAGGATGGTCGTTGGTTGGCAATGAAAGGTGTTTCGCCACAACAAGACTTAGAGGCGCTTAAAGTCAAAAGTAAAGTTTATCCATTGTCTGTAGCAGGCTTAGAAGCAGAGCGGCATTTGGCCATAATTGAAAAATTTTAGTAATGATTGAATAGAAGCCATTGGAAAATACGGGATGAAAATATTAGCAATTACAAATCAAAAAGGCGGCGTTGGTAAAACCACAACATGTGTCAATTTGGCTGCAAGTTTGGCGGCGAATAAGAAAAAAGTGCTGTTGGTTGATCTTGATCCGCAGGGGAATGCCACGACGGGCTGTGGTATTGATAAAGCAAAGCTTAAGCATAGTATTTACGATGTGTTGATTGCGCAGAAAAAGTTATATGAGATTGTGGTTAAGTGTGAAAAAGGCGGTTTTGATATTGCACCGTCTAATCGGGATTTGGCTGGAGCGGAAGTTGAGTTGGTTAATGAAATTGCACGTGAGACACGTTTAAAACAGGCGTTTTCCACCATTAGCGGTTATGACTATGTGTTGCTAGATTGCCCCCCTGCCCTCAATTTGCTCACGGTGAATGCGTTAACGGCGGCAAACTCGGTCATGATTCCAATGCAGTGTGAATATTATGCATTAGAAGGATTGTCTGATTTGGTGAACACCATTAAGAAAGTGCGGGCGCGTTTGAACCCTATTTTAGAGATAGAAGGTTTGCTGCGCACCATGTTTGATACGCGCAATATCTTAGGGCAACAAGTTTCGGATCAGTTGGAAGGCCATTTTGGCGACAAAGTATATAAAACAGTTATTCCACGTAACATTCGTTTAGCAGAGGCGCCTAGTTATGGTCTGCCAGTGTTGATTTACGATAAGACTTCAAAAGGTGCAAATGCATATTTGGCATTGGCAAAAGAGATGATATCAAAAAATTAGCAATAAAAACAAATAGTTAACTGGTTGAGGAAAAGGTTATGGCAAAACAAAAGGGATTGGGTCGCGGCTTAGACGCATTATTAGCTGGTGATGTGGATGATGAGGTGGTTGCAGGAGATGGTTTGCGCATGTTGCGAGTCAGTCAAATGCAAGCTGGCCAATACCAGCCGCGCACCCATATGGATGATGGCGCTTTACAAACCTTGGCTGATTCTATTAAGGCGAAAGGCATTATGCAGCCTATTTTGGTGAGAGAGATTGCACCAGACCAGTATGAAATTATTGCCGGTGAACGCCGCTGGAAGGCAAGTCAAATTGCTGGATTAGAAGAAGTGCCTGTGTTGATACGTGAAATTGAAGACGAAGCAGCGTTAGAAATGGCCTTAATCGAAAATATACAACGTGAAAACCTCAACCCGTTAGAAGAGGCGCTGGGTATTAAACGTTTAATCGATGAGTTTGCTATGACGCATGAAAGAGCGGCTAGTGCAGTAGGAAGGTCACGCGTTGCTGTTTCCAATTTGTTGAGGTTATTGACTTTAGCTGGCGGCGTGCAAGCCATGTTGATGGAAAGCAAGCTTGATATGGGACATGCGCGTGCTTTGATTGGTCTGGAGCCGGCGCAGCAAGTCATGCTGGCGAATAAAATAACGCAAGAAAATTTATCTGTGCGGGAAGTAGAGAGGCTGGTTAAGCAAGTCGATGGTGCTATGAAGCCTAAGGTGCCGCAAACAAATATTCACCAAGATGTTTTGTCGTTGCAGGATATGTTGAGTGAGAAGTTGGGAGCAGGTGTGACGATTGCTGCCAAGGCGAACGGGTCGGGGACGCTAAAAATTAATTATAGTAATTTGGATGAGCTTGAAGGATTTATCAAGAAAATCACGCATTAAGCACTTTTTACGCAGTGAGTTTGGGCAATAAGGCTTGACTAAAGTGCTGTATTAATTCAAAATCTCGGCTCTGCTAAAAGCCCGTTTTAAATTTAACTCTTTTTAGTGGGTTTGAAAATGAATGATAAAGATATAGGTTTGATAGCAGAAGATAACACATTCGGGGCGATGTTACGCTCACAATTGCTTACAACAGCAGCGGTGGCGGTAGTCGCCTTTGTAATGTCTGGAATGAACGCAAGTTTGTCTGCAGTAGCAGGCGGTCTAGCTGTCACACTAGCATCATTTATTGCGGCTAAATTGGCAATCAGCAAGCGTAAGGACGCAGCATCAGTGTTGGGCAGTATGTTAAAGGCGGAACTTATCAAGATAGTGTTGATTGTTTTGTTTTTAGTCATCACGATTAGAGAATTTGAAGCGTTAGTGCCTTGGGCGCTGATTATAGGGTTAGCTGCGGCGGCAATTATTTCCGGCTCAGCCATTAGTAAACGTAGTAAATATTTGAAAATATAAGATTATTATGGCAACAGAACATACAACAGAGCACGTAGCAGAACATTCAGGTGAAATGACAACAGCAAGTGATTATATTAATCATCACTTGCAATTTAACTTACAGCCAGTTGGCGACGGTGGTCATAGCTTCTGGAATGTGATTCATCTTGATATGTTCCTTATTTCATTGGTGTTAGGTGCAATGGTTGCGGGCGCTATTTGGTTGGTTGCACGTAAAGCACATTCAGGTGTGCCAAGTAAGACACAAGCTTTTGTGGAGCTCATTTTTGATTTTGTTGATGGCCAAGTTAAAGGCATGTTCCACGGGGATCGCCACGCATTTATTGCACCAACAGCACTCACCATCTTTTTATGGGTGTTAGCCATGAACTTGATGGATTTAGTGCCTATCGATTGGTTTGCTAAATTTACTGGTTTGTTTGGCGATTCACATGCGCCCTTCCGCCCATTACCTACATCAGATGTAAACACGACATTTGCATTGGCGCTATCAGTTTGGATCTTAATGATTTTCTTCTCTATCAAGGCTAAAGGCTTTGGTGGATTGATTCATGAAATCTTTGGTGCACCATTCGGCATGCCTAAGCTATTCAAACCTAAAAGCTTTATGGGCTTCATCGGCTTGATTGCTAGCCCATTATTGTTGCTAGCAAACTTCATGTTCAACATGATTGAGTACATCTCAAAACCACTATCACACTCTATGCGTCTATTTGGTAACTTGTACGCGAGTGAAGTGATTTTCTTGCTGATTGGTTTGTTAGCAGCAACAGGTATTTTTGGAATGTTCGGCGCAGTTATTTTAGGTACGGTCTGGGCAATCTTCCATATTTTAGTGGTGCCATTACAGGCATTTATTTTCATGATGATGACCATTGTTTACTTATCAATGGCACATGAACATCACTAAAATTAAGTTTATTGAAGTGGTTTTATTTAATTAGTAGTTTTTAGTCTTTAACAAGAGAGGGTAACAAAATGGAAATGATTCAAGCATATACGGCGATTGGCATTGGTCTTATGGTAGGTATTGGTGCTGCAGGCGCTTGTATCGGTATTGGTAACATGTGTTCTAGCTTCTTGGACGGCGCAGCTCGTCAACCAGAAATGATTCCTGAGCTACAAGGTAAAGTATTTTTGCTTCTAGGTTTGATCGATGCGTCATTCATTATTGCTGTTGGTGTGGCACTATTGTTTGCTTTCGCAAACCCACTATTAAGCGCTGTAGCGTAACTTTTACGATTGCTTAGTATGATTGGGTTGGTCAATGGACTAACCCAAATGATTAAGTTTTAAACTTGGAGCAAACATGAACTTTAATTTAACGCTCATTGCGCAAGCAATTACGTTTGCAGTATTGATTTTAGTCATCGTGAAATTTGTTTGGCCGCCGCTATTAAATGCAATTGAGGCGCGTCAAAAAGAAATCGCTGATGGCTTAGCAGCAGCTCAAGAAGGTAAAAACTCTTTAGAGAATGCAGCGAAAAAATCAGAAGTAACGCTGAATGAAGCTAAACAAAAAGCGAGCGAAATCGTTGGGCAAGCAGAAAAGCGTGCTAACGAAATCGTTGAAGAAGCCAAAGGCACTGCAAAAACAGAAGCTGATCGCATTAAAGAAACAGCGAAATCAGAGCTTGAGCAAGAAGTGAACCGTGCAAAAGAAGGTTTACGTGCGCAAGTATCTGTGTTGGCTATTTCTGGTGCTGAAAAAATCCTGCGTAAAGAAATTGACGCAAAAGCACATACAGCGATTCTTACTCAATTAGCAGCGGAGCTATAACTCATGGCTGAAATTTCAACCATTGCACGACCATATGCTGTTGCTGCTTTTAAGTTTGCTAAAGAAAAAAATGCGCTGGCTAAATGGTCAGACATGCTGTCTTTAGCGAGTACTGTTAGTAGTGATGAAACATTGCACGCAGTGATTCAAGATCCAAAAGTTGACGGTCAAGTTTTGCAAGATGTTTTTTTAAAAGTATGCGGTAAAAAACTCGATAAACATGGTCAGAATATGATTAAAACGCTGGTTGAATATAAGCGTTTATCTATATTGCCTGCGATTAGCAGCGCTTTTGAGGATTTGAAAGCAGAAGATGAAGGTTCGATTGATGCGCGCATTGTTGCGGCAATCAAGCCAACTGTAGCAGTCACAAAAGACTTAGTGAAAAAATTAGAAGCTAAGTTTGGTAAGAAGGTAACCGCAGAAGTGGAAATTGATCCAGAGATTATTGGTGGTATGAAAATTATTGTGGGTGATACAGTGATTGATGCATCGATTAAAGGCCAGTTACAAAATTTAGCTTATTCGCTAACAGCATAAGCAAGCGATAAAAACTTTAGGAGTTTAGTAATGCAATTATCTACATCAGAAATCAGTGAGCTGATTAAAAGCAGATTAGAAGACTTTGAGGTCAGCAATGAAGCGCGAACTCAAGGGACTGTTATTTCAGTAACTGACGGTATTGTACGTATTCATGGTCTTTCAAACGTCATGGCTGGCGAAATGATTGAGTTCCCAGGCAATACATATGGTTTGGCCCTTAACCTTGAGCGCGATTCAGTTGGCGCTGTGGTTTTAGGGGACTACGAGCATATTACTGAAGGCGATATCTGTAAATGTACAGGTCGTATTTTGGAAGTGCCTGTTGGTCCTGAATTGATTGGCCGTGTGGTCAATGCTTTGGGTCAGCCAATTGATGGTAAAGGCCCAGTTAAAACAAAATTAACAGACAAAATTGAAAAAGTTGCGCCAGGTGTGATTGATCGTAAATCAGTTTCACAACCAGTTCAAACTGGTTTGAAATCAGTTGACTCTATGGTGCCAGTTGGCCGTGGTCAACGGGAGTTGATTATTGGCGATCGTCAAACAGGTAAAACAGCGGTTGCGATTGATGCGATTATTAATCAAAAAGGCGAGAACATGACCTGCGTTTATGTCGCGATTGGTCAAAAAGCTTCAACTATTGCTAACGTAGTGCGTAAGTTAGAAGAAAACGGCGCGATGGAATACACTATCGTTGTTGCTGCGACTGCTTCTGATTCAGCGGCGCTTCAATTCTTAGCACCATATGCTGGTTGTACCATGGGTGAGTATTTCCGTGATCGCGGTGAAGATGCATTGATTGTTTATGATGATTTGACTAAACAAGCGATTGCTTATCGTCAAATTTCACTATTACTTCGTCGTCCACCAGGCCGCGAAGCTTACCCAGGTGATGTTTTCTACATTCATTCACGTTTACTTGAGCGTTCAGCTCGCGTTAATGAAGCGTATGTTGAAAAATTCACTAAAGGTAAGGTTAAAGGTAAAACTGGTTCATTGACTGCATTGCCAGTGATTGAAACAGCTGCTGGTGACGTTTCTGCATTCGTACCAACAAACGTGATTTCAATTACAGATGGTCAGATTTTCTTGGAAACTGACTTGTTCAACGCTGGTATTCGTCCTGCGATTAACGCTGGTATTTCAGTGTCTCGTGTTGGTGGTGCTGCGCAAACTAAGGTAATTAAAAAATTAGGTGGTGGTGTACGTTTGGCTCTTGCTCAATATCGTGAATTGGCTGCGTTCGCGCAGTTCGCTTCTGATTTGGATGAAGCAACACGCCAACAACTAGATCGTGGTCGTATGTTTACTGAGCTAATGAAACAAGCTCAATACTCACCATTAAGCGTATCTAACATGGCAGTGACATTGTTAGCAGCTAATAAAGGCTATTTTGATGACGTACCAACAGACAAAGTATTAGCTTTCGAAGCTGGATTACACGGCCACATGAAATCTAAATACAAAAAACTGATGAATACGGTTGAAAAAAACAAAGCCTTGAGTGCTGATGACGAAAAAGCATTAATTGATGCGATTGAAGACTTTAAATCAACAAGCGCATATTAATCTCTAGAAAATTAGGACAATAAAATGGCTGGTAGTAAAGAGATTAGAACCAAGATCAAGTCGGTAGAAAATACCCGCAAGATCACGAAAGCAATGGAGATGGTTGCTGCTTCTAAAATGCGTAAAGCGCAGGATAGAATGCGTGCAGCACGCCCATATGCAGAGAAAATTCGTAATGTTGCGGCTCATCTATCTTATACACAACCTGAATATAAGCATCCGCTTTTAATTAAACGTGATGTGGTTAAGAATGTTGGTCTAATTGTCGTGAGCTCTGACAAGGGTTTATGTGGTGGCTTGAATACGAACATGTTACGCCTTTCTGTTAACCAAATGAAAACTTGGGAAACAGAAGGAAAAAACATCAAAGTTACCGCCTTTGGTAATAAAGGCTTGAGCTTTATGACGCGTATGGGGGCAGATATTGCTTCTAACGTAACAGGCTTGGGTGATGTGCCACATCTAGAGACACTCATTGGTTCTATCAAGGTAATGCTGGATGCTTTTGAAGCAGGTGAAATCGACCAACTATCGATTAGCTACACTAAGTTCATCAATACGATGAAACAAGAGCCAGTGATTGAGCAATTGTTACCACTGTCTGGTGATAAATTGGGTAGCCCTGATGGTAATTGGGGTTATATCTATGAGCCTGATCCTGAAATAGTGATTGATGAGCTTATGACACGTTACATTGAGTCAATGATCTATAGCGCAGTGGCAGAAAACATGGCTTCTGAGCAATCTTCTCGTATGGTTGCAATGAAATCAGCATCTGATAATGCGAAAGAGGTTATTGGTGAGTTGAAATTGGTTTACAACAAGGCGCGTCAAGCAGCGATTACAAAAGAGATTTCAGAAATTGTCGGCGGTGCCGCGGCAATTTCTAGTTAATTTTATTTATATTAAAAGTATCTGACTAAATATTGAGTTAGGAAAAAAAATGGCAAAAGTAAATCAAGTAGTAGGTAAAGTAGTTCAATGTATTGGCGCGGTTGTGGACGTTGAGTTCCCGCGTGATAATATGCCAAGGGTATATGATGCATTGATCATTGATGATAAATTATCACAAGCTGAAAAAGGCTTAACATTAGAAGTGCAACAGCAATTAGGTGACGGTATTGTTCGTACGATTGCCATGGGCTCATCTGATGGTTTATCACGTGGCACTACATTTAAAACAACAGGCTCACAAATTACTGTTCCAGTTGGTATAGGTACTTTGGGTCGCATTATGGATGTATTGGGTCGCCCTATCGATGAAGCTGGTCCTATCGACTCTAAAGAGCGTCGTTCAATTCACCAAAAAGCACCCGCTTTTGAAGAGCTGTCACCCTCTGTTGATTTGCTAGAAACTGGTATTAAAGTGATTGACTTGGTTTGCCCATTTGCTAAAGGTGGTAAAGTTGGTTTGTTCGGTGGTGCGGGTGTTGGTAAAACCGTTAATATGCTTGAGCTGATTAACAACATTGCTAAACAGCATTCTGGCTTATCTGTATTTGCAGGCGTTGGTGAGCGGACACGTGAAGGTAATGACTTCTACCATGAAATGGCAGAAGCTGGTGTGATTAAGCTTGACGATATGAAAGAATCAAAAGTAGCCATGGTGTTTGGTCAAATGAATGAGCCACCTGGTAACCGCTTACGTGTTGCACTTTCTGGCCTTACTATGGCTGAGAAATTCCGTGATGAAGGTCGTGACGTGTTGTTCTTCGTGGATAACATCTACCGTTACACATTGGCCGGTACTGAAGTATCTGCGCTATTAGGCCGTATGCCTTCTGCTGTAGGTTACCAACCAACACTAGCTGATGAGATGGGTAAGCTGCAAGAGCGTATTACATCTACTAAAGCAGGTTCAATTACGTCTATCCAAGCGGTATACGTACCTGCGGATGACTTGACTGATCCATCACCAGCAACAACGTTCCAGCACTTGGATTCAACTGTTGTGCTTTCACGCGACATTGCTTCTCTTGGTATCTACCCAGCGGTTGATCCACTAGACTCATCTTCACGTCAATTAGATCCATTGATAGTTGGTGAAGAGCATTATGCAGTGGCTCGTGGCGTGCAACAAACATTGCAACGTTATAAAGAGCTACGTGACATTATTGCTATTTTGGGTATGGACGAGCTTGCTCCTGAAGATAAATTAGCTGTTGGCCGTGCACGTAAAATCCAACGTTTCTTATCACAACCTTTCCACGTTGCTGAAGTTTTTACAGGTGCGCCTGGTAAATACGTACCACTAAAAGAAACCATCAAAGGGTTTAAAGCGATTGTAGCTGGGGAGTATGATAACCTACCTGAGCAAGCTTTCTACATGGTTGGCGGTATCGAAGAGGCTGTTGAAAAAGCCAAAACACTTTAAACTAAGTTTGTGAGAAATAAATAATGGCAAATACAGTTCGTGTTGACGTAGTAAGCGCTGAAGAGGAAATCTTTTCTGGTGAGGCTGAGTTTATAGCAGCACCAGCATCAGCAGGTGAGGTGGGTGTTTACCCACATCACGCGCCGATGATTACAACGATTAAATCTGGCGCGCTACGAATTAAACTACCTGATACTAAAGAGGAAACACTTATCTTTATCTCAGGTGGCATGCTAGAAGTACAACCGGGTTTGGTGACCGTATTGGCTGATACAGCGATACGTGGTCATGACTTAGATGAAGCAAAAGCAATTGCAGCTAAAGAAGCGGCAGAAGAAGTGATGAAAAATAAAGCTTCGGATATGGACTACGCTAAAGCGCAAGCTGAGTTAACAGAAGCGGTAGCACAAATTCAAGCGATTAAAAGATTACGTAAGCAATAAGCGGTAGACAATAAAAAGGCGGCTTTTTAGCCGCTTTTTTATTATCTATTAGTATGTGTACTCTCGTAGTAAAATATACAATCATATGCAAAATAATCAATTAAACATCATTATTCTCGCTGCGGGCAAAGGCATGCGCATGCATTCTAGCCAGCCCAAGGTGCTACATGAAGTAGGTGGGAAGGCTCTTTTAGGACATGTTATTGACTGTGCTAACAGTTTAAATCCAAGCAAGATTATTGTGGTTTATGGTTTTGGTGGTGAACAGATAAAAGCCGCTTTTCAACAAGAAAACCTTGTTTGGGCTGAACAAAAAGAGCAGCTAGGTACTGGCCATGCCGCGCAACAAGCATTGCCTCATTTAGAAGAAAATTCGAAAATCCTAATATTATTGGGCGATGTGCCATTAATTAGCAGTGAAGCTTGCAAGATTTTACTTGCACAAGCCAATAATCAATTGATGATTCAGTCGTTTAACAAACCTAGCCCAACAGGCTATGGCAGAATTGTGCGCAATGAACAAGGCTTAGTGCATGCGATTGTTGAAGAGAAGGATGCGACAACAGCACAACGTACTATTAACGAAGTGAATACGGGCATTATGGCAATGCCAACTAAACAGCTTACAAAATGGATAAGTCGATTAAGTAATGATAATATGCAGCAAGAATATTACTTAACCGATATCGTTGGTTTTGCTGTTGAGGATAATATGCTAGCCAATGCAGATATTACCGATGATGAATGGTCAGTAACCGGCGTTAATAGCAAACAAGATTTAGCTTTAATCGAACGTGTCTACCAACAACGACAAGCAGAAGTATTGCTGAAGAAAGGCGTGACCTTATTAGATCCAGCACGTATCGATATTCGTGGACAGCTAGAGACAGAAAAAGATGTCACTATTGATGTGGGCTGTATATTTGAAGGCCAAGTACAGCTAGGTGAAGGTGTGAAAATCGGCGCTTATTGCATCATCAAAAACGCTAACATTGCTGCAGGCACAACCATTGCACCATTTACCCATATCGACGATGCAACCATTGGTGAAAATAGCAAAATAGGCCCTTATGCAAGGTTGCGTCCAGGTACGGTGCTGAGTAATGAAACACATATCGGAAATTTTGTAGAGCTTAAAAATGCACAAGTGGACACAGCAAGTAAAATTAACCACTTAAGTTATGTAGGTGATGCATCAGTTGGTAAAAATGTAAATATTGGAGCTGGCGTCATTACTTGTAATTATGACGGTGCAAACAAATTTAGAACGGTGATTGAGGATAATGTATTTGTTGGCTCTGATAGTCAATTAGTGGCGCCAGTTACTATTAGACAAGGCGCTACTATCGCCGCTGGATCTACCATTACGAAAGATACCCCAGCAGATGCGCTCACGTTGTGTCGTGCAAGAGAACAAAAATCAATCATCGGTTGGAAACGACCTGTCAAAGTAAAGAAAGACTAATCTTATGTGCGGTATTGTCGGTGCAGTAGCAAAAAAAAATGTAGTTGCTACTCTCATTGAAGGTTTAGGCCGTCTTGAGTATCGTGGCTATGACTCTGCGGGCATTGCCATTCTAGATGGAGATATTAAACGTGTCCGTGCCGTTGGCCGTGTTGCAAAAATGCAAGCAAAGGCAGAAAGTGAACAACTGTCAGGTTTGGTTGGTATTGGCCATACACGTTGGGCAACCCATGGTGGGGTGACAGAAAGCAATGCGCACCCACACGTTTCACGAGATGAAATTGCAGTTGTGCATAATGGCATCATCGAAAACCATGATGAACAGCGTGATCGGTTAACAGCATTAGGCTATACATTTACTTCGCAAACCGATACAGAAGTCATTGCACACTTAATCCATTATCATCACGATCAAGGTGAGTGCTTGCTGTCTTCGGTGAGGCTTACAATTAAGGAGTTGAGGGGTGCTTTTGCCATTAGTGTTATTTCTATTAAAGAACCTAATAGCATGATTACCGCTCGTCAAGGCTGTCCATTGTTGGTTGGTTTAGGTGAAGAGGCAAACTATATTGCATCTGATGTATCAGCCGTATTGGCAGAAACAAGAAAAGTCATTTATCTAGAAGATGGCGATGTTGCAACAGTAACAGCCAATGGTGTGACCATTTGGGATAAAACTGACACAGAAATAGAGCGCGAGGTGCATATGAGCGATGTGTCTTTGGCGAGTATGGAGCTTGGTCCTTATACACACTTTATGCAAAAGGAAATTCATGAGCAACCGCGTGCGCTGACTGATACGATTGAAGCGCTGATAGATGATGCTAGTTTCTCTCCTGTATTATTTGGCAAAGATGCCGAAGCCATTTTTCAGCAAGTTGATAGTGTTTTAATCCTAGCGGCAGGCACAAGTTATTATGCAGGCTTGACTGCTAAGTATTGGTTAGAAAGTATTGCTGGATTATCGACTAATGTAGAAATTGCGAGTGAATATCGCTACCGTACCTCTGTGCCAAACTCTAAACAATTAATCGTGACTATTTCTCAGTCTGGTGAAACACTAGATACGATGGAAGCGCTTAAGCATGCAAAAAGTTTAGGCCAGGAACTGACACTGTCGATTTGTAATGTGCAGGAAAGCGCCTTACCACGCGCTTCAAAATTAGTACTCTATACACGTGCTGGGGCTGAAATTGGCGTGGCGTCGACAAAAGCATTTACAACGCAATTAGTTGCATTATTTACGTTAGCAGTGGTGCTAGGCAAGCAACTAGTGCGTGTCAGCAAAGACGATGAAGATGGATATTTAGATGCTTTACGTCATTTACCTGTTAGCGTCCAATTTGCGCTAAACTTAGAACCGCAAATTAGTGAATGGGCAAAACGATTTGGTGATAAAGAGCATGCTTTATTTTTAGGGCGTGGAGTACATTATCCGATTGCATTAGAAGGCGCGCTGAAATTGAAAGAAATTTCATACATTCATGCCGAAGCTTACCCAGCAGGTGAGCTAAAGCATGGTCCATTAGCATTGGTTGATAATAATATGCCAGTCGTGGTGATAGCACCGAATGATGCCTTGCTGGAAAAAGTAAAATCCAATATGCAAGAAGTGAGTGCACGTGGCGGAGAGTTATTTGTCTTTGCTGATGCAGACAGTCACTTTACGGAATCTGAAGGTGTGCATGTGATACGCACACCAAGGCATTTTGGCGTGCTCTCTCCAATCTTGCACACGATTCCAGTACAGTTATTGTCGTACCATGTTGCTTTGCTTAAAGGCACAGATGTTGATAAGCCAAGGAATCTGGCTAAGAGCGTTACTGTAGAGTAGCGCCCAAGCCCGAAAG
>JAPKBG010000008.1 GCA_028823485.1 Methylophilaceae bacterium | reverse complement strand
ATTTAGGCGATTTAGGCGATTTAGGCGATTTAGGCGATTTCGCGGGTTTCAGCGAATGTTATATCAGGGTAACGCTCTTGTGCCATTTGCAAGTTCACACGGTTTGGCGCTAGATACACATAATCATCTGCACCATCTAAGCCAACGTTAAAACCATACTTGTCGGCAATGGCTTTTAAATCTGCATCTGAACCGATCAACCAGCGTACGGTGTAGCAATCAAATGGTTCAAAGATCATCTCAACACTATACTCATGTTGTAAGCGATGTAGGACGACATCAAACTGCAACATACCAACAGCACCCAGCACCAAATCATTCGTCAATAAAGGGCGGAAAAGTTGCGCCGCACCTTCTTCAGCTAATTGCTTAATACCTATCTGTAACTGCTTCATTTTAATAGGATTTTTTATTCTTGCGCGACGGAAAAATTCCGGTGCAAAAGACGGTATTCCAGTGAATTTTAGGCTCTCATTAGCAGTAAATGTATCGCCCAATTTGATGGTGCCATGATTCGGAATGCCAATGATGTCACCAGAGTAGGCTTCATCCATAATCGAGCGGTCTTGTGCCATAAAGGTAATCGCGTTATTCACACTCATGGTTTTACCCGTCGCCACTTGCTTCACCTTCATGCCACGTTCAAACTTACCTGAACACAGCCGCAAGAACGCAATACGGTCGCGATGCTTAGGATCCATATTGGCTTGAATTTTAAAGACAAAGCCTGAGAACTTATCTTCATTAGCAGCCACTTCTCGCGTCGCTGTTTGGCGTGGTTGCGGCGAAGGGGATAGGTCGACAACGGCATCAAGTAATGACTGCACACCAAAGTTATTCACGGCTGAGCCAAAGAATACTGGCGTTTGTTTGCCACTTAAATAGCGCTCTTTATCAAAGCTATGTGATGCACCACGTACTAATTCAATATCTAAACGTAAAGCATCAGCCTGGCTGCCTATGAGAGCATCTAAGCGAGGGCTATCAATACCTTGAATGACTTCAGAAATACCTTTTTCGGCACGCGGGTCAAAGAAGAAAATTTTATCATTGACCAAGCTATACACGCCACGGAAGGTTTTACCCATACCAATTGGCCAAGTCATTGGTGCGCATTCCATGCCCAGTGTGGTTTCAATTTCGTCAAGCAATTCAATCGGCTCGCGGCTTTCGCGGTCAAGCTTATTAATGAAAGTAATAATCGGTGTATCACGCATTCGACACACGTTCAGCAACTTAATGGTTTGCGCTTCCACACCATTCACAGAGTCAATTACCATCACAGCAGAATCAACAGCAGTTAGCGTACGATAAGTATCTTCAGAGAAGTCATCGTGGCCAGGTGTATCGAGCAAGTTAATCATGTGTTCGCGGTATGGAAACTGCATCACAGATGAGGTGACCGAAATGCCACGCTGTTTCTCTAGCTCCATCCAGTCTGATGTTGCGTGACGCGCGGCTTTGCGGCCACGCACTTCACCAGCCACTTGAATAGCACCACCAAACCAGAGTAGCTTTTCAGTTAGCGTGGTTTTACCTGCATCAGGGTGAGAAATGATGGCAAAGGTACGGCGACGGGTGATTTCTTCTTTAAGGGTGCTCATGAGTATTCGCTTGAATCGACTAGCTTAAATTGCAAAGGCGTTATTGTAACTGATTAAACATTAAAACCCCTACCAATACGAGGCTTTGAGATGACAGGAAATGAGTTGCTTAATGATTGGTTTAATGTCTGATTTAATTGTTAAGCTATATTTATATATATATGACTTTTATGCTATACCTATAAACTATGAAAATTTTAATAATTGAAGATGATAAAGATGTGTCGGCTTTTATTGCGAAAGGTATGAAAGAGGCTCGCCATAACGTTGATGTTGTTTTTAATGGTAAAGATGGTTTGTTTAAAGCCACGACTGAGGATTATGATGTTTTAGTTCTTGATCGCATGCTACCTGAGTTAGACGGCATATCGATTATTAAAGCATTACGCGCATTAGATAGAACAGTACCTATCTTGATTTTGAGTGCCTTGGGTGATGTTGATGATCGTGTGAATGGTTTACGCTCAGGTGGTGATGATTATTTAGTCAAGCCATTCGCTTTTAGTGAGCTATTGGCAAGGGTTGAAATATTAGGTCTGCGACAACAACGCAATAATATTGCCTCGACAACATTAAGCGCACAAAACTTAACCATTGATTTGATGGCTCGAAAAGTCACGCGAGCAGCGGTGTCGATTGATTTGCAAACTAGAGAGTTTAGTTTGCTAGAGTATTTGATTAAACATAAGAATCAGGTTGTGACGCGCACTATGCTGTTAGAGAATGTTTGGGATTATCATTTTGACCCACAAACTAATGTCATTGATGTGCATATTAGTCGATTGCGTAGCAAAATTGATAAAGGGTTTGATACGCCGATTATTCAAACAATACGTGGCGCTGGCTATATGATAGAAGATTATGACTAAGCCATCGCAAGCTGCCACTAATGGCCAGTATACTAAAAGCTCCAGCTTTAAGATGGCGCTATTTTTTACGTTGCTTTGTGGTTTATCTTTGTCGATTTTGGGCTATTTTGGTTACTATTTTGAACGCGGTCATTTTATTCATGGCACAGAAGAGGTTATCGATACTGAAATAAGGCATCTTAAAATAGATCAAGAGCTTTATATTGGCTATAGCGAGAATGAAATGATGGGTCGTTTATTCATTCCTTTTGGCCCTCATGGCGAGTCACCTGTAATACTGTCAGGAAAAGTTGAGCGCTTAAAAGAGGGTGTCATTGTCTTTGACCATCCGATTAAAGAAAAGACCTATGCTGCCAAAATTCATACATTTGCAAGTAATAAAAAAATCTTAGTTGCTATTGATATTACCCAAACGCAACATGAGTTTCGTTTGATGAAGTGGCTAAGTATTATTAGCATCTCACTGATTATATTAGTTGTTTTGGTCAGTTATATGATTAGTGTTTTCGTGGCGAGAGGTACCAATAGAATTGCAACGACGGCGCAAAAAATCATGGACACAGGGGATTTGTCTCAGCGTTTAGAAGTAAGTTCACGCTGGGATGATTTGGGGAAGATGTCGACGACTTTAAACTTGATGTTAGACCGTATTGAAACATTAATGGGTGGTGTACGGCAAGTATCCGATAATATTGCCCATGATTTGCGTACACCACTAACACGCTTGAGAAACCATATTGAAGCGGTACACGATAATCATAGTGACTCCGCTAAAGAAGCTTTATTGAATGAAGCTGATCAATTATTAAGTACATTTAATGCATTATTGCGAATTTCACGCATAGAAACAGAGAAAAAACGTGAACACTTTCAAACCACTGCATTACGGCCTTTAATCGAGGATGTCATTGCATTATATGGGCCTTTAGCGGAAGTAAAACATATCACCATTAAACAGCAATTAATTAATACTGAGTGTGAGGGCGATAAAGATTTGCTTTTTCAGGCTTATGCCAATATTGTCGATAATGCTATTAAATACACCCCTAATGATGGATACATTTCAATCGAGATGCGCACGGAAGGTGAGCATACTATGGTTGTGATTGAAGACACCGGTGGCGGTATTCCAAAGCAAGATATGGCAAAAGTATTTCAACGTTTTTTTCGTAGTGATTTGAGCCGCGGAACTGTAGGCAATGGTTTGGGCTTAAGTTTAGTACATGTGGTGTTTGATTTGCATTATGGTCAAATTGAATTAGAAAACACAGCTGACGGATTAAGGTTTATTACAAAATTGTAATGTTCTAGCCATGTTCTAGTAATTATACTTTTGTCATAATATTGTTATGAGAGTAGCTGTAATTGGTACAGGAGTTTCTGGTTTAGGAGCAGCTTATTTGCTGCACCAACATCATGATCTAGTTATTTATGAAAAAAATGACTACTTAGGCGGTCATAGTCGCACAATCGATGTGCCTGTTAAAGAAGGAGTTTTAGCAGTAGATACAGGCTTTATTGTCTTTAACGATTGGAACTATCCTAATCTACTCGGCCTTTTTGACGAGATTCGTGTGCCGTATCAAAAGAGCGACATGTCCTTTGGAGTCAGTATTGATGATGGCTGGTTGGAATATAGCTCTGGTGGTTTGTTCGCCCAACGTAAAAACATATTACGCCCTCAGTATTGGCGAATGCTGTTTGATGTCTTTAAGTTTAATAAACAAGCCTTAGCTTATATAGAAAAAGACCCATCTATTACACTAGGTAATTGCCTTGAACAGCTTAAAATGGGGTCATGGTTTAAGCGATATTATATTTTAGCTATGGGCGCTGCAATTTGGAGTTGCCCAGTGGAAACCATTATGCAGTTTCCTGCGCAAACTTTTCTTCGGTTTTTCAAAAACCATGGCTTACTCAGTATTAATAAGCGGCCGCAATGGTATACAGTGACTGGCGGTAGTCGTGAGTATATTAAGCGCTTAACAGCGCCTTTTGCCGACTGTATTACTTTAGGCAATGGTGCCGCACGCGTTATTCAGCTTGGCGACCAATATGAGGTAATTGATGTAAAAGGTGGCAAGCGTGAGTTTGACCATGTTATCTTCGCTTGTCATGCAGATCAAGCATTAGCACTGCTTGAGAAACCAACGGTAGATGAGCAGTCAGTATTATCCAGTTTTGATTATCAGCGTAATCATATAGTGGTGCACTCTGATGCTAGTTATATGCCACAACATAAGCAGTGCTGGGCAAGCTGGGTTTATTTGTCAGAGCAACAGCAAGATAACAACCAAGACATTTCTTTAAGCTACTGGATGAATAATCTACAAAGCTTAAAAACTGAAACGCCAGTCATCATTACCCTTAATCCTACAAGAAGACCAAAAGAATCGCTCATTATCAATGAGCATAATTTCTCTCATCCTATTTTTGATTACAAAGCCATTATTGCACAAGATAAGATGCAGTCGATTCAAGGCCAGCGTAATTTATGGTTCTGTGGTGCTTACCAACGCTATGGTTTTCATGAAGATGGCCTACTCAGTGCCGTGAATGTGGTGAAAAGGCTAGGAGGTACTATACCGTGGGAGTGAGTAGTCCGCAGATACTGACTGGCAGAGTGATGCACAAACGCTTACTACCTAAAGTGCATGCCTTTCATTATGGCATTTACTATGTAGTACTACCGCTCTCAACGCTGAGCAGTACGGCACTCGCGCACAACCGTTTTTCGGCACTAAGCTTTTACGATAAAGACCATGGCGCGCGCGATGGTAGTGCTCTAGAGAGCTGGGCTCGTTATCTATTAAAGCAACACCAAGTTGAGATTGATGGCGACATTACTTTGGTGACAATGCCTAGAGTTTTAGGCTATGCGTTTAACCCTGTTAGTTTTTGGTTATGCAGAGATCAAGACGGGCAACTTCGTGCTGTGTTATGCGAGGTGCACAATACTTTTGGTGAGCAGCATACCTACTTGTGCGTCCATCAGGATCGTCGCACCATCACTAGCTTAGCACCCTTGTTTGCTAAAAAAATGTTTCACGTATCCCCATTTTTAAAAAAGGAGGGTGAGTATGAATTTTATTTTGATATTGAGGGCGACAATTTCAATGTGCTTATTAATTTTCATAATGAAGCTGGGCATAAACAGTTGATCACTTCACTGGTTGGCACATTGCAACCCTTATCAAAATCAAGTTTACGTTTTGCTTTTTGGCATTATCCACTAGTAACGTTTAAAGCCATTTTGATGATTCACTGGCACGCACTTAAATTACTTGCCAAACGTATTCAATACATAAATAAACCAGTGCAAAAAAGTACAAAAGTTAGTACTACACATACTTCAATAATGCTACATGGAAATAAGAATGATTAACAAAACTGCAGCAGAGCAATTACTTAAACGACTTGATCATTTATCGTGGGGCACACTGACCTTAACCACGCCAGATGGCAAAACGCGCACTTATGGTGGAAAACAGCAGGCTGACCACCATGCCACAATAGACGTGCATGACTGGCGTGTATTTACTAATATGCTGCGTAAAGGCGATATTGGTTTTGCTGATGATTATCGAGAAAGGCTGTGGGATACCGATGATATTAACCGATTAGTAGAGCTGGGCTTACGCAACCAATCTGCTCTTGATGCGATGGTGACAGGCAATAAGCTATACCAATTACTTTCCTCAATGTTGTACGTATTTAAGCGTAATACGATTAAAGGTAGTAAAAAGAATATTCATGCCCATTATGATTTGGGTAATGCATTTTATCGCTTATGGCTAGACCCTAGCATGACCTATTCATCGGCCTTGTTTACATCAGAACAAGAAACATTGACACAAGGCCAGCATAATAAGTATGACCGTATGTTAGATAGCCTTAATACACAATCAGGCCGTCTATTAGAGGTTGGCTGTGGCTGGGGAGGGTTAGCAGAACGTGCAGTTGAGCAACGCGATTTTGCTATAAAGGGTATTACCTTATCTGAAGAGCAACATGCTTTCGCACAGCAACGCCTTGGACAAAAAGCCAATATTGTATTGGAGGATTATCGTCATCAAACAGGTTCTTATGATCATATTATTTCAATTGAAATGTTCGAGGCGGTAGGCGAGCACTTCTGGCCTACTTATTTTCAAAAGCTAAAGTCCTTGCTTGCCAAAAATGGTAAAGCTATGGTGCAAACAATTACGATTAACGAACAAGATTTTCCTAGCTATAGGCGTGGGAGTGACTTTATTCGAAGCTTTATTTTTCCTGGAGGAATGCTACCTAGCGTTTCTCGCTTTAAAGAAGAGGCGGCAAAGGCTGGCTTAGCTACCCACCAACCCTATATGTTTGGCAAGGATTATGCGCGTACATTAGAAATTTGGTTAGAAAGCTTTGACCAACAAAAAGAGCAGATTGTTGCCTTGGGTTTTGATGAAGGCTTTATTCGTTTGTGGCGCTTTTACCTTGCTGCCTGCGCCGCCGCTTTTAGAACAAATAAAAATGATGTCATGCAAATCGAGTTAACCCATGCGTAATCTTTATTTATTATTGATGCTCTTAGTTTGTATAAATTTTGCCAATGCAGGGGTATTTATTCAACAGCAGTTGCCTGAGGCAAAGAAAGTATCGTCAGCACGCTATAGCGTCTTTGTTTTTGATGTGTACGATGCGACGTTTTATACTGTTTCTGGTAAAGCTGAAGTCAAGCCACCATTTGCATTGCAATTAACGTATCTACGCAACTTTAAAGGCAAAGGTATTGCAGATCGTTCCGCTGAGGAGATGCGAGACTACCAAGGGATTGATGAGGTCACACTAGCTGGCTGGCACTCACAAATGCGTAATATTTTTCCGGATGTGATCAAGGGCGATAGTATCACTGGACTATATCCAGATAAAACAAAGTGCCGGTTTTATAAAAACAATGTGTTAATTGGGTACGTGAATGATGAAAAGTTTTGTAATGCTTTTTTTGATATTTGGTTTGGTGAAAATACAAGCGCACCTAAGTTGCGGACTGAGCTACTAACACCACAAAAAGCAACATCTAAGGCTAGTGAATAACAGTGACCCAACATCCCAATAAGCGATCGTTGTTTCAATATAGCTTGCTAGCGTTTCCGCTAGCCTTTGCTGGGCTGCCACTGTATATCCATGCGCCAGATTTTTATACGCGTCATTTAGGCTTGGGTTTAGGTACGATTGGTGTGATTTTACTGCTAGTACGCCTGTTTGATGCCGTGCAAGATCCTGTTATTGGCTACCTCTCGGATCTCCATGCCACACGTCGTCAAACGATTATGACTGGTGGCATATTGACCTTAACAATAGGCTTATTTACTTTGTTTTTTGGCCCTCAGCTGTCTATTTCTACTGCCGTATGGTTTGCCGTCAGTATGATGCTTGCCACTACAGGGTTTAGTGTTGTGGTGATAAACCTTAATATTATTGGTGGATTTTGGTCTGCGGATCAACATCAACGCACACGCATAGCAGGGTGGCGTGAATCCTTTACTTTATTTGGCCTACTCATTGCCTCCATATTGCCGACTATCTTATTTAATTTCACTGAAGCGACGCAAGTATTTAGATGGCTATTTATTATTTATGCAATTGCCATGCTGCTTGCTTGGCTCATGTTCGTTAAGTTTCTGAAGCGTGTAGATTTGCAGCATTTAAACCGACACAAAGTATTGAAGGCTACTGATTTCTTTCAGGTACTGCATGATAAACAAAACTTATTTTTTATCACTTACTTTTTAACGCAAGTTGCCGCATCATTGCCAGCTGTATTAATCCTCTTTTTTGTGCGTGATTACCTCAATGCTGAGCCCTATACTGGGTTGTTTTTATTTCTTTATTTTACCTCTGGTGCTGCTTTAATGCAGCTATGGTTTGTACTGTCTAAAAAACTAGATAAATACCGTGCTTGGCTTGTATCAATGATGCTTTCAATTGCCGTGTTTATTTGGGTTGTGCTATTACAGCCAGGTGACATTGTTTCCTATAGCATCATTTGTATCTTGTCAGGATTTGCATTAGGTGCAGATTTGGCGCTACCAGCATCCATTATCGCCGACCGTATTAATGCAATAGAAGCCGAGGAAAGAGCAACCCAGTATTACGGTGTTATGGCATTTATTCCTAAGCTAGCGCTAGCCTTGGCAAGCGGCTTTGCTTTCCTGATACTTGATAACACTGGCTTTATTCCAGCAGGGGATAACACGCAAGTAACGTTGCTATCACTATTGATATTATATGGACTAGTGCCATGCATTGTTAAGTGTTTGGCAGCAATTTCTTTATGGAAGTTAATCAACAAGCAAGGTTAAAACAATGAATATGATCAAAAAAGGAGTAATTATTATGGGGTTAATGACGTTTATTAACGGCTGCGCGACACCTAAAATGGAGGCATATAAAGAAACGAAACCATCATTAGATTTAAAAACCTACTTCACAGGGCCAATTAAAGCCTGGGGCTTAATACAGAACCGCAGTGGCGAAGTTACTAGGCGATTTGATGTCACCATGCATGGTTCTTGGGAAGGCGATGTTGGTACGCTAGAAGAGCACTTTGTTTATTACGATGGTGAAACGCAAAAACGGGTATGGACAATCACCAAAACCGGTAATAAAACTTATGAAGGCACCGCGTCAGATATTCTAGATAAAGCGACAGGCAAGCTAGAAGGCAGCGCTATGCAATGGGCTTATCAAATGGATTTGCCTGTTGGTGATAGTACTTATCGCATTACCTTTGATGACTGGATGTTTTTGATGAATGATGGTGTGTTAGTTAATCGATCTTATCTGAAAAAATTTGGTATTACCATGGCCGAATTGACATTGTTTATGCAAAAGCAGGAAGAGTAATGTTCTTTTATGAGGAAGTAAAAACCATAATGAAAACGATTCATGGGCAATATGTATGGATAATAGGTGCTAGCAGTGGTATTGGTGCTGAGTTAGCAATTGCGCTCAGTCAACAGGGCGCAAACGTGATTCTTTCTGCACGCCGTGAACCTGAGTTGCAATCAGTACGTCTACAACTAACAGGAGCTAATCACCAAGTCTTAGCATTTGATATTAGCGATCATAGCCAAACAATCAATGCTTTTAAAAAAATTAAACGCCTTGATCGTGTGATATTCATGGCGGCGGTTTACGATCCATCAGAGCAAGGCAGAACAGATATTGCCTTTATTCGTAAAAGTTTACAGGTTAACCTTGGTGGTGTTTACAATATGCTAGATGTTGCAACGTCATTCTTTGCGACACAAGGACATGGCCAAATTGTACTATGTGGTTCAGTATCAGGTTATTTTGGGCTGCCAAATGCACAGCCTTACTCTTCTACTAAAGCAGCAATTACAAATTTGGCTGAGAGCTTATACGTTGAATATCAATCAAAAAATATTGATGTAAAACTCATTAGTCCTGGTTTTGTCAGCACGCCAATGACTAGTAAGAATGATTTTGAAATGCCAATGGTGATTGATACGCTAACAGCGGTAAAAGCCATTGTAAAAGGCCTAACATCGGGTGCTTTTGAAATTCACTTTCCTAAACGGTTTACACGATTAGTTAAACTATTAAGCCTATTGCCATATTGGCTGGCATTCAAAGTAAGCAGAAAGCTAATCAAGTAATTTAAGAGTACCAAAGGTATGCTGCTAAAGCCATACCTAACAGTGCGATAACTAGCGATAAGAGCACATACAGGCAAGCTAGCTATAAGCCGCTTATGCTGAAATTAAGGGGTCATCCAGCTTAATAACGATGTGTTTTTGAGCTTAGCTAGCCTCATGGTAAGACTACCCCGACTCGCTATTCCCAATCAGCCCCTACATATTATGCATAGAGGTAATAACCGGCAAGACATACTCAATTCTGAAGATGGCATGATTAGAATTAAGGAAGATATTGAGCATGGATTAGAAAAGTCCGGCTGTACATTGTTTTGCGGTGGCACTTTGAAGTAAGGGACAATGCTGCAGCAGGTATCGGCTGTAGCCATGAAGGGCTTCTTTTAGGGTTGATAGAGTGTTTTTTATTACTGTAGCGTTATTCACATTGCAGTTGGCGAAAACAAGAAACCACATGGCCATTCACCATGCCAACGGCTTGCATAAATGCATAACACGTCGTCGAGCCGATAAACTTAAAGCCTTTTTGCTTCAAGCTTTTACTCATGCCATCAGATATTACGGACGTACTTGGGACATTCGTGTGTGCCCGCCATTGCTTATTAATCGACTTGCCATTCACAAACGACCAAAGGTAAGTATCAAAGCTACCGTATTCAGCTTGAATATTAATCACACACTGGGCATTGTTAACCGTCGCTTTTATTTTGAGTTTATTCCGCACAATGCTTGCATCTTGCAATAATGTTTGTATTTTTGCTTCTGAGTACTGTGCGACTTTTTGCACATCAAAGTTGTCGAACGCTTTTCGGTAACCCTCCCGTTTATTGAGGATAGTCGCCCAACTTAAACCCGATTGCGCGCTTTCTAAAATCAGCGATTCAAAGAGCAGTCTATCATTATGGATAGACACCCCCCCATTCTTCATCATGGTATTGGGTTTCTGCCGCAGAGGTGTTCGCCCATGCACAGCGTTTAGTCACGTTTTTAGTCTTCACCCACTTCAAAAGCATCACGCAACATGGCATTAATATCATCCATGTCCGCTTTAGCCGGTAATTTACTGGGTGGTTTAGCTTGCGTAGTGCCTTGTTGTTGTGAGTAGCCCTGAGGTGCTGCTTGAGGCTGGGTCATTTCAGTTGGTGCGCCATCTAGCCATTTCTCAAATGGTGCTTCTTCTACGCCAACAGGGATGTACCAGTGTTTACCATCTGGATTCCAACGTGCTCCGTGTGATTTTGCTTCGTCTTTTTCTTTGAAAGGAACTTTCAATGGGATATTGCTTGTTGCTGCCATGATTTTTTGCCTAGGTAAATTGCTTTAAGTAAATGCTGCTAATTAAGGGGTGTTATTTTTCACAACTGATGGGGCGTTAAAACACTAAGTAATCGTTAAACAATCGATTCATAACATTCAGGAGTAAATCGTGGGTTGCAAATGGCTAAAAAGATTAAATCGCCTGTGCCATCATTACGGATTCTTTGCCGTGTCATCGGTGGAATAATCACTACATCGCCAACGCTCACGTTTTTAGGTGTTTCGTTACCGATTTCAACGACACCAGTGCCCTCTAAAATGCAGTACCTTTCTGTGACGCCTGTTAATTGATGCCATGTCGTCGTCACGTTAGGTTCAACGCGCGCTTTAGCAATGGAAACATCTGGATCAGCAGGTGTATTGGATAGCTCTGAGATATAACAACCTTCCGCTTCGAAGAGGTACTCTTGGTTATTAGAGCTAGTAGGATGAGTCATGACGAGGGTGAGGTTTTAATAGAGAATGAATCAGTATAGCTTAAGCTGTTATCTAATAGAGCCAAGTACGGCTTGAAGTGATAAAAAAGTCGGCAATTTGACGACTTTTTTATTTTTACTATGCTTGCATTTTTACAAGCTGTTTTAATTACTTATCTGATTGCGCCTCTTCTTCAGTTGTTTTTTCATCTACTTCTTGCTCTTCTGCAGTGCCTTCAGCTTCAACTGCAAGCTCTTCCGTAACATATGTATCCGCTGCAGCTTCTTCAAAACTTTGATCTTCTGCAAAAGCGTTTAAGGACACCGCTAATAAAACAGCCAATAATAATGAATTTTTCATGATAAATTTTCAGGAAGGTAATAGACATTGATGAAAATATTCGAAAGTTATTCCGATATAAAATATCATCTCGAATTTTTGATTTTTAGACTTTATTTTTAAAAATACAATAGTTTTTGAAGATATACTTTCATGTCGCCAAGCTTGAATCTAAGTGATTGTTTTTATAGTGAATGGTGGAGGATGTTGACGGAAAAATTCCTGCCAAAATAGCAATGGGTCAACTATTTAAAACAATTCAGCCTGCGTTGGCGGTGGGGCTACTAGTAAGGCATCGATATCAACCTCAAAGATACCCAGCTTACCGCGACATGGCATCAAAGGCAGAGGCGTCGCTTGTTCAAATAGAAAACCAAAGTATTCATCATGTACGCCACCAAAATGTACACTCTGTTCACGGCTAATATTGGCCGGCATATTGCCCGGTTGGCAGCACAGCACTAGCTTGGCCACACCGACGATACCGCCATACTCTAGCTTATCTTTATCTGGTAACGGAATATTGGTGCTGTCTTTCAGGTAATCATAATACGATTCATACAAACCCTTACTTGCATGAATGAGCATAGGGCCACGATACTGCGTTCCCCAAGTACGGTCATCCACCTGTAAAAAGCCATTCGCAATCAACCAAGCATAAGGCTGTTTAAGAGAAAGGGCTTTCATGATGCCTGAGGGTATAGCGGTAGCTGAAAGTGGTGCTTTATGATTGATCATATAACGACGCGCTTATGCTATTTAAATGCGAATGCCAAAGATCTCAAGCAACTTAATCATGCTGAAGTAGGCAATCGCCGTTGCTAAACAAGCAATGAATAGACTTAGCCAAAAATGAATACCGCTGCGCAATAATAAAGGCAGCGTAACAAACAAAATGAGTGAAGGTAGTACTAACCAAAAAATACCATGGGATAAGGTGGTAATTTTCTGAACACTACCTGAGTCAATATAAATCCACACTAAGGCAAGAAGAGAAGTGAGTGGCAGTGACGCCAATGCAGCAGCCAAAAAAGAACTGCGTTTAGCTAGCTCGGCTACCGTAACTAGCACGACAGCAGATAATATGATTTTAAGAGTGTATTGCCACATTAGATGCCTTTCCTCTTACGATTTTGATGGTTACCTGGCAAAGGTTGCAGCAGCAATAGCGATGATAGAGAGGATTAGATTGAAACCTACAAGCTTGCGTATAGTATTCAGTGTTGCAGCAGCAGCTAACCAGCTAACCTCATTGCATTGCTTGCAAAGCCTAGGGTACACCACCGCACAAACATAAATAAAGATAGCAGACATTAACAAACCTGTCGATAACATCACATGCCAACCGACGGGCGCAAACTTCATGCCGACCTGCAACAACATCATTATGCCTGTTGCAATGATAGTCACCACGGCAATCGCAGTGAGTTTAAAAAACCGACTAAACGTAGCAACCCAAAGCGGTAAGCGTAACTTTGGCTCAAGTAGCTGGATGGCAGCAGGGCGTAAACAGAAGTAAGAAAAGAACATACCACCAACCCAGATAATAACGCTAGTTAAATGCAGAAAGAGTAGAAGATGAAGCATCATGGTTTATTCCTAACATAAATTAAGGATGCCTTTTGTGAATCAGGCGCCAATAATCATAGCGCATTACGCCGTATTGCAAAGTACTAATGTAGGGCGCAATGCCTTTTAGTTATTGTGCCCCACGAGTAGAGTCCGAATCTTGGCCATTTTATCTTGCTAAAAAAATGCTCTTTCATGACTGCTCAAATTACTTAGATACTTAGTGAGTAATGCGCTAATCTTTAAACCTTTAAAAAGTCTTGGGATATTAATGAACGACCACATTTAGTAATTACTTGATCAGACAACAGGGCTTGAGGATAAGCTAAGAGTTGCACTAAACGAGCAACAATCCAGCATATTTTTTCAAGTTAAAGGAAAGTGTGTTGAATTTGAGCAGTCAATCAAAGAAGCGCATTTCCGCTTAAAAAAGAAATATTTTTTTCGTTGGCTAATAACCGAACGCCCGCAAAACTTGATTACTGGTGTAATTATTTACGCGATGATTATTCCATTAGTCATTACTGATATAGTCATAACGTTTTATCAGCTTATTTGCTTTCCTATCTATGGCATTAAAAAAGTTAAGCGTGTTGATTACATTATTTTTGATCGCTAAAACCTCAATTATCTTAACTTTATTGAAATATTCCACTGTACCTATTGTGCTTATGGTACGGGTATGATTGCTTACATAAGTGAAATTGTGGCGCGAACCGATCAGTATTTTGTCCAATCAAACATGCTCAAAAAGTTCTAGGGACAGATGCGCGTTATGCACAGTTTCTAGCATTTGGAGAAGTGGAAAGTTATGAATAGAAGCTCAATAAATTTTGCACTTCAAATAAAGAAGCTGAAAAAAGATTAGAATTAAACCTATTTCAAGTCATTGTTTTTGCCAATGAAAATTCGGATTAATTTATTGCAATTAGCTAATAATTCCTTTCAACTGTTCAAGAATCGCAGGGTTCTCCAATGTGGAAATGTCGGAAGTAATTTCTTCGCCCTTAGCTAGACTACGTAATAAACGGCGCATAATTTTGCCACTACGAGTCTTAGGTAAGTTGTCACCAAAATGGATTTCACTTGGTTTAGCGATAGGACCAATCTCATTACCAACCCATTCACGAAGGTCATTAACGATAGCCTTGATATCATCGCCAGTAGGGCGTTGGCCTTTGAGTACAACATAAGCGACAATCGTTTCACCTTTGATATCATCAGGCTTGCCGACAACAGCGGCTTCTGCCACTAGATGGTTGGCGACTAAGGCTGATTCAATCTCCATCGTACCTAGGCGGTGACCTGATACATTCAGTACATCATCAATACGGCCCATGATGGTGAAGTTGCCTGTGACTTTGTCGCGGACAGCGCCATCGCCTGCTAGGTAGTATTTGCCACCTAAATCTTCAGGGAAGTAAGCGCTTTGGAAGCGTTCAGGGTCGCCATAAATCGTGCGTATCATAGATGGCCATGGTTTTTTAATGACTAGTAGACCACCTTCACCCCAAGGTGCGTCTTTACCTGATTCATCAACCACATCAATACTGATTCCAGGGAATGGGAGGGTGCAAGAGCCTGGTACGAGTGTTGTTGCGCCGGGTAGCGGCGTAATGACATGGCCGCCTGTTTCAGTTTGCCAGAAGGTATCGGCAATCGGGCAGCGTTCGCCGCCAACTTCTTTGTAATACCACATCCATGCTTCTGGGTTAATCGGTTCGCCTACGGTGCCGAGTAAACGTAGGCTGGATAAATCGAACTTGCTTGGATGTGTCTCTGGGTCGGTTTCGCCTGCTTTAATTAAAGAGCGAATGGCTGTTGGTGCGGTGTAGAAGATAGACACTTTGTGCTTCTCTACCATTTCCCAGAATCGACCTGCATTCGGGTAGGTTGGAACGCCTTCGAAGACGACTTGCGTTGCACCCAATGCCATTGGGCCGTAAGCCACGTAGCTGTGACCTGTAATCCACCCCACATCAGCCGTACACCAAAACACGTCATCGTCTTGAATATCAAACGTCCAGCGTGTGGTGTTCATGGCATGTAGCAAATAGCCAGCAGATGAATGTTGCACACCTTTTGGTTTACCTGTAGAGCCTGATGTGTAGAGGATGAAGAGCGGATGCTCTGCGTTCACCATGACAGGCGGGCATTCGTCAGCTTGGCCTGCGATTAAGTCATGCCACCAAATATTATTGTCACTCCAAGCCACTTCTTGGTCTGTTTTCTTTAACACAACGACTTTTTGCACTTGCTCACAGCCACCCATGGCAATGCCCTCATCGACTGCTTTTTTGATTGATAGGGTTTTACCTGCTCTAAATTGCGCATCAGCTGTAATCACAGCCACTGCGCCAGCATCAATTATGCGTTCGTTTAAGCTCTTAGCTGAAAAGCCACCAAACACCACACTGTGCACTAGCCCTAAACGTGCGCAAGCTTGCATGGCAACGACGGCTTCTACGCCCATCGGTAAATAGATAATGACACGATCACCAACGTTAAGATTCAATGTTTTTAAGCCATTAGCAAACTGACACACTAGATGATAAAGCTGTTTGTAGGTGACGGACTTGGTGTAACCATTGTCGGCTTCAAAGATAATCGCGGTTTTATTCGGGATGGTGTCGAGGTGTTTGTCTAAGCAATTGGCTGAAACATTTAACTCGCCATCTTCAAACCATTTGTAAAAAGGGGCGTTGTCTTCATTAAGTGTTTTCGTGAAAGGCTTATCCCAAACCAACAATTCACGGGCTAGTTTGGCCCAAAAGCCTTCGTAATCTTGTTCCGCTTCTGCACAAAGTGCATTGTAGCCATCCATTCCTGAGACGTTAGCATTTTTCTTGAATACGGCTGAAGGTTCAAACCTGCGATTTTCGTGCGAAACTGACTCGATGGACATGCTAAACTCCCCCTAACACTGCTTTTATATTTGATATATGACTTCAATTAATTAATAGGATACTACCCTAAAAACCAGCATGTCAAAACCACAAGATATTTTTAATGAGATGAAATTGACTGCTTTGCAATTATCAAGTTTGCAAAGGGTTTTTTTATGCAGTCCATTTGCCACCAGGTTGCTTTCACAAGATAAGGGTTTGCTTGCAGATTTGCTAGAAAATAGCCATGTTTCCTATCGTTTGTTAGAGATGCAAAGTTTTTTGGCACAACATAAAATTAATGAGGAAGCCAGTTTAAAAAAAACATTAAGAAAGTTAAGACAACAAGTTGTTGCCCGACTAATTTTTCGCGATTTGAATTATTTGGCCGACCTGAGTGAGGTGCTAAATACGATTAGCGAACTTGCTGATTTTTCCATTAATACCGCGATTGATCATTTGCATGGCTGGCAAATGGCTGAGTATGGTGAGCCTGTCGATGAACATGGCGTGCCGCAGTCTTTAGTCGTGATTGGTATGGGTAAGTTAGGCGGCATGGAGCTGAATGTTTCTTCCGACGTGGATTTGATTTTTGCCTACGAGCAAGATGGTAAGACGGTAGGTGACGCGAATGGTGAGAAAAGCATCAGCAATCAAGACTACTTTGTGCGATTGGGTAAAAAGCTGATTGCTGCGTTAGATGAGCCAACAGCCGATGGTTTTGTGTTTCGGGTGGATATGGGCTTGCGACCTTTTGGTAGTGAAGGGGTGTTGGCTTCAAGCTTGGATGCGCTAGAGAATTACTATCAAAATAATGGCCGCGAGTGGGAGCGTTACGCATGGGTTAAGGGCAGGGAAGTGACAGGCGGCAATGCAGTTTCTCAGTTGATTAAGCCATTTGTTTATCGCAAGTATTTAGATTACAACACTTTTGCTAGCATGCGTGATTTGAAAGTGCAGATACAGCGGGACGTGAATACAAAAAGTGCAAAGGCGACTGGAGGTAAAGATAATATTAAGCTTGGCCGCGGCGGTATTCGTGAAGTTGAGTTTATTGCACAGGTGTTCCAGTTGATTCGTGGTGGACAAGAGCCTGCTTTGCAAATTCGCCCAACCTTGCAAGTATTGGCATTGCTAAAAACAAAACGATTGCTGCCAGATGATGCCGCAGATCGCTTGTGCGATGCATATGTGTTCTTGCGTAATGTAGAACATCGGCTGATGTATCTGGAAGATGCGCAATCGCAAGATTTGCCTAAAAGTGAGGCGGCGCGTGCTTGTGTAGCGACGGCAATGGATTTTGATGGCTGGGGTGACTTTATGGCAGCGTTAAATCAGCATCGTGGTTTTGTCCGTGTGCAATTTGATCAAACCTTTAGCCTCGATGAAGAAAAAAACGATGAAGCAGATGCACAAGACCTCGCGCTAACAGCCGCTAAATCTATTTGGAATGGTAAACTAGATGATGAGAAAAGCTTAGCGGCGCTAGAAGCGTTAGGTTATCAACGGGCTGTCGATACGTTAAAGCAAATTCAGCGACTGCATCAAGGTCACCACTATCAGCAATTGCCAGAATTAAGTCGGCAGCGCTTTAATCAGCTGTTACCTGTCTTAATAAAAGTCGCCAGTCACGTCGGCAATCCTGATATTGCACTCATGCGGACAATGGACTTTATTGATGCGATTTGTCGTCGTGCGAGTTATTTAGCTTTATTGGCAGAGTATCCACAAGCCTTAAGTCTGGTGGTGCGCTTATGTGGCGCCAGTACTTGGTGTGCGCAGTATTTGACGCAACATCCCATCGTCTTAGATGAATTGCTTGATGAGGCGAGTTTATATGCGACGCCTGACTTTGCCGTATTGCGTCATGAAATTACTCAAACCATGAAGGTGATGGCTGGTGATGTAGAGCAGCAAATGAACGCCATGCGACATTTTAAGCATGCCGCTATCTTTCGCTTTATCTCGCAAGATATTACGGGGCAGTTGTCACTAGAAACCTTGTCAGATTATTTAAGTGCGCTAGCGGATTTGATTGTTGATGTTTCTATTCAAACCATTTGGCAATCGCTCAACTTTAAACATATTGAAAAACCAAAGTTTGCTGTGATTGGTTACGGCAAGCTCGGTGGAAAAGAGCTGGGCTACGCTTCAGACTTGGATGTCATTTTCTTGTTTGAAGACGCTGCAGAGGACGCTGGTAGCATTTATGCACGCTTTGCACAGCGGATTAGTAGTTGGTTTAACAGTTTAACGCCAGCAGGCTTGCTGTATGAGACGGATCTAGAGCTGCGACCAGACGGGAATAGTGGTCTGTTGGTAAGTTCAGCCAAAGCATTTAACGAATACCAATCGAAACGTGCTTGGGTGTGGGAACATCAAGCGATTACCCGCGCTCGCTTTATTGCAGGTGATGCCAGTGTCGGCAATACGTTTGAGGCAATACGTGTTGCAGTCATGCGGCAGCAGCGTGACCTTGAGAAGCTCTGCACTGAAGTGGTTGAGATGAGAGAGAAAATGCGCCATGCACAACACTTCACCGTTGATTTGTTTGATTTGAAGCAGAGTAAAGGCGGTATTATTGATGTCGAATTTATTGTACAGTATCTCGTGCTCACCCATGCTAGGAAACACGATGTATTGACTGAAAATATCGGCAATATTGCTTTGTTAGCAACGTTAGGTGATTTGGGTGTGATTGATGTCCGTTTGGCACAGCAATCAGCCAGCGCTTATCGTGAGTATCGCAGCTTGCAGCATGCTGCAAGGATGCAAGGTGAGATGGATGCCAAGGTTGAACATGCGCTAGTGGAGCAACATGCTAAGGCCGTTATTGGTTTATGGGATACTGTTTTTACCGTAGCTAATTAAATGTCGCTAATTAAACGCAGCTTTTAAACACCCCAGCGTAATGCCGCGGTATGTACAGGGCTATCCCAATGCTTTTTAATTTCGTCATCTAGGATGCAGACCGTAATCGACGCACCTGACATATCAATGGCCGTTGTATAGTTGCCGACTAGTGACCTAATGATTGTAATGCCCTGTTCTTGCAGTAGTTTTTCGGCAATATTGTAGATGAGGTAAAGCTCCATCAACGGTGTCGCACCTAAGCCATTAACGAGTAAAAGCACTTCAGCGCTTTTTGCTTTATCCGCCAAGTCCGTCAGTATGGCATCGACTATGTCTTTGATGATCGCATCTGCCTCGCGCATGGTTTCGCGTTTGCGTCCGGGTTCGCCATGTATGCCAACGCCCATTTCAATTTCAGTTTCACTAATCTTAAATGTCGGTTTGCCAGCAGCAGGTACAGTACAGCTGGTAAAGGCAACACCGATACTGGCGGTTTGTGCATTAATCTTATCTCCCAGCACTTTGCAAGTCGCTAAGTCAGCACCTGCTTCCGCATAGCTACCGACACATTTTTCTACAATCACCGTGCCAGCAACGCCACGGCGGCCATCGGTAAATGTACTATTAATCACGGCACAGTCATCACTAGTTAGCACGGTGGCATTTTTAATGCTCAAAATCTCGCCAGCCATTTCAAAATTCATCACATCACCAGCATAGTTTTTGGCGATAAATAACACGCCTTTACCTGTATCAACCGCTTCAGCAGCTGCCATCATTTGGTCAGGTGTCGGGGAGGTGAATACTTGGCCGGGGCAAGCGGCGTCTAACATGCCTTTGCCGATAAAGCCTGCATGCAAGGGCTCGTGACCAGCGCCACCACCAGAGATAACAGCGACTTTATTTTCAGCTTTGGTTTTACGGGTTAAGTAGTTAGGTTCTAAGTGTAATAACACCAAGTCCGAATGGGCTTTTTCAAAACCAGACAAGCTCTCGGTGAGCATATTATCGACGTTGTTAACAAATTTTTTCATAGTGGTGATTTATTTTAATAATTTACTGTATTTTATTTGATTTTTAATGCCAAATCACATACTGCTTTAATCATCACTTGGCAACTCTTCGCACCTGCATCCAAATGCCCAATAGAGCGTTCACCTAAGCCAGCAGCTCGGCCTCTGGTCGCAACTAAGTCACGTGTCGATTCCAAGCCTTTGTCTGCTGCAGCATTAATATCATCGCGGATTTCTGCGGTAGTTTTGTTTTCAATCGCGCTAAAAATAAAGGTGTAGGCAGCAGGGAGCAATACATCAAGCATCGTTTTTTCGCCGATTTTTCCTTTACCGCGTTTAATCAATTCTTGCACGCCAGCTGCAAAAGCGGCTGCAATATCTAAGTGACTATTACCACCGTTGTGTTTGATGGTTTTTGCCATGCCCATAAAAAAGCCAGCATATAAAGGACCCGCTGCACCACCAACAGTACTAAGTAGTTTCATTGCAATCTTATTCAATGCCTCATCAGCACCTAATGACAATAGCTCGTCGGCCATACTGTCTATTACTTCTGCGCCACGCAGGACATTGATGTAATGGTCACCATCGCCAATCGCTTGATCCAGAGGCTCAATATCAGGCTTATGTGTAATAATAGCGGCGTGGATGGCCGAGGCTGCAGAGCAGATTAATTTGGTTTGTAAACTCATGGATAGCACTATATTTAAAATTGATGAAGGTTGCTAAACTCTACAAAGATTAGTTAGGAATTTCAATATTTTTGAATTAAGTCTTTTTAATTAACACCTACTTAATTAACAACCATAGAAAGCAAAGTAGAGAACGAATATGAGCTTGCGGCTACGCTTAAACTTACTCATTACCTTATTGATGCTGTTATTTATGATAACGGTAGGGGCGATACTATTAAGGGGCGCCAAATCTTCTATTCAGGAAAGTGTTGAAGCAGCGACGCATGTAACAACGCACCTACTAGATACGGTAATGATCAGTTCTGGGCAAGGCTTAGACCTAGGCTATACGCATATCGTCTTGCAACGATTTTTAGAAGATTTGGGGCAAGTGCGCAGTAATAAAATATATTTGTATAATGGCCGAGGCGAGGTGCTTTACCAATCACCAGATTCCCAATATCGTATTGATGAAAAACCACCCAAATGGTTTTATGATATGTTGGACTCTAAGGATGAGCCTGTCATGAGGCCAATTCGTTTTGGCCGCTTAGAGGTGAGGCCAGATCCAGCCGGCGCGATACGTGAGGCTTGGTCAAAAATGCGTAATTTATTTTGGATTGGACTGGGATTCTTTATTGCGTTGAATGTGGCAGTTTACTGGATGTTAGGTGGCTTGTTGAAGCCATTGCATCCCATCTTAGCCGCGATTAAGCGCATGGAGACAGGTGACTTAAGTACGCGTTTGCCTGGCTTTAGTCTGCCTGAGTTTGACAAAATAGCGCACAGCCTAAATCGCATGGCGGAATCGTTAGCGGTAGAGCGCGAACTCGAAGAGAACAGACAAGTCACTCACTTAATTCAAAAGCATATCGAAGAAGAGCGTCGTAGTTTAGCCAGAGAGTTACATGATGAGTTAGGCCAGTATGTGACGGCGATTAAAACCTTTGCGGTTGCCATTGCCAGCAAAACCAAAGAGAAAGCCCCTGAAGTGGAGGCCAGTGCGCAGACGATTGTAGGTGCTGCAAATCATATTTATGATGGCATGCACAATATTATTAAACAGTTAAGGCCAGGCTCTTTGGATAACCTCGGCTTGCTGGAAACATTAAAAGATTTAGTTAACTCGCTGCAAGAGCAACACCCTGATTTAAAAATAAATTTATACTTAACAGGTAATATGGATGCATTAGGTGAAACTTTAAACATTAATCTCTATCGAATCGTACAAGAGTCGATTAATAATGTGATTAAACATGCGCAAGCGTCGACGCTGGGTATTGATTTGAAACTAAGCGATGCAAATGATTTAGAATTGACGATTAAAGACGATGGAAAAGGGATGGATATTCATGCCATTGATCAAACGAACCACTTTGGTTTATTAGGAATAAGAGAGCGTGTTCAGGGCTTACATGGTCATTTTAGTGTCGATTCTGAACTAGGCGCCGGCACAGCAATTAATATATCGATACCCAATGCAATAAAAATAGGGACTGAAGAATGAGCCAGATAAATGTAATGTTGGTTGATGACCATGCGGTGGTACGCATGGGCTTTAAAATGTTGTTAGAGACTTCTGACAATATTAGAGTCATTGCAGAAGCTGAAAATGGTGAAGAAGCCATTAAGTTCTATATGGAACATAAGCCTGATGTCGTCGTGATGGATATTACGATGCCGGGCATGGGGGGAATGGAAGCCATTGAACGCATTCTAAACAAAGAATCTTCTGCCAAGATACTAGTGCTTTCCGCTCATGAAGATTCCGTCCATCCGAAACGCGTACTCAATGCGGGCGCAATGGGCTATGTGACTAAGCGTAGTGCGGCAGAAGAGTTGATTAAAGCCATTCGTGTGGTCGCCTCAGGTAAAAAATACATTGAAGCCAGCGTCGCGCAGCAAATGGCGATACAGCAGCTTTCAGACAAGCAAAACCCAGTGGATGTGTTGAGTGAGCGTGAGTTCGAAGTGTTTATGTCGTTGGCTAAAGGGAAAACCACCAATGAGATTGCTGAGACCTTGTTCTTAAGCCCACGGACGGTAGGAACGCATTTGTATAATATTAAGCAGAAATTGAATGCGAATAACTCGGCTGAGATTGCGTTGATTGCGATGCGTAGTGGGTTGATTGATCCGTAAGTTTCGTTAGCCGCTTATTTTATTGAGCAACGCAAGGAACTTGAAGGGTGTGATAGCAGGGTGTGTGTTTCTTTGGTTACTTTCTTTAGAACAAGCAAAAGAAAGTAACTCGCCTATAGGCGAAAGAAAAGGTAGCTTAAATGAGGTGCATCCAGTGCATAACGCTATAAGCTCTTATTGCGACGCCCGAATGCTAACCAAGCCACCAGTCACAATCAGCACAATCGCCAACCATTCCGAGGGCGATAAATGCTCACCCCAAAACAGCATACCAAACAGGCTGGAAATAATTACAGTCGCATAACTGAAACTCGCAACCGTCAGCGTTTTACCCGTACGATAAGCGCGAGTCAGCGCTAGTTGCGCGATGGTGGCTGATAGGCCTAAGCCTAGTAAGACTGGTAAATCTTGCCATGCGGGTAAAGTCGGTTGATCTACACACATCCAAATACCTGCGCCAATCGTTGAAACCAGCGTGAAGTAAAACACGGTGCGCCAATCAGGCTCATGTAGGTTGCCGAGTTGCTTGACATGGGCATAAGCCCAGCCAGCGCCACAACCAGAGGCTAAACCAATGAGTGCGGCAAATAAGTCTTCTTTTGCTAAGCTGGGTTTTAATAGTAAGATGACGCCGATAAAGCTGATGCCAATGGCTAGAAAGATTAGTTTTCTTGGTCTTTCATGCAACATAAAGGGCATGAATGCCGTTAGGAACAGCGGGGAAGTGTAGTTGAGTGTGATGGCCGTCGCTAAAGGCAGATGTGCAATGGCGTAGAAAAACATTAATAATGAGAAAAAGCCAATTAATGCACGGGATAGTTGTTTTTTAAGGTGCGGTGTTTTGATGGGCAGCTGTTTAATGTGAATAGAGGTATAGATCATCATTAACCCAAATAGTGAGCGAAAAAAGACCAGCTCACCACTAGAGAATTTGGCTGAACCTACTTTGACTAAGGCACCCATGATGGCAAAGCACAGTGCGGCAGCTAGCATCCAAAGGCTGCCGAAAGGACTGGTTTTTTTAGCTAAGGTTGTTGTCATCTTACTATGGGTTTCGATTCTATTTGCTTTTAGATTTGCTGTTGTAGAGTGCTGACTTGATGAAGCACAAAGACGGATATCTTATTTCACAGTATTATAACGTTATTGCTTGGTTTCATCGGCTGGCTTCAAAAAAGCAGCGCAACTTGTTTGCTATCTCTTGAAATCTTGCATAAAATGTGCTTTTGCTTTAATCTAATTAATACGGTAAATACAAATTTTTCAGCTGATTTGCTATATGATTTATTATATTTAGTGAGGATCAGTTTAGTTAGGATTATTATGACAAAGTTATTATCATCGAAAATGCAAGGCCGCGTTGCAGCGAAAGCGGTGCAACAGCAGAGTCGTAAGAAGCTGTTTGTATGGGCATTGTCCACATTTTTGGTATTAGTCGTAGTCAGCGAAGGTATTCGATTGGCATTGCTAAACGGGTAGTTTAAGCGGGTGCTGTAACGGCGGCCTTAGCCGCCGTTTTTGTTTTTATAAGCATGAATTTAATTCAATACTTAAACAATGTTTTATACATTGTTTTTGTTTTTTTAGCTTTATTGGAATGGTATGTCGCAACATGTAATGAACACATATAGCAGGTTGCCAGTCACTTTTGTAAAGGGTGAGGGCGTATGGCTATGGGATGACAAGGGTGAAAAATACCTTGATGCATTATCTGGCATTGCCGTGACTGGCTTAGGCCACTCACATCCTGATTTTGTGAAAGCGATTAGCGAGCAAGCGGCGACATTGATGCATGTTTCTAACTTATATCATATTGTCGAGCAAGAAGCCTTGGCCGATAAGCTGGCTGAGATTTCGGGCATGGATAGCGTGTTTTTCTGTAACTCGGGCTGCGAAGCCAATGAAGCGCAGATTAAGCTAGCTAGACTCTATGCGCATAACAAAGGGATCGAGAATCCTGAAATCATTGTGATGGAACAATCTTTTCATGGCCGTACCTTAGCCACGCTTTCTGCAACGGGTAGCCGCAAAGCACAGGCTGGCTTTGAACCGCTGGTGAGTGGTTTTGTGCGTGTGCCATTTGACGATGTCGATGCAGTCAAGCAAGTAGCTGCGCGTAAGAATAACGTGATCGCTATTTTGGTCGAGCCTGTGCAGGGCGAGGGTGGCATACAAGTGCCTGCCGACATGAATGGCTATATGAACGCCTTACGTCAAATTTGCGATGACAACGAATGGTTGTTGATGATAGACGAGGTGCAAAGTGGTATTGCGCGTACGGGTACTTGGTTTGCCTTTCAGCATACCGATGTGATGCCAGATACCATGGCTTTAGCAAAAGGATTAGGTTCAGGCGTACCAATTGGCGCTTGTTTGGCGAAGGGTGTGGCTGCTGAGGTATTAAAACCAGGCAAGCATGGTTCTACTTTCGGCGGCAACCCATTTGCAACCAAAGCAGGTTCAACGACGCTAGCAATCATCGAAAAGCAAAAGTTACGTGAAAACGCACAAGCCATGGGTGATTTTATTCACCAGCAATTGGCTGCGGCATTTGAAGGTAATGATGCCATCGTGAATATCCGCCATGCGGGTTTGATGATTGGCGTTGAATTAGATAGGCCTTGTGCTGAGCTGGTGAAGTTGGCACTGGATAACAAACTACTGATTAATGTGACCGCAGATAAAGTGATTCGCTTATTGCCGCCATTAGTGATTAATCAAGAAGAGGCGCAAGAGCTGGTTAATCGCTTGGCAACAGTCGTCGAACACTTTATTAAAAGCAGCTTAAAAGCAGCTTAAGTTAAGAAAGCTGAATTCTATGGGTAATAAATTATGAGTATTAAACATTATTTGCAGTTTAATGATCTCAGCACGGAAGAGATTAACTATGTATTTGAGCGAACTGCTTGGATTAAAGCGCAGTTTAAGGGTTACAAAAAATACTGGCCCTTAGAGGATCGTACCTTGGTGATGATTTTTGAAAAGGCGAGCACTCGTACGCGCTTGTCTTTTGAAGCAGGCATGCACCAATTGGGCGGCGCGGCGATTTACTTGAATACGCGTGACTCGCAATTAGGTCGCGGCGAACCAGTAGAAGATGCTGCGCAAGTGATTTCACGCATGTCTGATGTGGTGATGATTCGTACGTTTGAGCAAAGCCTGATTGAGCGCTTCGCAGCCAACTCGCGTGTGCCAGTGATTAATGGTTTAACGAATCAATATCACCCTTGTCAGATTTTGGCTGATATCTTTACCTACATTGAGCAACGTGGCTCAATTGCAGGTAAAACAGTGGCTTGGATTGGTGATGCCAATAATATGAGCTACACGTGGTTACAAGCCGCTGAGCTGCTCGGCTTCCACGTTAATATCTCAACACCACCAGGCTATCCGCTTGATCCTGAGTTAGCTGACTTGGACAATAATAAAGCATTTACTGTGTTTGAAGATCCGATGGAAGCCGCAAAAGGCGCTGACTTGGTGACGACAGATGTATGGACGAGCATGGGCTTTGAAGCGGAAAATGAAGTACGACTTAAAGACTTTTCTGACTGGTGCGTCGATGAAGAGATAATGACGGTGGCGAATAAAGATGCGTTATTTATGCATTGCTTACCTGCGCATCGCGGTGAAGAAGTGACAACCGGAGTCATTGACGGTGAGCAGTCAGTGGTTTGGGACGAAGCAGAAAACAGATTACATGTGCAAAAAGCATTAATGGAATATTTGGTATTAGGTAAGATTTAATTAGGTTTAATTTAAGGTCATTAAAAAATGAGTGATGTGAAAAAAGTGATATTGGCTTATTCAGGTGGGTTGGATACGTCTGTTATTTTGAAATGGTTGCAAGATACCTATCAAGCAGAGGTGGTCACCTTTACTGCCGACTTAGGTCAGGGTGAGGAGCTAGAGCCAGCACGTGCGAAAGCTGCCGCAGCAGGTATTAAAGATATTTATATTGACGATTTGCGAGAAGAGTTTGTCCGCGATTTTGTCTTCCCAATGTTTCGGGCTAATGCCATCTACGAAGGCGAATATTTGTTGGGTACGTCGATTGCCCGTCCATTGATTTCTAAGCGTTTAATTGAAATTGCTGCAGAAACTAATGCGGATGCGGTATCGCATGGCGCGACGGGTAAAGGTAACGACCAAGTCCGTTTTGAACTAGGTGCTTATGCACTAAATCCAGACATTAAAATCATCGCGCCATGGCGTGAGTGGGATTTGTTAAGCCGCGAAAAACTCATGACTTATGCTGAAAAACATGGCATTGAAGTCGATCAAAAACATAAGCAAGGTGGCAGCCCTTATTCTATGGATGCTAACTTATTGCATATTTCTTATGAAGGCCGTCATTTAGAAGAGCCTTCTGCTGAAGCGGAAGAGAGTATGTGGCTTTGGACAACCAGTCCAGAAAATGCACCAAACGAAGCTGAGTACGTAGACATCGAGTATCAAAAAGGTGACATCGTTGCGTTGAATGGTAAAGCCATGAAAGCGCATGAAGTGTTGGCTGAATTGAACCGCCTTGGCAGCAAACACGGCATTGGCCGCTTAGATTTGGTTGAAAACCGTTATGTTGGGATGAAAGCACGTGGCTGCTACGAAACACCTGGCGGCACGATTATGCTTAAAGCTCATCGTGGTATTGAAAGCGTTACTTTAGACCGTGAAGTAGCGCATTTGAAAGATGAACTCATGCCAAAATATGCAACGTTGATTTATAACGGCTACTGGTGGAGTCCTGAGCGTGTTGCATTGCAAACACTAATTGATCATACACAAGAGCATGTGAATGGCTGGGTACGCGTAAAATTGTTTAAAGGCAGTGTAACGGTTGTCAGTCGCGATAGTAAAACAGACTCGTTGTTTGATTCTAATATTGCATCATTTGAAGAAGATGGTGGCGCTTATGACCACCTGGATGCAGCTGGCTTTATTAAGCTTAATGCGTTGAGATTGCGCATTGCTGCAAAATTCAGAACGCCTAAATAACAACAATGTCTAAGAAGGTCATTGCTTACGATTCAACTCTGCGCGATGGAGCACAGGCGCAGGGTGTTTCATTTACGGTCGAAGATAAGCTCAAAGTTGTTCAGCAGCTGGATAATTTAGGTGTTAGCTATATCGAAGCGGGTAACCCTGGTTCTAATCCAAAAGACTTGGCTTTTTTTGAACGTGTATCAGAGTTAAACCTTAAGCATGCCAAAATTATTGCTTTTGGTAGTACGCGCAAGATTGGTATTAAGGCAGCTGATGATCACAATTTGAAATCACTACTGAGTGCGAATACAGAAGCCGTCGCTATTTTCGGTAAGAGCTGGGATTATCAAGTCACTGATATTCTACGTACCAAGCTAGAAGAAAATCTAGCCATGATTAGCGATACTATCGCTTATCTCAAACAACAGGGCAAAGAAGTGGTATTTGATGCAGAGCATTTCTTTGATGGCTATAAGGCTAACGCTGACTATGCCATGCTATCATTAAAAGCCGCCGCTGATGCTGGGGCTGATGTGCTTTGTTTATGTGATACCAATGGCGGCACCTTCCCTGAAGAAGTATTTCAGCTCACACAAAAGGTGGTTGAAGCTTTCGGTACGCAAGTGGGCATTCATTGTCATAATGACTGTGAGATGGCAGTGGCCAATTCAATCGCTGCAGTGAAAGCTGGAGCTGTGCAGGTGCAAGGTACAATCAATGGTATCGGTGAGCGTTGTGGTAACGCTAATCTGAGTTCTATTATTCCCAATGTGCAGCTGAAATTAGGCATGGACTGTATTCCCGCTTCGCAAATGGTCAATTTGACTACTGTTTCAAAATTTGTGAGTGAAATTGGTGGCGTGCCCTTTAATGAAAAAGCACCTTATGTCGGCAGTGATGCCTTTTCGCATAAGGGCGGCATGCATATTGATGCGGTGAATAAAAACCCGATTTCATACGAACATATTGAGCCATCACAAGTGGGTAATGAGCGCCATACCTTGGTTTCTGAGGTGGCTGGTAGAAGCGCGTTGCTGGCGAAGCTGCAAGAGGTGGATCCTTCGTTAACTAAGGAGTCTGATGATACCAAGCGTGTGCTGGAGCATCTAAAAGCACTTGAGCACGAAGGATACCAGTTCGAAAATGCAGAGCAGTCGTTCGATGTGCGTGTACGTCAATTGTTAGGCAAAAGCCAAACCTACTTTAAGCTTGTAAAATACAATATCAGTATTAAAGAGCCAGGCCTAGGCGAAAGTAACTCAAAAGCCATTGTGTCGTTTCTTGTAAATAGTGAAACGGTGAATGCTGAAGCTGAAGGAGATGGACCTGTTGATGCATTAGATAGAGCCATGCGTAATGCGCTGAGAGAAATCTACCCTGCAATTAAAGAAGTAAAGCTGACTGATTATAAGGTGCGCGTGTTGGATTCCAACTTAGCCACTGCGGCTAAAGTACGCGTCATTATTGAGTCTTCTGATGCCAAAAGTAGTTGGAGTACGACTGGTGTTTCAACGGACATTATTGAAGCGTCATGGATTGCGTTGCAAGATGCGATTGAATATAAGTTAATGCGCGATACTGACTAAGCTTTGCTAGTGGGCGAGAGCATGACTAATTTTAGTTGCTCTTGATCGACTGGCCGCATAGTGACTTGTTGATAGGTCAATAAACCTAATTGAGGATGATTAAACGCTCGCAATCCACCTTGGCGTTCTAGTACATCATGCTGCTTCCAAAATTGTTCAAACTCACTGCTGGCTTTAGATAACTCTGTAACTAAGCTTTGCAATTCAACCTCCTCCAAACGACTACGACAATCTGCTCTAAACTCAGCGACTAAACGACGACCACGCGTTTCCCAGTCCATCAAGAATTGTTTGGCATTTGAGTGGGTAAACACTAAGCGAAGTAAGTTGGGTGCAATGGCACTTTCTTCGGTTCCTAGCCAATCACCGAACAAGGTTTCTGCTTGTGCATTCCATGCCAATATATTCCATGTACGACCTAGTACATAAGCGGGTACATGGATATCTTTGAGCAAAGTGGTGAGTGAGTTAGAGGCTAAATCTTCCTCAGGCACATGGCCTTGTGGGTCACGCCGGCCAGCTATGTCAAATAAATAAGCGCGTTCTGTTCTGGTGAGTTTCAGCGCTTGTGCCATGCGCACTAAAGCATCGGCAGACATATTTACATCACGGCCTTGTTCGATCCACGTATACCAAGTGGCACTGATGCCAGCCAATTGCGCGACTTCTTCGCGGCGCAGCCCTTTTACACGTCGCCTTGCCCCACTAGGAAAGCCAAATTCTTCTGGTGTGCCGCGCTTGCGAATGGCTTGTAAAAACTCACCCAATTCTTTACGTCTTTTATCAATCACTACCATGACAAATTCTCTTGTAGTCTATTATCATTTATACCAGTATAAACTATATTCTTGTTAGGGTATTAAAAAGTGGTTATCATGGCGTCAATAGAAAATTAATATCATTTAAATAGTAATGAAAAAAAGGAGCTGTCATGGCTGGGAAAACGCTTTACGATAAATTATGGGACTCGCATTTAGTTCATCAAGATAGTGATGGTACGAGTCTTATTTATATTGACCGTCATTTAGTGCATGAAGTGACAAGTCCTCAAGCTTTTGAAGGCTTGCGTATCGCTGGTCGTAAGCTTTGGCGTAATAATACGATCGTGGCTAACCCAGATCACAACACGCCAACACAAAACTGGGATAAAGGCATCGAAGATCCTGTTTCTAAATTGCAGGTGGATACCTTAGACAAAAACATTAAAGAGTTTGGTTCTTTAGTCTACTTCCCGTTTAAAGATAAAAACCAAGGCATTATTCACGTCATTGGTCCTGAGCACGGTACAACCTTGCCTGGTATGACCGTGGTGTGCGGTGATAGCCATACGTCTACTCACGGTGCTTTCGGTGCGTTAGCACACGGAATCGGTACCTCAGAAGTAGAGCACGTGATGGCGACGCAAACATTGAGCGCTAAAAAATCAAAAAGCATGTTGGTGAAAGTGGGCGGCAAGCTTGGCGTTGGTATCACGGCAAAAGATGTGGCTTTAGCAGTGATTGGTATTACAGGTACTGCTGGTGGTACTGGTTATGCGATTGAATTTGCTGGCGAAGTGATTCGTGCTTTATCCATGGAAGGCCGTATGACGATTTGTAATATGGCGATTGAAGCGGGCGCACGCGCTGGCATCATGGCACCAGACGAGAAAACAGAAGAATATCTAAAGGGTAAGCAATATGCACCTAACGCTGACCAGTGGGGTGCGGCTGTGAAGTACTGGAATACACTGCATTCAGATGAAGATGCTGACTTTGATGCAGTGATTGAATTAGATGGCACTGATATTCAGCCACAAGTGACTTGGGGTACATCGCCTGAGCAAGTGTTGCCAATTGGCGCTGCTGTACCCGATCCTGCAAAAGAAGCTGACGCGACTAAGCGCACCAGTATTGAAAATGCATTGAAATATATGGGTTTAACTGCAAACACACTGATTACAGACATTAAGCTTGATAAAGTGTTTATTGGTTCTTGCACTAACTCCCGTATTGAAGATTTACGTGCCGCAGCAGTTGTTGCTAAAGGTAAAAAAGTCGCGAGCAATATTGGTGTAGCGATGGTTGTGCCAGGTTCTGGCATTGTGAAGCGCCAAGCTGAAGAAGATGGCTTGGATAAAATCTTTACCGATGCTGGATTTGAATGGCGTGAGCCAGGTTGTTCTATGTGTTTAGCGATGAATGCTGACAGACTAAGTGCGGGTGAGCGTTGTGCTTCAACTTCAAACCGTAACTTTGAAGGTCGCCAGGGCCCAGGTGGCCGTACGCATTTGGTGAGCCCAGCGATGGCGGCTGCGGCAGCAATCGCAGGTCATTTTGTAGACGTTCGTAACGTTTAACGCAAGGAGATAAACATGAAAGCATTTACACAAATTATTGGGCTAGCATGCCCATTGGATCGCGCTAACGTTGACACGGACGCGATTATCCCTAAGCAGTTTTTGAAATCAATCAAGCGTACTGGTTTTGGCCCTTACTTGTTTGATGAGTGGCGTTATACCAACTATGGTGAGCCAGGTATGGATTGTACCAAAAGACCGCTAAACCAAGATTTTGTGCTGAACCAAGTACGCTATAAGGGTGCACAAGTCATGTTAGCTCGCGAAAACTTCGGTTGTGGTTCTAGCCGTGAGCATGCGCCATGGGCGATTGATGACTATGGCTTCCGTGTGATTATCGCGCCTAGCTTCGCGGATATCTTTTATAACAACTGCTTTAAAAACGGTATTTTACCGATTGTGGCTAGCGCCGAAGTAGTCGACCAATTGTTTAAAGAGTGTGAAGCGACTGAAGGCTATGAGCTCAATGTGGATTTACCTTCACAAACAGTGACCATGCCATCAGGTGAGTCATTCAGTTTTGAAGTGAATGAAACATCAAAACGTAACTTATTGAATGGCTTGGATGAAATTGGTTTGACATTGATGCATGCAGAAAAAATCAAGGCATTCGAAGTTGGTCACAAAGATACGCAACCTTGGTTATTCACATAAACTAAATATTCCCTCCCCTTTTAGGACGAGGGCTAGGGTGTGGGTGAACGCGCAACAATGCGCGCCCCTTATCAATAAAGCTTATCAATAAAGCTTATCAATAAAGCTTATCAATAAAGACATGGGAAATACAAAATGATGAAAATTGCAGTTTTACCAGGTGATGGTATCGGTCCGGAAATCGTCACACAAGCACTACGTGTGTTAGAAGTATTGAAAAACGAAGGCATGGAAATGGAGTTCACTGAAGCACCTTTAGGTGGCCAGGCTTATGATGAGTACGGACATCCATACCCAGAATTTACACAAAAGATTTGCCGTGCAGCTGATGCGATATTGCTTGGTGCTGTTGGCGGCCCTCAGTATGACAATCTAGACCGTCCATTACGCCCAGAGCGTGGTCTGTTGGCGATTCGTAAAGATTTGGGTTTGTTTGCCAACCTACGTCCAGCTAACCTTTACCCAGAGCTAGCTAACGCTTCTACATTGAAGCCAGAAGTGGTGGCAGGTTTAGATATCATGATCGTGCGTGAATTAACGGGTGATGTGTACTTTGGTCAGCCACGTGGCATTCGTACTAACGAAGCAGGTGAGCGTGAAGGCTTTAATACGATGGTGTATAGCGAATCAGAAGTGCGCCGTATTGCACACGTTGCATTTGATATTGCCATGAAGCGCAGTAAAAAGCTTTGCTCAGTTGATAAAGCAAACGTATTAGAAACAACCGAGTTCTGGAAAGAAATCGTCATTGATGTGGCGAAAGAGTATCCAGAGGTGGAATTGAGTCATATGTACGTCGATAACGCTGCCATGCAACTGATCCGCAACCCTAAGCAGTTTGACGTAATGGTGACTGGTAACATCTTTGGTGACATCTTGTCTGACGAAGCATCAATGCTCACAGGCTCTATCGGCATGTTGGCTTCAGCTTCATTAAACTCAAGCAAGCAAGGTTTGTATGAGCCATCACATGGTTCAGCGCCTGATATTGCTGGTCAAAACTTAGCCAATCCTATTGCGACTGTACTATCAGTGGCGATGATGTTGCGTTATAGCTTTGACAATGAAGAAGCCGCTACTCGCATCGAAAATGCAATCAAGAAAGTATTGGCTGCGGGTTGCCGTACTGGCGATATTTTCGAAGAAGGCATGAAAAGAGTGTCATGCTCTGAAATGGGTGATCAAATCGTTGCAGCTATGTAAGGCAGTTTAGTTAGTATTTAAAAGCGATTGTGCGTACTTTATGTATTACGAGCGGTCGCTTTTCTGCGATAATGAAGTACACATAAAAGCTTTGGAGAATTAAGGATGGCACAATTTGATAATGTAAGCGTAAAGAAAAAAGCTAATATTTACTTTGATGGTAAATGTGTGAGCCACACGGTATTACTTCCAAATGGAACCCGTAATACGTTGGGCGTTATTTTTCCGAGCACGTTGAAGTTTAATACTGAGTCACCAGAGTTGATAGAAGTCAATAATGGCGTTTGCAAAGTGAAGCAAGCAGGGCAGGATAAGTGGAAAACCTATGAAGCTGGCGATAAGTTTGCTGTGCCGGGGAATTCTAGTTTCGTAATAGAAACAATAGAGACACTAGACTACGTCTGTCACTACGAATAAGTTGATGCTCGATGTGGCTGGGTTGTTAGCCCTTGCCTTGCTCACGCCTTGCTGCATCATCGCTTGTAAGATAAAAAATTGGAAAGGAACTGTTATGCCTTCATTTGATATCACATCAGAAGTCGATAAAGTTGCATTAAGTAACGCAATTGACACCACGTCTAAGCAAGTGGGGAATCGCTACGACTTTAAAGGGACATCTGCGAAAGTGGATTTTAACGAGAAAGATTTCGTTATTACAGTTTACGGCGACAACGATTTTCAGCTCGATCAAGTGAAAGACATTCTACTGCCAGCGATGGAGAAGAAAGAGCCTGACTCTGCTAAGCGTTTAGAGCACAAAGACGTGCAAACCGTTTCTGGCGATAAAGTGAAGCAAGAGCTGGTCATCAAAGATGGCATCGATAATGATTTAGCCAAGCGACTTGTGAAAACAATTAAAGATAGCCGCATGAAAGTGCAAGCTAGCATTCAAGGTGAGACTGTGCGCGTGAATGGCGCTAAACGTGATTTGTTACAAGATGCGATTGCGCTAGTTAAAAAGAGTGTGACTGATTTTCCATTGAAGTTTGGTAATTTCCGGGATTAATAAGGAGTTAAAGACGGGGCGTTTATTATTGGCCGCTTTGTTTGTATTTTCTTTATCAGCTTGTAATACCATTGATGGTATGGGGGAAGATATTGAAAAAGCAGGTAAGGCTTTGCAGAAGTCTACTAAGTAAGCTTGTTAAGGACTCTTACACATAGTGAATTTAGTCGTTTTAATATTGATGCAGTTAAGAATTGGATAAGGTATGTTGAAAGTTGGATTTGTCGGTTGGCGCGGAATGGTGGGCTCAGTGCTCATGCAACGCATGATGGAGGAGAATGATTTTGCGGATATTGAGCCGCAATTTTTCACAACCTCACAAGCAGGTAAGCTAGCACCGAATGTAGGCAAAGACTCTCCAACACTTAAGAATGCCAAAAGCATTGCTGACTTAACAGCCATGGACGTGATTGTGTCTTGCCAAGGTGGTGACTACACCAAGGAAGTTTTTCCTAAGCTTAGAGCGGATGGTTGGAATGGCCATTGGGTGGATGCAGCATCAACATTACGCATGAATAATGAAGCCGTGATTGTGCTTGACCCTGTCAATATGGATCTTATCAAAGATGCCATGCATGCAGGTGGTAAAAATTGGATCGGTGGTAACTGCACCGTTTCACTGATGTTGATGTCACTACATGGTTTGTTCAAAGCCGATTTAATCGAGTGGGCGACTTCAATGACCTACCAAGCTGCGTCTGGTGCGGGTGCGCAGAATATGCGTGAGCTCATTCAGCAAATGGGCGCTATTCACGCAGATGCAAGTGCATTACTAGCAAACCCAGCCTCTGCAATTTTAGATATTGATAAACAAGTGGCCAATACCATCCAGTCAGATGCATTTCCAACAGACAGCTTTGGCGTACCATTGGCTGGTAGCCTGATTCCATGGATTGATGTGGAAGTCGCCAATGGGCAAAGTAAAGAGGAGTGGAAGGGTGGCGTAGAGACCAACAAAATCATTGGTCGTTCTAGCAACCCAATTCCGATTGATGGTTTATGTGTGCGTATTGGGGCAATGCGCTGTCACTCACAGGCTTTTACACTTAAGTTGAAGCAGAATGTGCCGTTAGATGAAATAGAGCAAATGTTAGCTGAGGCTAATGATTGGGCTACAGTGGTTCCTAATACACGAGAGGCAAGTATCGCAGCGCTGTCACCAGCGGTTCTGACTGGTAAGTTAGAGACACCTGTGGGTCGACTACGCAAGTTAGCCATGGGCGATGAGTACCTTTCAGCGTTTGGCGTTGGAGACCAGTTGTTATGGGGTGCGGCAGAGCCTTTAAGACGTATGCTGCGAGTGCTTGTCAATCAATAGCATGTGAGTGGCTAGATGTTTTTGGTGAAAAAGAGATGGGATTCATAAACAGACACATACGGAAAGAATATAATGTGTATTATCAGCTTGCATCGGTAACTAATTGATGCTAGCTTACTTATTGTATATAAATGGCATTAATTTAAGTCGTATTTAAGCTTCAAGAAATTCAAGGTGAAACAGTGTATTTCTCAAAAATAAAGAACATTTCAATTGCGCTATGCTTAGTGTTGTTGCCCGTGGTCGCGGCTGCGGCAGGATTGGGACAAATGAAAGTCGCTTCAGGCATCGGTGAGCCATTTAGAGCGACTATTGACTTGCTGTATTCAACATCTGCTGAATTATCGACGCTCAAAGCTAGTTTGGCCTCAGAAGAAGCCCATTTGGCACAAGGGATAGAAATAACAGCTGATCAGAAGAATATTAAAATCAATGTCGGTAATGATGCAAATGGTAAAAAGGTACTTAAGTTAAGTTCTAACCAACCGATTTCTAAGCCTTTTATTGATATGCTAGTGGTGCTTGAGTGGGGTAATGGCCGTATTATCAGACAGTACACTACATTACTAGATCCGTCAGAATACAAGCGTGAGGTTAGCAAGCCAACACCGCCTGCGATAAATTCATTCGACAATACTTCTGTGAATAACAGTACGTCTAATATTAAAAAGAGCGGTGCGCTTAAAGCAACTGAGCTTGCAAAAAGAACAACAACAAAAGAACACCTGACACGAAGTGGTGATACCTTATCAAAGATTGCACGTCGCATGCGGCCTGATGGTGTTAGTCTGGATAGAATTTTGGTTGCATTGTTTGAAGCCAACCCTGAAGCATTTGTCGATAGCAATATGAATCGATTGAAAGTGGGTAAGATTTTACAGGCACCTTCAGAAGAAGCATTAAGTGCAGTGACACGCAAAAAAGCAGTAAAAGAAATCAAACTACAGACTGCAGACTGGAATAAATACCGCAATAAACTAGCTGCTGCGATTGGTACGCGAACACCAGCTGCTAGCAACGAAGATGCACAGTCATCAAGCGGTAAAATCAAGTCTGCGGCCACAGATCAGTCAGTATCAAAAAGTAAAACACCTAAAGATGTTGTGAAAATTTCAACAAATGGCGCGGATGCTAAAGATGCAAGCATGCAAGCCAAAATGACGGCATTGCAAGAAGAGGTTGGTGCGAGTGAAAAAGGTCTGAAAGAGGCTAAAGAAAGAACTGCTGCATTAGGGAGGCAGATAGCTGATATGCAGAAGCAAATAGCTGATATGCAGAAGCTATTGACGCTTAAAAACGATGCTCTGCTGGACGCGCAAGAAAAATCAGCAAAAACAGCTGAAATCAAGGTTGCCGAAACCAAGTCTGTAGATTTTGGTAAAGAGGCGACTAGTTTGCTAAATAGTGTTGTGGGAATGTTTAAGCAGTTGGATAAAATTATTTTAGGTGTTGTTGCATTGTTAATCGCGCTTTTATTGGTATGCTGGTTATTTTCACAAAACAAGCCGAGTAAAAAGCTAGAAGATTTTGAACAAGATATTATGACTTCTGGTAGCTGGAAAGCTAATACCGTTTTTGGTGATACCGCTAGCGGGAATATCAATATGGGCGACACTTCAAAGGCGCTTGATGCTTCTGATTTTTCTGACTCATCGTTAGCAACAGAGGCTAATTTAAATTTTTTAGACTCAGGCAGTGATGCAGCAGAAAGTGGTTTTTCTGGGGTTGCTGATGCAACAACTGGCGATGTTTTTGATGTTGATAAATCGGCCTTAGAAATAGCCAATGTTGTTGAACAAGCTTATATGGTGGATCTGTCTAGTATTTCATTAGACATTAGTGATGATGGCGACAACACGCCAGCAAAAACTGCTGAAGCAGACGAAGTGGAGGCCGAGCCAGATTCTTTAACACCCGCATTTGAAGGGGTGGAAACTAAATTGGAATTAGTGGCTGCTTATATTGATATGAAAGATAAGGATGGTGCGAAAGAGCTACTAGAAGAAGTGTTAAAAGAAGGTAACTTAAGTCAACGTAAACGTGCTTATCAGATGTTGTCTTACTTAGCCTAATGCCTATTGGTATTTAAAAGCCGGGCTACTGTCCGGTTTTTTTATATTGTTTTTAATACTAGTCAGCACAGGGGATCGATGGTTATTTTGAATACAAAAACGCAGTTGATTTCTTTCTTTTTGTTTGCATTAACTGTCAATGTTTTGCATCTCACTGTTTTGATATTCTTAATGCTAACTTTGTTGGCACTCTTGGTTTATTTAAATAACAGTCATTTCTTTCGATTAATGCGACGTTTGAAATGGTTTTATTTAGTCATGCTATTGATTTTTATATTTAATACGCCGGGTGAGCACGTTACACATTGGCCGTTTAGCTTTAAACCAACCTATGAGGGTTTGCATACGGGAGTAGAGCAGGTGTTAAGAATTGCTGTTATGTTGGCGGCACTATCGATGGTGTTGACTCAAAATACCAGACAGCAATTAATATCAGGTCTTTATTTTTTAATGCAACCACTTTCTTATTTGGGATTAGATGTAAAGTGTTTTGCTGCACGTTTATGGTTAACCTTACACTACGTTGAGTTGCAACAGAGCAACCAAGAAAAGAAGTCTCGTTTAAGCAGTAATATTGGCGATTATTTAAGTAACATCTTTGATGATGAAACGCATGATGATGTCGCGTTTACATTAGATAACCCAAAGCAAACTTGGGTTGATTACATGGTGATTGGTGCAATTTCATTAATCTTAATTGTTGAATTGGTTTTGTAAATGCGGATTGCATTAGGTCTCGAATATGATGGTGCTGATTTTTGTGGCTGGCAAAGTCAATCAAGCGGTTGCGGTGTACAAGATGCGTTAGAAACGGCAATTGCCTCAATTGCAAAACACTCGGTGCGTGTGCATGCCGCAGGACGCACTGATGCAGGCGTACATGCGCTAATGCAGGTTGTGCACTTTGATACGAAGAGTGATCGGGATGAGTATGCTTGGGTGGGAGGCGTTAATGCATTTTTGCCGCCTTCTGTCCGTGTTGTATGGTCGAAAAGAGTCACAGATGAGTTTCATGCGCGATTTTCAGCACAGCTTAGACATTACGAATATATCCTCATTAATGCCTCTGTTTCTCCAGCTATCTTAGCGACTAAAGCGGGTTGGTACCACCTGCCGCTAAGCCTTGTTGCCATGCAAAAGGGGGCAAGCTATTTAATTGGCGAGCATGATTTCAGTGCTTTTCGCGCCAGTGAATGCCAAGCTAAAACGCCGATTAGAACGATGCATGAAGCCCGTGTTAGGCAGGCGGGAGGTCAGTTCATTTTTAAATTTTCTGCAAATGCTTTTTTACAGCACCAAGTACGTAATATGCTCGGCGCGCTGATCTATGTGGGAAATAGCAAGTATCCACCAGAGTTGGTTAAAGAGTTGTTAGCGCAAAAGGATAGAACCTTATCGCCACCAACATTCTCCCCCAATGGTTTGTATCTAACCGGCGTTGACTATGCTGAGCAATGGCAGTTGCCCAGTGGTGCGAAAAATATTGGGTTAATTTAGACCTGCTATATATTAAGAATCTGTGACATAAAGCTGTGTTTAAGATAGTCTTACACAATTAGAATTGGATGGTTTTAGTTTATGCGAACGCGCGCAAAAATCTGTGGTATTACTCGACTTGAAGATGCATTAGCTGCTGTTGAATACGGCGCCGATGCGATAGGGCTTGTTTTTTACAAGCCTAGCCCACGTTATGTGTCTATAGAGCAGGCGGCAACCATTAGTGCTGGATTGCCACCGTTTGTAAGCGTTGTTGCCTTATTCGTCGACCCCACACAGGCGGAAGTAAATGCCGTATTATCTCGAGTGCGAATAGATGTATTGCAGTTTCATGGGGAAGAGTCTGAAGTCGCATGTGCGCAATATAGTTTGCCATATTTAAAAGTAATTCGCGTCAAAACAGATACAAATTTGATACAATACGCACAAGCGTATGGTACAGCCAAAGCATTGCTGTTAGATACCTATTCTGAGCATGCAGTTGGTGGTACTGGGCAAGTATTTGATTGGAGTTTAATTCCTAACAATCTTTCTGTTCCGATAATCTTAGCAGGCGGCTTAACGCCGGAGAATGTGAATGAAGCCGTCAAGCAAGTTAAGCCTTACGCAGTTGATGTTAGCGGTGGTGTAGAAACCAGTAAAGGAATTAAAAATTCAGTAAAGATTGCAGCATTCATGGCGGCAATTCATTAAGGAGTAGTAATGCAATTATATGATATGCCAGATGAACGTGGCCATTTTGGTCAATTTGGAGGCTCTTTTGTTGCGGAGACATTAGTTGAGGCGCTGGATGAGTTGCGTGTGATGTATGAGAAGTATCGTTACGATCCTGAGTTCTTGGCTGAATATGCATATGACCTTAAACATTTTGTTGGTCGTCCAAGCCCGATTTATCATGCAGAACGCTTGTCAGATAAAATTGGTGGTGCACAAATCTATTTAAAGCGTGAAGACTTAAATCATACTGGCGCGCATAAAGTTAACAACACCATTGGACAAGCGCTATTAGCCAAACGCATGGGCAAACCTAGAGTGATTGCTGAAACAGGCGCTGGTCAGCACGGCGTTGCAACAGCAACGATTGCCGCTCGCTTAGGCTTGGAGTGCGTGGTCTACATGGGTTCGGAAGATGTGAAGCGTCAGGCGCCTAACGTCTTTAGAATGAAATTGCTTGGTGCAACCGTCGTGCCAGTCGAAAGTGGCTCCAAGACGCTTAAAGATGCCTTGAATGAGGCGATGCGCGACTGGGTAACCAATATTTCAAATACGTTTTATATTATCGGCACAGTGGCTGGCCCACACCCTTATCCAATGATGGTGCGTGACTTTCAAACGGTGATTGGTATCGAAGCAAAAGAACAAATGAAAGAGATGATTGGACGTCAGCCTGATGCTGTCGTGGCTTGTGTCGGCGGCGGCTCTAATGCCATGGGTATTTTCCATCCTTATATTGATGTGCCTAATGTGCGTTTAATTGGTGTTGAAGCGGCAGGTGATGGCATAGAAACGGGTCGTCATGCGGCGCCGTTGACGGCAACAAAAAACAGCGCAGTTGGTGTTTTACACGGCAACCGTACTTATTTGATGCAAGATGCAGATGGTAATATTATCGATACACATTCAGTGTCGGCTGGCTTAGATTACCCTGGCGTAGGCCCGGAGCATGCTTGGTTGAAAGACATTGAACGTGCGGAATATGTAGGCATTACCGATGATGAGGCGATGGCGGCCTTTCATAACCTGTGTCGTACAGAAGGTATTATCCCAGCATTGGAAACTAGTCACGCGCTAGCCCATGCTGAAAAAATGGCGAAAACCATGCGCAAAGATGAAATTATTCTAGTTAACCTCTCAGGTCGCGGTGATAAAGATATTAATACCGTTGCTAAGTTAGCTAACATTACCTTATAAAAGCCATTTAATAGATAAAAACGCAACTATGTCACGTATTAAAAAAACGTTTGCAATCTTAAAAGCAAACAATAAAAAAGCATTGATTCCTTACATCATCGCAGGTGATCCGCATCCAAAATTCACCGTTGATCTTATGCATACTATGGTGGAGAATGGTGCTGATATTATTGAATTGGGGGTGCCTTTTTCGGATCCGATGGCGGATGGGCCGGTAATTCAACGTGCAAGTGAGCGTGCATTAGTACACAAAGTTGGCTTGCGTAAGGTGTTGTCCTTAGTCAAAGAATTTCGTGTTAAAGATAATTGTACGCCAGTCGTATTGATGGGCTATGCCAACCCAATCGAAGCCATGGGATTCGGTACATTTACTACGGCAGCAAAAGGGGCTGGTGTGGACGGTGTTTTAACGGTTGATTATCCACCTGAAGAGTCTGAAGATTTTATTGCCGAGTTGAATAAAAACGATATGGACTGTATCTTTTTACTTTCACCAACAACGGAAGCAAAACGCATTGATTTGGTAGCGAAGCAAGCGACTGGCTTCTTGTACTATGTCTCGCTTAAAGGCGTGACAGGCTCAGCTAACTTAGACGTTGACGAAGTGAAGGCGCGTGTTGCTGAGATTCGTAAACAAACGGACTTGCCAATCGGTGTTGGCTTTGGTGTAAAAGATGCGGCAACCGCCAAGTCAGTGGCCGCATTTGCGGATGCTGTAGTGGTTGGTAGTCGTACGGTGTTAACCGTAGAACAGTCTAGTGAAGAAACATTAATGAGTAATATCGGCACATTGATACAAGAGTTGCGTACAGCAATCGATTAAAACAATATTGGGGTAAGCGATGAGTTGGTTAGATAAAATTCCACAAAAAATTAAACATGCTGTCGGCAATGTGCAAAAGCGCAATATGCCTGAAGGCTTATGGAGTAAGTGTGATGCCTGTCAGTCAGTGCTTTACAAAACAGATTTAGAAAAAACGGGTGAAGTGTGCCCTCAGTGTGATCACCATAATCGCATTTCTGCTAGAGTCAGAATTAGTTTCCTGCTAGACGAAGGTAATCAAGTTGAAATTGGTGCAAACGTAGCGCCAATGGATTCATTGAAGTTTAAAGATAGTAAGAAATATACAGTACGCATGAAAGATGCGCAAAATACGGTCAAAGAAATGGATGCACTTATTGTTGTGCAAGGTGCTATTTTAGAGATGCCGGTTGTTGTTGCTGCTTTTGAGTTTAAATTCATGGGTGGCTCAATGGGCTCTGTCGTTGGTGAACGCTTTGTGCGTGGCGTCAATGCTGCGATTGAAAATAAAACACCGTTCATCTGTATTGCAGCTAGTGGCGGTGCAAGGATGCAAGAAGGCCTGCTTTCATTGATGCAAATGGCCAAAACAAGTGCAGCTTTGACTAAATTGGCTGAGGCTGGGTTGCCATTCATTTCGATTTTGACTGACCCTACTATGGGCGGTGTGTCTGCAAGCTTTGCTATGTTAGGCGATATTATTATTGCTGAGCCAAATGCCTTGATTGGGTTTGCTGGACCGCGTGTGATTGAGCAAACAGTACGTGAAACATTGCCAGATGGCTTTCAGCGAGCAGAATTTCTATTAGAGCATGGCGCAATTGATATGATTGTTGACCGCCGAGAAATGCGAGATAAGCTAAATAACGTGCTATCTAATTTGATGCATGCATCAAATTAATTAACCATATTTGATCGCGACCTTTCTTGAGTGATTTAACAGAGAACCCCTGTAGAGAGAGCCCTGGTATAGGGAAGCCTAAATCTCTTGCGCAGTGGTTGGCGTATATCGAAGCGTTACACCCTAAATCAATTGCCATGAGTTTAGAGCGTGTTAAAGATGTTGCTGAGCGTTTACAGTTAATACTATCATTCCCGATTATCAGCATTGCTGGAACCAATGGAAAAGGTTCGACTTGCGCGATGTTGGAAAGTATCTATCTGGATGCCGGTTATCGCGTTGGCACTTATGTATCTCCTCATCTAAAACATTACAACGAACGGGTGCGTGTTAATCACCAAGCTATTTCAGATGCAGCTTTATGTGAGGCTTTTTCTGCGATTGAAGCGGCGCGTGGTGATGTGGTGCTGACCTATTTTGAGATGGGCACGTTGGCCGCCATGTGGCACTTCGCACAATCAAACTTAGATGTTGCTATATTAGAAGTGGGCATGGGCGGGCGATTAGATGCTGTTAATGTATTTGAACCGACTTGTTCCATTGTGACCTGTGTTGACTTGGACCATATGGATTATTTAGGCGATACAAGAGAAAAGATTGGTGCTGAAAAAGTAGGTATCTATAGGCCACGTAAGCTAGCGATTTGTGGCGATATTAACCCGCCTAATACGGTGGTTGATTATGCAGAACAGATTCAAGCTGATTTCCATTTGATTGGCCGTGATTTTTACGTGAATAAATTAACACGGGGCTGGCAATATAAGGCGAGCGAAAACACATTGTATCTGCCACCATTAGCATTGCAGGGAGATTTTCAGCTTAATAATGCAGCATGTGCAATATGTGCAGTAGAAAATTTAAATCAACAGCTGCCTGTTCCATTGGACAATGTTGGTGATTCGCTTAAGTCAGTGACATTGCTAGGACGCTTTTACCAGTACAGCCAAACGCCCTACATTATTTTGGATGTTGCACACAATCCACAAGCGGCCAACTCTTTGGCGAATAATTTGAGTGATAAGCCATATAAAGGACGGACATTGGGTGTGTTTGCCATGCTGGCAGATAAAGATATTGAGCATGTGGTAAGTGCGTTGTTACCACATATTTCACTTTGGTATTTGGCTGACACGCATAATGCACGTGGTGCAACAGCGAAAGACCTAGAAAGCCACTTGCAGTCCGAAGCTGAAAAAGGCTTAACAAAGCAGTTCAATAATGTCGCTGATGCATTGCGTTCGGCCTGTATTGAAGCCGACAAAAATGATAGAATCATCGTTTTTGGATCGTTCTACACCGTAGCCGATGCGATTGACGCTTTAGATATTCAAGGGATTTAAATGCAGAAGGATCAATCTGACCTAGGGTTAATTTTCAAAAAACGTGCACGGCGGCGTCTAGTGGGTGCGATCGCACTTGTTTTACTCATGTTTATTTTACTGCCAATCGTGCTAGAAGACCGCACAAAAACCGATATGCAGCAAAATATCACTATCGTAATGCCTTATGAATCTACTGGTGGTGAAGTGATTGTTAGTGAAGAAGTGATTACGATCGAGGATTTGAAAGCCGAAACAGCCGTTAACACTAAAAAATTAGCTTTACCAAAAGTCACTCCAGTAAACCCTAAAGAAAATCCTAAAGCAGCTGTTGAAGCTAATGCTGAAATAAAAACAACGGTAGAGAAGAAGGAAGTGGTTGCAAAAGAAACTGCTAAGAATGCTGAGGCTGCATCAAAAGCCAACCCATTCTATGTGCAAATCGGCGTATTTTCTGATATTGCCAATGTTAAAAAATTACAAATTATGTTGGATGGGATTGGCTACAAGTCTGTGACTGAAAAAATGCAGGCGGCAACGGGTGAAAAAACGCGTTTACGTACATCTACTTTTGAAGGTAGAAATGAAGCCGCTATCGCGTTAGAAAATATTAAAGATGCCGGCTTGACAGGCATGGTTGTTAGCCAGAAGTAAAGGATTTTCATTTGACCTATTTTGATTATGCTGTCATTGCGATTGTTGGCTTATCCGTAGTGGTGAGCATGATGCGTGGTGCAGTGAAGGAAATGTTGGCTATTTTAGGATGGATTGCTGCCTTTTATGTAGCAAAAGCCTATTCGCCTTTGTTAGCGACATTTCTTCCTGAAGGGATTCCAACAGAAGCCTTGAAGACGCTCATTGCCTTTGTCATCCTTTTAATTGCAGTGTTATTCCTGAATGGCTTAATAACGATGGCGATTTCTGGCGTAATTAGCAAAGTCGGGCTAGGGCGGATTAATCGCTTTTTAGGGATGCTTTTTGGCTTTGCAAAGGGCTTGCTCATTAGCTGTGTATTGGTTTTATTAGCAGGATTAACTAGTTTACCAAAAGAACAAATGTGGACCGATGCAGTATTGAGTGAACCACTTGAAATGTTAGTTAAATCAGCATTGCCATGGTTGCCTGAAAGTGTGAGCAAGCATGCTAAGTTTGATTAATTTTGTGATTAAATAGCGTAACATTTAAGGACGACACCATCATATGTGTGGAATTATAGGTATTGTAGGAAAGAATCCAGTCAGTCAGTTGTTGTATGACGGTTTATTGGTGTTGCAACATCGTGGGCAGGATGCCGCAGGGATTGTGACTTGTGATGGCAATACGTTCTTTATGCACAAAAGCAATGGCTTAGTTAAGGATGTCTTTCAAACACGTCACATGCGTAGTTTGAATGGTAATGCGGGTATCGCGCACGTACGTTACCCAACAGCAGGTTCATCTAGCGCCGCAGAAGCACAGCCTTTTTATGTGAACTCTCCATTTGGTATTGTCCTTGCGCACAATGGTAACTTAACCAATTCTGAGCAGCTTAAATCAGAGATGTTTAAACAAGACTTACGTCACATCAATACCTCATCGGATTCTGAAGTGCTGCTTAATGTTTTAGCACATGAGATCGAAAGAACGTCTAAAAGTGCAGTACTGAATAATGATATGGCTTTTGATGCGGTTGCAGGCGTACATCGTCGCTGTAAAGGCGCTTATGCGGTTGTTGCCATGATTGCTGATTTTGGCTTGCTAGCCTTCCGTGATCCAAATGGTATTAGGCCGTTAGTCATCGGTAAAATGGAAACTGAAAAAGGCACTGAGCATATTGTCGCTTCTGAAAGTGTTGCCTTAGATGTTTTAGGCTTTACTTTAGTACGTGATGTTGATCCAGGTGAATCAGTCTTTATCGATATGGACGGCAACTTATTTAGTAAGCAATGTGCTGAAAAGTCGAAATTGACACCGTGTATTTTCGAATACGTCTACCTGGCAAGGCCTGATTCAGTGATTGATGGTGTTTCTGTCTATCAGACTCGTTTAGATATGGGGGCGACTTTAGCGGATAAAATTAAACGTGAGTGGAGTGACTTAGATATTGATGTCGTTATTCCCATTCCAGATACTAGCCGTCCAAGTGCACTGCAAGCTGGATTGGCATTAGGTTTGGAGTATCGCGAAGGCTTCATTAAGAATCGTTATATTGGACGCACATTTATTATGCCAGGCCAAGAGTTGCGCAAAAAATCAGTGCGACAAAAGCTTAACCCGATTAGGGTGGAATTCGCAGGTAAAAATGTATTGCTGATTGATGACTCGATTGTAAGAGGAACGACCTCTAAACAAATTGTACAAATGGCGCGTGATGCAGGTGCTAATAAAGTCTACTTTGCTTCTGCTGCGCCGCCAGTACGCTTTCCAAATGTGTATGGCATTGATATGCCAAGCCGCGATGAGTTGTTGGCAACAGACCGAACCGATGCGGAAATATGTGTAGAAATTGGTGCTGATGGCTTGATTTATCAAGATTTAAAAGCGTTGGAAGCGGTTGTTTTAGCATTAAACCCCAATATTCATGATTTTGATTCCAGCTGTTTTGATGGCCATTATGTAACTGGTGATGTAGACAGTGTTTATTTAGATCGCATTGAGGCATTACGCTCAGATTCAATACAAACAGATAGACCGCCTAACTCGACGACACAAATGGATTTGAATCTAGTCGATACTGAGGAAGAAGAAGTAAGGGTGTAGCTCAGGTTTGTTTAAAAATCGCCAGTAAAACGTTGCAATCGACTTGACATCTATTTCTATTAGGCGTTAAATGGAAATGCGCTGATTTGAGTGGCCAACATTAAAAAAGACCTTACTCAGCTTGCGAGCGCATAATAAATTCTGCTAAAGCGAGAGATTAAAAGCCCGTTTTAGCCTTGAGCTACTACGGGTTTTTTAATGCCTGACAGCATCGATATCAATTAAGCATGGCAATAAATTAAGAGAAAAAGTAATGACAAATAAACATCATCTAGAAACCATTAGTGTGAGGGCTGGCAATGAACCAACTGAGTTTGGCGAAAACTCAGAAGCTATCTTTTTGAACTCTAGTTTCCGATTTGAAAATGCGGCGCAGGCAGCAGCACGGTTTAGTGGTGAGGAGCCTGGTAATATCTACTCGCGATTCACCAACCCAACAGTTACTGCTTTTCAAGATAAATTAGCAGCAATGGAAGGCGCTGAGCAGTGTGTTGCCACCGCGAGTGGCATGTCTGCTATTTTGGCCTGTGTGATGGGCTTGTGTTCGGCAGGCGACCATGTCGTGGCCTCTCAGAGTCTTTTTGGTACCTCCATTCAGTTGTTTACCAATATATTGGAACGCTGGGGCTTGGAAGTGACCTTAGTTTCGTTGACGGATGCCGAAGAGTGGAAGTCGGCTGTCACGCCTAAAACTAAATTGTTTTTTGCCGAAACACCATCAAATCCACTCACTGAAGTGTGTGATATTCAAGCTCTAGCTGATATTGCCCATCAAGCAGATGCGCATTTCGTTGTCGATAACTGTTTTTGTACGCCAGCAATTCAAAAGCCACTGGCTTTGGGTGCAGATATTATTATTCACTCTGCAACCAAATATATTGACGGACAAGGACGCTGTTTAGGTGGTGCTGTACTAGGGTCGAAATCCTTAATGGAGCCTGTATATGGGTTTTTACGCTCAGCAGGTGTCACCATGAGTGCGTTTAATGCATGGGTATTTTTGAAAGGTTTGGAAACATTGCCAGTACGTATGGAAGCACATGCGCGCAAAGCGCTGGCGCTAGCCACTTGGTTGGAAGCGCAGCCACAGGTTGCGCGTGTATTTTATCCAGGCTTGCAATCTCACCCACAACATGGCTTGGCCATGCAGCAACAATGCAATGGTGGCGGTATTGTGAGCTTTGAAGTGAAGCCTAAAGTGGGACAAATAGAACAAGAGGCTGCATGGACACTGATTGATGCAACCAAAATGATTTCTATCACTGCAAATCTGGGCGATGCAAAAAGCACGATTACACATCCGGCAACGACAACGCACAGTCGTGTGACGAAGGAGGCGAGAGAGGCATCTGGCGTGAAAGATAGCTTAATTCGTATTGCCGTAGGGCTTGAGCATGAGGATGATTTGAAAGCAGATCTTGCACTGTTGGCGCATGCATAATTGATTGGATTCTAGTTTAAAAAAATGGGGCTTTTATAAGCCCCATTTTTTATGGGATTAATTCCTTAAAACACTGCCTTTGTAACGTACATCATGTTAAAATTTGAAGAATAAATATCTTATAAAAAAGCACGCTTAATAGTTGCTTGTAAGCTACATTTTCTTAGAAGAAAAAACGGAAATAATCTATGGATCAATTCGCAAAAGAAACTCTGCCAATTAGCTTAGAAGACGAGATGCGTCGTTCTTATCTTGATTACGCGATGAGCGTGATTGTGGGAAGAGCGTTGCCAGATGTGCGTGATGGGTTAAAGCCTGTGCATAGACGCGTATTATTTGCCATGCACGAGCTGAGTAATGATTATAATAAGCCGTATAAGAAATCAGCGCGTATTGTTGGTGATGTGATTGGTAAGTATCACCCACATGGTGATACTGCTGTCTACGATACGATTGTTCGGATGGCGCAGAACTTTTCATTGCGTTATATGTTGGTTGATGGTCAGGGTAACTTTGGTTCTGTTGATGGCGATAATGCAGCGGCGATGCGATATACGGAAATCCGCATGTCAAAAATCGCACACGAATTACTAGCGGATCTTGAAAAAGAAACGGTTGATTTTGGTCCTAACTATGATGGTTCAGAGCATGAGCCATTGATTATGCCAGCCCGTATTCCAAATCTACTGATTAACGGTAGTTCTGGTATTGCGGTGGGCATGGCAACGAATATTCCGCCACACAACATTCATGAGGTGTTGAATGCTTGCTTGGCCTTGCTGAAAAATCCTGAAACAACGGTAGACGAATTAATTGATTTAATTCCAGCACCTGATTTCCCAACAGCTGGCATTATTTACGGCACTGTCGGTGTAAAAGAAGGCTATCGTACGGGTCGTGGTCGCGTGGTCATGCGCGGACGTACTCACTTTGAAGATTTGGATAAAGCTGGTAACCGTCAATCCATCATCATTGATGAGCTGCCCTATCAGGTCAATAAGAAGACCATGATCGAGAAGATTGCCGAATTGGTCAATGATAAGAAAATTGACGGAATTTCTGATTTGCGTGATGAATCCGACAAAGCCGGTATGCGTGTCGTCATAGAGCTGAAACGTGGTGAAGTGCCTGAAGTGGTACTGAATAACCTATACAAACAGACGCAATTGCAAGATACGTTTGGTATGAATATGGTGGCCCTGCTGGATGGTCAGCCACAACTGCTCAATCTGAAGCAAATTTTAGAAGCGTTCTTACGTCACCGTCGTGAAGTGATTACACGCCGCACTGTATTTGAGCTGAAAAAAGCCAGAAACCGTGGCCATGTGTTAGAAGGACTTGCTGTTGCACTAGCCAATGTGGATGACATGATTGCGATTATTAAAGCCGCACCAACGCCACCTGAAGCGAAGAAAACGTTGATGGAGCGCAGTTGGCATTCTCCAGTGGTGGAAGAAATGTTGAAACGTGCAGCAATGGAGGCATCTAGGCCAGAAGGTTTGTCTATCGATTTTGGTTTAACGCCTAGCGGTTACAAGCTATCTAATTTGCAAGCGCAAGAGATCCTACAAATGCGATTACAGCGTTTAACAGGGCTTGAGCAGGATAAAGTCGTTAGTGAATATAAAGACATCATGGATGTGATTACTGACTTATTAGATATTTTGGCAACGCCTGGCAGAGTGTCAACGATGATTGCAGAAGAAATGGCTGAAATCGCCAATCAATTTGGTGATGAGCGTCGTAGTGAAATCGTGGAGAGCACAAGTGATTTATCACTAGAGGACTTAATCACGCCACAAGATGTGGTGGTGACGCTTTCACATACAGGTTATGTGAAATCACAGTTATTAGAAGAGTATCAAGCGCAACGTCGTGGCGGTCGTGGTAAACAAGCCGCACCAACAAAAGAAGACGACTTTATTGATAAGTTGTTCGTTGCGAATACACATGATTACATCCTATGTTTCAGTAGTCTAGGTCAAGTGTACTGGTTGAAAGTCTATGAAGTACCACAAGGTAGCCGAGTTGGTCGCGGCAAGCCAATTGTGAACTTGTTCCCATTGGCTGAGGGCGAGAAAATTAATGCGATTCTGCCGGTAAAAGCGTTTACTGAGAATGAATATATTTTCATGACCACTGCGCAAGGTACGGTCAAGAAAACTGCTTTGAGTGACTTCTCTAAGCCACGTAAAAACGGCATTATTGCGATTAAATTGGATGAGGGTGATTACCTCATTGGTGCTGAAATTACCAATGGCGATCAGGATGTCGTCTTGGTTTCTGATGGCGGAAAAGCGGTTTGGTTTAGTGAAGATGCTGTGCGACCAATGGGCCGTGCCACACGCGGTGTACGCGGTATGAAATTACCAGCAGAGCAGCAAGTGCTTTCATTACTGATTGCTAGTGATGATCAGCAGTCTGTCTTAGTGGCGACTGAAAATGGTTACGGTAAACGGACTGTGCTGAGCGACTTCCGTCGTTCTGGTCGTGGAACACAAGGTGTTAAGGCGATTGCCATTAGCGAACGAAACGGTAAAGCGGTTGCAGCAAGACTAGTGAGTGAAGATGATGAAATCATGTTGATTACTACTGGTGGTGTATTAATTCGTACCCGCGTGAAAGAGATTCGCGATATGGGCCGCGCTGCGCAAGGCGTTACGCTGATTAACTTAGGCAAAGGCGAGAAGTTATCAGGACTTGAAAAAGTGGTTGAGACCGATGACAATGAAGCTGGAGTAGATGGCGCTGAAGTAGAGGTGGTTGAAGCTGGCGGAAGTGAAACAGATAATGCAGCAGGTGATACTCAACAAAATGGCGGTGATGAAACGTCAATAGATGAAGAAAAGTAATTAGTAACTAATGACATCAATTTATAATTTTTCGGCGGGCCCTGCGGTATTGCCACAAGCTGTACTCAAGCGTGCACAAGCTGAAATGCTTGATTGGCATGGTAGCGGCATGTCTGTGATGGAAATGTCACATCGTGGCAAAGATTTTTTAAGCATATTAGCCAAGGCGGAAGCAGACTTTCGTGCATTGTTGACGATTCCTGATAACTATAAGGTCTTGTTTTTACAAGGTGGTGCAGTGGCAGAGAACGTCATGATTCCAATGAATTTGCTCAATGGGAAAAGTGCTGATTACGCGATTACGGGTAGCTGGAGTAAGCGTAGCGTTAAAGAAGCAATGGCTATTGGCAGTATTAATGTGGTTGCACAGAGTGAGCCATTTACGTATGTGCCTGATTTTGCTGATTGGATGTTGAGTGAAGACGCGGCCTATTTGCATATATGCACCAATGAAACGGTTAATGGTGTGGAGTTTGACGGTTTGCCTGGTGCAGGGGGTGTGCCGATTGTCGCCGACATGTCATCGCATATCCTGTCTAAGCCTGTAGATGTATCCAAGTATGGTGTTATTTATGCTGGCGCACAAAAGAATATTGGACCAGCAGGTTTGTGTCTTGTGATTGTGCGTGATGATTTGCTTGAGCAAGCATCAGCAACAACACCATGTGTTTTTCATTGGAAACAACAAGCGGAAAACGATAGTATGGTGAATACACCACCAACATACGGCATTTATATGGCGGGTTTGGTTTTTGAATGGTTGTTAGAGCGAGGCGGTGTTGCAGTGATTGAGCAAGAAAATATTGCTAAAGCAGCATTAATTTACAACTATATCGATTCTACTGATTTTTATATCAATGAGGTTGCTGAGCAGAATCGCTCACGCATGAATGTGCCATTCTCTTTGAAAGATGAAGTATTTAATGCAGCCTTTTTGGCCGATGCTGAAAAGCATGGTTTATTACAGTTAAAAGGTCATCGATCAGTCGGTGGTATGCGTGCTAGCATTTATAATGCAATGCCATTAGCAGGGGTCCAAGCATTGGTCGACTATATGAAATTATTTGAGAAATCACATTAGGTAGTATGTATAAATGTCTGATTCATTAAAGAAATTTAGATCTGAAATAGATGCGATTGATGCGCAAGTACTTAAGCTTGTTAATGCGCGAGCTAAGCTTGCACGCGATATTGGATACGTGAAAGAAGATGGTGTTATTTACCGCCCTGAACGTGAAGCGCAAGTGCTACGGACCATGCAAGAAGCGAATGAAGGGCCGCTGGCAAGCGAAGCGGTTAGCAATATCTTTCGAGCTGTTATGTCGAATTGTCGTGCATTAGAAAAGAAACTTTCTATCGCTTTTCTCGGGCCAATTGGCACTTATACGGAAGAGGCTGCGTTTAAGCAGTTTGGCAAGGGCTGTGACGCCATTGTGTGCGGTTCGATTGATGAAGTGTTTCGGACATTGGAAGCGGATCAAGCCGATTATGCTGTTGTGCCTGTTGAGAATTCGACAGAAGGCGCCGTTGGTTTGACCTTGGATTTATTGCTTTCTAGTCCAGTCAAGATATGTGGCGAAGTAACGCTGCCGATTCACCATTGCTTGCTATCAAAACAAACAGATATTAGTGAAATTTCACATGTATTCTCACATGTACAATCGCTAGCGCAATGCCATGAGTGGTTAAATAGATTTTTACCAACGGTGCAAAGAGAAGCTGTCACCAGCAATGCTTTTGCTGCGCAAATGATTCACGACTTAGTCGCGACGGATGATACGTTTGCTGCTGCAATTGCGAGTAAACGTGCGGCAGAGTTGTTTGACTTGAATATCTTAGCTGAGAATATTGAGGACGACCCTAAAAATACCACACGCTTCTTGGTATTGGGTAAGCACGATGTCGCAGCATCAGGAGAAGATAAAACGTCGCTGGCAATTAGCACTAAAAACAAACCCGGTGCCATGGTTGATTTATTAGAACCATTATCACGTTACGGTGTGAGTATGACTAAATTAGAATCTAGACCTTCTAAGCAAGGGCTTTGGGATTATGTCTTCTATATCGATATAGAAGGGCACCAAACGGACGAAAAAGTAAAAGCAGCGCTTGTTGACCTAAATGACAGAGCTTCAGTTGTTAAAGTGCTTGGCTCTTACCCTGTGGCTGTCGTTTAACAGCTGGGCTTGAGTATATAAAAGACCGAATATGAGTATTGAGAATATTGCCCCTGAATATATCCGCGCTATTGCGCCTTACCAAGGCGGTAAGCCGATTTCTGAAATTGCGCGTGAATATGGCTTGAATGAAGCAGACATCATCAAATTAGCTTCTAATGAAAACCCTTTAGGAATGAGTCCTAATGCTCAAGTAGCCATTGGTGCTGCTATAGTAGATGTTGCTCGTTATCCAGATGGTAATGGTTTTGAATTGCGTACGGCAGTCAGTCGAAAGTATGGCGTTCCACAAAGTCAAATCGTTTTTGGCAATGGCTCTAATGACATTCTAGAGTTAAGCGCACGCGCATTCTTGCAAGTGGGCGATGAAGCGATTTATTCGCAGCATGCTTTTGCAGTTTACCCTTTAGTCACACAGGCTGTTGGTGCAACAGGTATTGTCGTGCCAGCAAAAGGATATGGACATGATTTAGATGGGTTTTTAAAAGCGATTACACCAAAAACCCGACTGATTTTTATCGCTAACCCTAACAATCCAACGGGCACTTTGATTGACAAGACGACCTTAGCGTCTTTTTTAAAGCAAGTGCCGAAAAATGTCTTAGTTATCCTAGATGAGGCTTATGATGAGTATTTATCATCACATGATAAGTCGGAAGCGGTTAGCTGGCTCAGTACTTATGAGAATCTTATTATTTCGCATACCTTTTCTAAAGCCTACGGTTTAGCAGGCTTGCGCGTGGGTTTTGGTTTAATGCATACTGATGTTGCCGATATTTTAAATCGTATTCGTCAGCCGTTTAATGTGAACCTGCTGGCACAAGCTGCAGCTGTTGCTTCTTTAGCGGATGATGGCTTTGTGGCACGTAGCTATGCGGCAAACCAAGCAGGTATGTTACAGCTCACTCAAGGTCTTGAGCAGTTGGGTCTGCAATACATTGAGTCTTATGCTAATTTCATTAGTTTTGCGGTAAAAAATGCTGAGAATGTAAACGAACAGTTGTTGCAGCATGGCATTATTGTTCGGCCAATTGCTAATTACGATATGCCTGATTACTTGCGTGTAAGTATCGGTTTATTTTCTGAAAATAAGCGCTTTTTAGAAGCGCTAGCCTTGGTTGTAAAAAACAATGACTGAAAAAGAAAAACAGAAATTCGGTAAGCTAGCAACGGATGATGTCCGGATTCTTAAGGTTAAGGAATTGGTAAAGCCAGCTGAAATTATCGAAAAGTTACAAGAAAGTGCATGCAGCACTGAAAACATCTTAGCGACAAGAACGGCTATTCACAATGTTTTACATGGTGACGATGATCGACTGTTGATCGTTGTCGGCCCGTGTTCTATCCATGATACAAAAGCAGGGCTTGAATATGCGCATCGTTTATTAGATGTTCGTGAGCAATTGTCTGACGATTTGTTGATTGTGATGCGCGTTTACTTTGAAAAGCCTAGAACGACTGTTGGATGGAAGGGGTTAATTAATGACCCTCACTTAGATGGTAGTTACGATATTAATTTAGGGCTAGAAAAAGCCCGTCAGTTTTTATTGGATGTGAATGAGCTCGGTATGCCTGCAGGAATGGAATTTTTAGATACCATTACGCCACAATATACGGCTGACTTAGTCAGCTGGGGTGCTATCGGTGCGCGCACAACAGAGTCGCAAGTGCATCGTGAGTTGGCTTCCGGCCTATCTTGCCCTGTAGGCTTTAAAAATGGGACTGATGGCGGTGTTCGAGTGGCTATTGATGCAATTAAAACAGCGGGTAGTCCGCATCGCTTCTTATCAGTCACTAAAAATGGTGAGTCTGCCATTATTGTGACTTCTGGTAACGAGGACTGCCATGTCATCTTACGCGGTGGAAAAACTCCAAACTACTCAGCTGATCATGTCAATGAAGTCGGTGAGCAATTAGATGCGGCAAGTTTACCAGCTAAGATTATGATTGACTGTAGTCATGCCAATAGTCAGAAGCAATATGAACAGCAGGTTAACGTGGCTGAAGATATTGCTGGTCAAATCGCAAGTGGCGATAATCGAATTGCGGGCGTGATGGTGGAATCGCACTTGAAAGCGGGCAAACAGTCTCATACCCCTGGTTGTGAGCTCATTTATGGGCAATCGATCACTGATGGCTGTTTAGGCTGGAATGAAACAGAAATCGTTTTAAATACGCTAGCTGACGCTGTGCGAAAACGACGGAAATCCTAAAATATATGACTGCGATAAAAATGCCTTTTATGGGGCGTTTCCTTGTATTTATTCACGTTATTTTAAGCATCATGAAAATCATTAGCACGAACTCATTGAAGCTTGCATAGATGATTTGAAACGGATGCGTAATATAGGTTTCATACTAAATGCATCGTACTGATGTTTAATTATCAATTAGTTTTAATTTTCTATAAAGTAAGAAGCTCATGTATATACACGTATTAGGCTCAGGTGCAGGTGGCGGGTTTCCCCAGTGGAACTGTAATTGCGAAAACTGTAAAGGTGTTCGTGCTGGAACAATTAAAGCAACACCGCGAACACAGTCCTCTATTGCGGTCAGTGCCAATGGTTCTGACTGGATCTTATTTAATGCATCGCCAGATATTAAGAGGCAATTGGATGATTTTACTGTTATTCAACCTGCTCGACACGTGCGTGATACGGCAATAACAGCGATTGTGATTACTGATGCGCAAATTGACCACGTTACTGGTTTATTAACATTACGTGAACACAATAAACCGTGGGATATTTATTGTACTGATGCAGTAAAGGGAGACTTAACTACTGGATTTCCCGTTTTTAATATTTTGGGACATTTTCGGGGTATTAACCATCATGAGGTTGCAACAGATCAAACGCCATTTTCAATTCCAACTGCAGAGGGCATTGAGTTTACAGCAGTACCTTTATTAAGTAATGCTCCGCCATATTCACCGCACAGAGGCAATACTGTTCCAGGTGACAATATTGGTATGAATATTAAAGATACCCGCTCAGGTAAGAGCTTGTTCTATGCCCCAGGTCTAGGTGTGGCTGAACCTCATGTATTAGAATACATGCGTAATGCTGATGTTATTTTAGTTGATGGCACTGTCTGGACCGATGATGAAATGTCTAAAGAAGGTATTAGTGATAAGCGTGCCAGCGAAATGGGTCACTTAGACCAGTCTAGTGATGGTGGTATTATGAGTATATTGAATGCAATGGAAAAGCCACGCAAGATATTAATTCATATCAATAACACTAACCCGATTCTGAATGAAGAGTCATCACAACGTGCCACCTTAAATAAAGCAAAAATTGAGTTAGCTTATGATGGCATGGATATTGAGTTGTAGGAACTAAGATGAGTATAGACAAAATAAATTCAAAACCTTGGCCACGCGAGGAGTTCGCAGAGAAGTTGCGTGAAAAAGGGATGGGGTATCATATTTATCATCCGTTCCACGTGATGATGTATGAAGGAAAGTTAAGCAAATCTCAATTACAAAGTTGGGTAGCTAATCGTTTCTACTATCAAATTTCTATCCCAATGAAGGATGGCGCAGTGCTGTCTAATTGTGATGACGTGGAAGTTCGTAAACAATGGATAGTGCGTATTACCGACCATGATGGTATAGGTGATGCAATGGGTGGAATCGAAGCTTGGATTCAACTAGGCAAAGCTGTTGGTTTGACACGTGAACAAATCACGAGCCTAGATTTAGTCAGCCCTGGCGTTCGATTTGCAGTTGACGCCTACATTAATTTTGCAAAGCAGCGATCTTGGCAAGAGTCAGTGTGCTCTAGCTTGACAGAGCTTTTTGCACCTCATATCCATCAGCAACGTATTAGTTCATGGCCAGCAATGTATCCTTGGATTGATGAAAGTGGATTAACTTACTTTAGAAAGCGGTTGACGGAAGCCCGGCGGGATGTTGAACATGGTCTAGGCGTCACCTTAGATTACTTTAGTACTACGCGTGAAATGCAAATGAAGGCAATGGAAATTCTGCAGTTCAAATTGAATGTGTTGTGGGTAATTGCCGATTCAATTATGCTGGCATCCACGGAGATAACCACTGAAGGTGTTGCGTACACACGGCAACCAGTGATTAAGATTGACTAAAGAGCACAAGTAAAAAGTTATTCAATAGAGCGCAATAAAACAGAGAACTATATGGCAGAAGGTATACAAGATTCAGATATTTACGACATTGCATTGCACCACCGCTTTCAGTGGGAAGAAGCTCAAGATAGTTTTGTGATTCTCTTCCCTGAGGGCATGGTCAAGTTGCACGGTGGTGCAGGTGAAGTGATGCAATTGGTTAATGGTAAAGTATCAGTTGGAGAGATTGTTACTATATTGAAAAATAAGTTCCCTGATGCTGAAGGCATTGAGGCGGATATTATCGGTATGTTTGAAATGGCTTTTGGTAAAGCTTGGATTCGTAAGCTTAATTAAATATTTAGGAGAAATGCTGTGTCAACACCAACATCTTTGGGTCAATCAGTTGTTCAAAAAGAGCTTAGCGGTCAAGCCAAAAATAATGGTGTAGCTGCCAATACTACACAGACACAACCATTATGGCTGTTGGCAGAAGTAACTTATCGTTGCCCGCTACAGTGTGCCTTTTGTTATAACCCAGCTGATTTTGATAAACACACACAAAATGAGCTCAGCACAGAGCAGTGGATACAGACATTACGTGATGCGCGCAAAATGGGTGCAATTCAACTTGGCATTTCTGGAGGTGAGCCATTATTGAGAGATGATATTGAAGAGATCGTTATTGAGGCTAAAAAACTAGGTTATTATAGTAACTTAATTACTTCTGGCGTTGGTTTAACTGAAAAAAGAATCCAAGCATTTAAAGATGGTGGTTTAGATCATATTCAGCTTTCTATGCATGATATTACGGAAGAAATTAACAATTTTATTACCAATACAAAAACGTTTAAGCTGAAACAGAAAGTAGCAGCAATGATTAAGGGGCATGGCTACCCGATGGTGCTTAATGTAGTTTTACATCGCTATAACATTGGCCATCTCAAAGAGATTATGGAAATGGCAGAAGCTCTAGGTGCTGATTATCTTGAGTTGGCGAATACGCAGTATTATGGATGGTCTTTAGTTAACCGAGATCAGTTAATGCCACTTAAAGAGCAGGTGGATGAAGCTGAAAGAATAACTAAGGAGTTTAGGGAAAAAGCTAATAGTAAGATGAAAATTTTCTTTGTGGTCCCAGACTACTTTGGCGATAGACCAAAAAAATGCATGAATGGCTGGGGTGAAGTGTTCATGATTGTGGCAGCCAATGGTGATGTCTTGCCCTGTCATTCAGCACGTGTGTTGCCAAATATAGAGTTTCCTAATGTTCGTGAGCACGGACTTGAATATGCATGGAAAGAGTCGCCGGCTTTTAATAGGTATCGTGGTGATGACTGGATGAAAGAGCCTTGTCGCAGCTGCTCTGAGAAAGAAAATGACTTAGGCGGCTGTCGTTGTCAAGCATTCTTGTTATCAGGGGATGCGGAGAGTGCAGACCCTGTTTGCTCACTCTCACCAAATCATCACTTAATTGAACAGGCAATAGAGGATTCGCAAAATCCCATACTGTCAGAAAAGCCTATTATATTTAGAACCAATGAAAAATCTAAGGAATATGGAGAAGGTAACAAAGAGAGGATTGAAGGTTTTCATGCTGTACCATAGTGCGAAGCGACTTATATATTAAATCTTAATATTAGGCGGTATAATTAAAGGCGCAAATGATGCGCTTTTTTTAATAATTAACATTAATTAAATATATTAAACATATAATTATAAAGAAATATATTGAAATCAAAATCTAACCTTCTAGTCTATGCATTAGCATCTCTTGCTGCTTTAGCACCATTCGCTATTGATACCTATCTGCCAGCCTTTCATGTAATGGGTGAAGCCTTGGAGGCAAAAGATATACAAATCCAACAAAGTTTAACATTTTACCTGCTACCTTATGCGGCGATGACTTTATGTCATGGTGCTATCTCTGATGCAATCGGCCGTATTACTACTATTAAATGGGGCTTGAGTATATTTGTATTGGCAAGTATTGGCTGTGCTTTTGCATCAAATGTAGAGACACTCTGGCTTTTTAGAGCTTTGCAAGGTGCTAGTGGTGGAGCAGGCAATACAGTTGCACGTGCCATGGTACGTGACTTGTTTGAAGGGCCGCAAGCACAACGAGTGATGGCAACTGTACAAATGCTTTTTGGTATTGCTCCCGCGATTGCGCCAATTGTTGGTGGTTTTCTACTTGGTATTAACTGGCAAATAATTTTCATCTTTTTAGCCGTCTATGCCAGTGTGAGTTTATGGGCTGCTGTTAAGTTTTTACCAGAAACCATGCCGCCGGAGAAGCGTATGAAGCTTTCTACTGCGAACGTAATCAAAAGTTACAAAACAATTTTTAGTGATAGTGAGTTTGCTAGGATTATTGTTGCTATTGGCGCTAATTTTTCGGGTTTTTTTGTTTATGTACTCGCTAGTCCAGTTTTTTTGGGTAAGCATCTAGGTCTAAATCCTCAACAATATGGTTATTTGTTTGTCCCAACAGTGGTAGGCATGGTGATTGGCTCATATTTAGCTAAGCGTGCTGCTGGGCGATTTTCCTCACAGAAAGTAGTTAAGCTAGCTTACGTCTGGATGCTGCTTATTGCTTTGGTCAATATAATTGTTTGTTATACTCAGCCAGTGAGTTTGATCGCCAACATCTTACCTATAGCACTATTCAATATTGGTATGGCAATGTGTATGCCTATATTGTCTTTAGCTGCACTGAACAGGCATCCTAAAATACGAGGTACCGCAGCTTCAGGGCAGGCGTTTATACAGATGCTACTGTCTACTATATCAGCAGGCCTCATCGTGCCTTTCGTCTGGTATGCCCCATCTGGACTGGCCATTACAATGCTTATTTACGTATTGGTTGGTTTATTCGTTATTACTAAAACACAGTTATGGCAAACAAAAGAATAGAGAGCTAAAGAAAGAGAGTTTCTTTCTTTTCCATATTAAATACAATGTCTGTTAAAAGAATAATTGCTACAAAAAACTTAACTTATTTATACTGCATTGCGTTGTTAAAAATGTAAAATACATTTTACTGATTTTTATTTTGTGTCAGCTATCTTAGATGGAGCGCTAGACATTTTGCAATTGAAGGTTAAGGTTACATTAATGGTGGAAAAAGAATACGACGCGGACTCCGTTAAGGTTCTCCGTGGGTTAGAGTCTGTACGTGCAAGACCGGGCATGTATACGCGCACGGAATCCCCAACGCATATTGTGCAAGAGGTAATTGATAACGCGGCCGATGAAGCATTAGGTGGGCACGCTACTAAAATCAATGTCAATTTTTATAAAGATGGTGCAGTTCAAGTCATCGACAACGGCCGTGGCATTCCAGTACAAATTCCAAAGGGTGAGACGCAAGCAGCGGTTGAGTTAGTCTTTGTCCAGCTGCACGCAGGCGGCAAGTTTGATAAAGAAGATGAAAGCAGTTCGTATCGCTTCTCTGGCGGCTTACATGGGGTAGGCGTATCAGTCACTAATGCCTTATCAACGCGTTTAGAAGTACAAGTAAAGCGAGATGGTAACAAATATAGTCTAGTATTTGAAAATGGCGAACGCGTGCAGGCCTTGGAAATAATAGGCACGTGCGCTAAAAAAGATACAGGGACAACGGTTAAGTGCTGGCCAGACCCCAAGTACTTTGATGCGCCAAGAGTATCCCTTACACAGCTAGAACACCTGATTAAATCAAAAGCCGTCTTATTACGTGGCGTCACGGTGACACTTTCAATCGAAGGCGATGAGAGCTTTGAAGAAAAATCATGGACCTATAATGAAGGCTTGCCACAATACTTAGATGAGTTAATTGGCGAGCGCCAACTGGAAGAAGGGCAAGAAGTTGCGATCCCGACTATTTCAGGTGAGTCTTATGCAACCGAAAATAACGACAGCGTATCTAAAGGTGAAGGCTCCATTTGGGCAATATCATTTGGTTTGGGTGGCGGCCATGGTGAGTCGTATGTCAATCTGATTCCAACACTCTCAGGTGGTACGCACGAAGCAGGTATGCGTAATGGCGTGTTTGAAGCAGTCAAAACGTTTATGGAGCATCACAGCATGATGCAGCGCGGTGTTAAAATCACATCTGAAGATGTGTGGAATAACGTGTGCTACGTGTTGGCGGCTAAAGTGCTAGACCCACAATTTCAAGGCCAAACCAAAGAGAAGTTGACCAATCGCGATGCCATGAAAATGATTGCTTCATCAGTTCGCCCAATCATGGAAAACTGGCTGACGCAAAATATCGACTTTGCAAAACGCATTTCTGACCTAGTAAATAGCACAGCGGCAGCGCGTAATAAATCAACCAAGAAGATTGAAAAGCGTAAGACAACGGGTATCAATTTAATGCCAGCCAAACTCACAGATTGTGAAGCTGCAGGTACCATGGAGGCGGAACTCTTTTTGGTGGAAGGTGATTCCGCTGGCGGCAGTGCCAAAATGGGACGTAATAACGAGTTCCAATCGCTACTACCGTTACGCGGTAAAGTGCTTAATACTTGGGAAGTCGACGCGGGACGTATCTTCGGTAACTCAGAAGTGCATGATATTTTTGTCGCACTCGGTATTGAGCCACACACTATGCAAGATGATCCTGATTTTTCAGGTCTGCGCTACGGTAAGCTTTGTTTGCTTTCTGATGCGGATGTCGATGGTTCACACATTCAAGTCTTGCTACTCACCTTATTCTTAAAACATGCGCCTAAGCTGATTGAGCGTGGCCATGTGTATATTTCACAACCGCCGCTGTATCGTATTGATGTGCCTGCACAAGGCAAAAGCAAACCCATGCGGAAGGTGTATGTTGCGGATGATTTAGAAAAAATGGCGACCATCGAAAAACTAAAACGCGAAGGTGTTGCGGAAGAAAAGCTTGGCATCCAACGTTTTAAGGGTTTGGGTGAAATGAATCCAGACCAACTTTGGGAAACCACGCTATGTCCAGATACGCGCCGCTTAATTCAAGTGCGCTTACCTGAGCTAGAGTCATCAGAAGCTCTTGATATGTTTAATATGCTGATGGCGAAAAACCAAGCCCCAGCGCGAAAAGAGTGGATAGAACGCCGCGGGAATGATGTGAAGGCAGATGTTTAATGAATGATATAACTGATATAGATAAGATCAAGCCAGATGACGATGCTGTCGTCATTAGCGAATACGCGGAAGAAGCTTATTTATCCTATGCGATTTCCGTTGTAAAAGGCCGTGCTTTACCATCGGTTGAAGATGGTCAAAAGCCAGTACAACGCCGCATTTTATATGCGATGAAGGAAATGAATCTCGTCGCAGGGGCTAAACCAGTCAAATCCGCCCGTGTAGTGGGAAATGTACTGGGTATGTATCACCCACATGGCGATAGCTCCGCTTATGAAGCCGCCGTGCGTTTAGCGCAAGACTTTACCTTACGTTATCCACTCGTCGATGGCCAAGGTAACTTCGGCTCACGCGATGGCGATGGCGCTGCTGCAATGCGATACACTGAAATGCGTTTATCGCCAATTGCTGACTTGCTGTTATCTGAAATTGATCGCGGTACGGTCGACTTCCAAAACAACTACGATGGTGCCTTCCGAGAGCCAATGTTGTTGCCAGCACGTTTACCAATGATGTTGCTTAACGGCGCTTCTGGTATTGCCGTTGGTATGGCAACAGAAATGGTGCCGCATAATATGCGGGAAGTGGCGAATGCCGTCTTGCATGTCATGTCTAACCCAAAGACGACGACAACTGAGTTAATGGAACATATCCCAGGCCCTGATTGGCCGGGAGGTAGTCAGTTGATTACGAAAACGTCTGATATTCATGAAATGTATGAAACAGGCCGTGGTTCGTTAAGGTTACGTGCACTGTGGGTAGTAGAACCAATGGCACGTGGTCAATGGCGCGTGATTATCAATGAATTGCCACATAGTGTTTCGGTTGAAACTATTCAAAATGAAATCCTTGCGATTTCAAATCCAAAAGCCAAAAAAGATAAAAAAACCATCGATCAAGATCAGTTGCTCTTGAAACAATCAGCTTTAGCCATGATCGACACGGTAAAAAGTGAAGGTAAAAAAGACGTTCGCTTAATCATCGAGCCAAAAACCAGTCGCGTTAATGCTGATGAAATAATGGCGTTCCTACTATTGCACACTAGTCTGGAAGTCTCATGTTCAGTGAATATGGTCATGATCGGCACTGATGGCCGCCCAACGCAAAAGAACATGCTAACGGCCTTGCAAGAATGGATTGAGTTCCGCTTAAATGTGGTGCGTAGACGTTGTCAGTTTGATTCAGATAAAATCAATAAACGCATCCATATTTTAGAAGGCCGTATGATCGCTTTTATCAATATTGATGAAGTGATTAAAGTCATCCGCAATTCCGATGAGCCAAAAGAAGACTTAATCAAAGCTTTTGATTTATCAGATATTCAAGCCGAAGATATCCTCGAAGTCAGATTGCGTCAACTAGCACGATTAGAAGGTATTAAGATTGAGAAAGAGTTAGAAAAACTACGCCAAGAAGCTGAAGGTCTAGATGGTATATTAGGCAGCAATACTAAGCTAAAAAACCTTACTGCTCGTGAAATTAAACAAGATGCTGAAAAATATGGCGATGATCGCCGTACGTTAATTGAGCCTGTAGAACGCACTCAAGCTAGCCAAAAATCATTTGTAGTCGATGAGCCAGTAACGATTTTACTCTCAAAAAATGGTTGGATACGAGCAAGACAAGGTCACAACGTAGAGCGTGAAGCCATTATATGGAAAGCTGGCGATAGTGAGTTAGCGGTAATAGAAACACGCACTATTAGACCCATTATCATCCTCGATTCCAATGGTCGCTGTTATGCCTTCGATGCCTCCAGCGTTCCGCGTGGTAAAGGGGATGGCTTGCCAGTGAGTTCTATCATTGAGCTACAAAATGGTGCAAGCATAGCAGCTGCCATGTCAGGTAATGAAGAGGATAAATACTTATTCACATCATCTAATAGCTATGGCTTTATTGCACCATTGAAAGGCTTAATTGCACGACCAAAAGCGGGTAAAGCCTTTATGAAAGTGGAAGCTGGCGTGAAAGTGCTTGAGCCGATTAGGTTGGATGATAGAGAGTTCCTAGCGGCTACCTCATCAGAAAGTAAATTGTTGGTATTCTCATTGAATGAAATCAATGAGTACCCGAATGGTGGGCGTGGTGTGAAAATCATGGACATACCTAAAGGTAAGCTGCTGACTAGTGTTGCGTTGTGTGATGGTGAAGCAGCTACTGTGGTTGTTAAGGGTAAGAATAAAGTGATTAAGGGTGAGGCTTTTGCTAAGTGCTTGGGTAAGCGGGCTCGGAAGGGGGCGGCTTTTGTTGCTGTTAGGGCTAAGGCTAAGAGGCAGAGTAGGTTGTTTTAATGAGCGAAGGGTAAGTGTATAAACCTAGTCATGAAATTAGCCAAGTAGGGTGGGCAATGTTTTGTTGCCCGTCCTACGACAAAGAGATTTTAACCCATTTCTTTCCACGTTAAATAAACCCGACAATCAAACTCCAGCTGATGATAATCTGGTTCCATATGCTCACAGAGCTTATAAAACGCCTTGCTATGATCCCGTTCCTTCAAGTGCGCTAACTCATGCACCACAATCATTCGTAAAAAATCCTCAGGTAGTTCCTTGAACGTATCAGCAATACGAATCTCTTTCTTGGCTTTTAACTTACCACCTTGTACCCTTGAAATCGCCGTATTGAGGCCAAAGGCATGGTGGCTCATGGTTAAGCGGCTATCGAAGGCAACTTTAGCTAGGGCGCTAACGTTGCGTAGGTAAGTTTGTTTAATCTCGTTACAGTAGGTGTATAAGGCTTTGCTGGTTTGTATAGTGTGAGACTGCGGGTAACGGGATGTGATGTAATCACCGAGTTTCCCTTGCGCTTGTAGCTGGCTAATTTGATCTTGTAGTGCTCGCGAGTAGTGCTGTATGTATTTAAGTTTGATGGTCACAAGCTACTACTTATAAAGCGTTAATGATGCAGGGCATCTTCAGCATTTTTCTCTACTAAAAAGGCTGCTTGATGTTTGTTGATGTACCAAATCAATACCGTTGCGTAGACAAAGGTTGATAGCATAATCACGCCAATAACAATGGCTTTGAATGTTTCGATGTGCTCAAAGTCTGCTGGAATCATGGTGAGCATGACGATGGATAAACCACCTTTGATACCTGCAAAAGAAAGTACGGTTGTCCAACGGCGGTTGACATCGACCATTTTGGTCGTTTTATTGGTAATCCATGCAAACACCGTCATCATGGCCGCGCGAATCACCGTGGTGGCGATGAACATGATGAGGATTTCAAAACGGTAATGCCAGAGTAAATTAAGGTCTATCATTTCTGCCATGGCGATAAATAGGATAGTGTTAGCGACCATGGCTAATAATTGCACGTCTTCTTTATTGCGCAGGTGACGATTTTTTTCTTCTAACGTCGCTTTAACGCGTTTGATAATCGTGCCGATGATACCTGCAGATGTTTTGATTTTCATGGCTTCCACCGTCAATGAAACCTCATCATCAGTGATTTGTTCACTTTCTTGTTCAATGTGCTTATTCATCACATGGTTGACCGTGATAGTGGCAAAGATCACAGCTAAGATGCCTGACAAATGCATATGTGAATGGCCGCCAAATAGATTGAGTAACACATAGAAGTGTTCAGCTAGTTCAAAAGCTCCATAACCTGCGAGGATTAAAATCATCATTTCAGCAATACGGTTTTCGGTTGTTTTCATTAGCATGAGGCCAGTAAAACCAATACCAACACCGATGATGATAGAGCCGAAAATGACAGCGAAGCTGATTTCAGCGACATAGGCAGGCGTGATAACACCACCTTTTAGTGCAAATAAGCCAATGAATACAAAGACAATTAATGCAGTTGCATCGTTAAATAAGCTTTCACCTTCGGCAAGCATTTTGAGTTGATGCGGTAATTCGAATTTAGAGAAGATACTCACGACAGACACAGGGTCTGTTGCTAGCACCATGGCGAATAACATGACAACGGCAGCATTGCTCAAATGGTAATCAGCGAATAACCAGTCTGAAATCGATAGCGCCATGATAATGGATAGCGACACGGCGACGATAGACAGATATAACAAGCTTAAGCCATGGGTTTTTAAGTCGCGTAATTTAAGTTCTAAGGAGTCAGAAATGAGCAGTACTGGTAGTAAAAAGATGACTAATTTAGCAAAGCTTTCAGGGTCTCCTGTGATGACTGGTGCCTGCTTAATTAAATAGTGCGCGACAAATGACAATGCGATTAAGCCAAGTGGAGAGGGAACTTTAAACTTTTCTTCTAGTTGCAAGGCAAAGAACAGAATACTAGCAACCATAATTAGGGTAATAATCATAAGGGCGTGACTTGTTTTTAATGATGAATATTGAGCTTTATTATCTCATATTGTGATGTGCCATTCGCTTTATTCGATTAGGTTGGTGCTCGTCTTTTCTTTAGTCTTTTCTAGCTTTTTGATGAATGAAAATATCGAGCATAGACCGCGCCAGACCTTGGGTAGCATTTAAAATATGATTAAAATAAATAAACATAATAAGCTAATAAAAACAGCAGGTTGTATCAACCCCAATTATCCGCTACCCAATAGCAGGCCATCCTCCCCAATCGAAGTCACCATATTACTCGCTGGCTCAACTAAGGCCGCTACCGACTGCAATTCTTTAGATAAAATTCATGTTTTAACATTAATTGCTGTTTATAGAATCTTAAGTATTGTTAAACTAAAGTTCACCTGTACTTCGGTACAATAGACGGGCTTTTTTTATGTCTGTAATATGGTTTTATATTCAATTCGTTCAAAGGAAATGTGATGGCTAATGCAATAAGATATGCCGCTATTGGTTTTGCTTTAGCTACAAGTGCTAGTGCTCAAGCAGCAGGATTTGCGTTAATCGAACAAAGCGCTAGTGGTATGGGCAATGCTTATGCAGGAGGTGCTGCGATAGCAGAAGACGCAAGTACCATTTTTTTCAATCCAGCTGGGATGACGTATATAGAGGGCACACAAGCTGTTGGCGCATTGCACTTGATTAAACTTAATGCAGAGTTTAAAAACAAAGGATCTGACCCAGCTGCTGGCTTTCCACCAGCAGGGGATGAAGGCCCTAACGCTGGTAATTTGGCTTTCGTCCCTAATTTTTATTTTATGACAGCACTTACGCCAGCAATTAAAGTTGGTGTAGGTGTAAATGCGCCATTTGGGCTTAAAACTGAATATGATGACGGTTGGATAGGTCGTTTTCAAGCAGTTAAATCGGAAGTAAAAACCATTAATATTAACCCTTCTATTGCTGTTAAAGTGAATGATCAGCTATCACTTGGTCTCGGTGTCTCTGCAATGTGGACAGAAGCAACACTTACTCGACAGGTTAATCGTGTAGTTGCTGCTGAGTCAGATGTTGAAATTAAGGGAGATGATTGGGGTTATGGGTTTAATCTTGGTGCGATTTATCAAGCCACAACTGACACGCGTTTTGGTGTGGCTTATCGATCAAAAGTAAAGCAAGAGCTTGAAGGTGAAGCTAAGTTTGGTGCGACACTTAGTACTAAAGATTCAGACGTTACTGCGAGTGTCGATTTGCCAGAAAGTTTCTCTGCAAGCGTATTTAGCAGAGTAAATGATAAATGGGATGTAATGGGTGATGTAACGTGGACAAGATGGAGTCGTTTTGAAGAGTTAAGAATTAAGCTTGACAATGGTGCACCTGATGTTTTTACCGGGGAGAACTGGGAAAATACGATGCGCTACTCCATAGGGGTTAATTATCATTATAGTGATGCAATTAAATTGCGTGCTGGTTTAGCCTATGATGAAGAAGCGATTAAGGATGAATTCCGTACGGCTCGCATTCCAGGCAATGACAGAAAATGGGTGGCATTAGGTGCTAGTTATACTGCTAGCCCGACTTCTAAGTTCGATATTGGGTACACGCATTTGTTTATTAGTGATGCTAAAATTAATGCTGTTGATGAACAGGCACCAACTGTTAATGGGAGGGTGCGTGGCGATTTTGAAGGAAGTGTTGATATTTTAAGTTTGCAATACACACATAACCTTTAATTCGATATTAAGCAGACTTACAATAAAAAAGAGGCTCAATAGCCTCTTTTTTATTGTAAGGTTGATTACTCAGCCACTTTTATTCAACTATGCTATTCAACAATATTATTCAACCAGCAAGTCTAACTTGCCCGGTACACCATTCATCGTGTCAGCATCTTCAAGTGGATCTCTGCGAGCTGAAATTATGGGCCATGTTTTCGCAAGGCGCTCATTTAGCTCAATAAAGTGTTGCTGGTCGGCTGGTACATCATCTTCGGCAAAAATAGCCTCAGCAGGGCACTCTGCAACGCATAGGGTGCAATCAATGCAATCATCTGGGTTAATCGCTAAGAAGTTTGGGCCTTCTACAAAGCAATCGACAGGGCAGACATCAACACAGTCGGTATATTTACATTGAATACAATTTTCGGTGACTACATACGTCATTTTCGTTCCTTTTTAAATCTTATGTAATGTTAATCTAATTTACGTTACTCGTGTTTATACAATCATGCCAGCGCCAACGGTATTGTTGGTGCTTTCATCAATCACAATAAATGCGCCTGTCGCACGATTTGTTGTATAACTATCGACCATTAACGGTTGAGCGAGCTTAAAGCTGACACGGGCAATGTCATTCATTTTCAAATCATTCGTTTGTTGCTTTTCTAATGTGTTCACATCCACTTTATATTGAATCGCTACAATCTTCGCTTTTGATTCACGTGCCGTATGACGGACGATATACGTACGTGCTGGCGAAAGTGGTGTTTCTGATAACCAGCACACGAATGCATCAATCTGCTTCACAGTTTGCGGTAAGTCGCTAGATTTCACAATCATGTCGCCACGTGAAGTATCAATTTCATCTTCAAGTAGCAATGTCACGCTTTGTTCCGTTGGTGCTGTTTGCAATTGCTCATCACCAATTTGAATCGCTTTTACCTTAGATTCATAGCCATTTGGTAATACAGTTACCGCATCACCTACTGAAACTTCACCAGACTCTACACGGCCCATAAAGCCTCTAAAGTCGTGTAGCTTTGCATCGACACTAGCATGAGGACGGCAAACAAACTGTACTGGAAAACGAAAAGCCTCTTCGGCTTCAGCATGCGCTACTGGTGCTTTTTCAAGCAATTCCAGTAATGAATCGCCTTTGTACCAAGCCATATTGTCTAAACGGTCGACTAACATATCGCCATTTAAAGCCGACATTGGGAGGAATTGAATATCACGCGCACCAGCTAAACCAATTTCTTTAGCGAAAGACATATAGTCTGCACAGATTTTATCGTAGTCATCTTGACTATAATCAACTAAATCCATTTTATTGACAGCAACGATAATGTGCGGAATACCTACCAAATGCGCTAAGTAGCTATGGCGACGTGTTTGTGTGAGTACGCCTTTACGAGCATCAATCAAAATAATCGCAAGGTTGGCGGTAGAGGCGGCAGTCACCATGTTGCGGGTGTATTGTTCATGGCCTGGCGCATCTGCAATAATGTACTTGCGAGTGCCTGTCGCGAAGTAACGGTAAGCCACATCAATAGTAATACCTTGTTCACGTTCAGCTTGTAGGCCGTCTGTTAGTAACGATAAATCAACCGTCTCCATACCGCGCTTTTTAGATGTGTTTGAAATGTTAGTCAGCGTATCGGTTAGGATTGTTTTGCTATCAAACAGTAAGCGGCCGATTAAGGTGCTCTTACCATCATCCACGCTACCGCAGGTCATGAAACGTAATAAAGAATTTTCTTTTAGTTCTATGTTTTGCATATTGTTACTCATTAGAAATACCCCTCTTTTTTACGTAGTTCCATACTGGCTTCAGAGGTTTGGTCATCCAAGCGGGTTGCACCACGCTCAGTAATCGTTGTTGTTGCTGTCTCAATCACAATTTTGCTGGTTGTATCTGCATCTGAGTAAACAGGCGCAGTACAAGTGATGTCACCAACGGTTCTAAATCGCACTTGTTTCTTCACAATTTCTTCACCATCTTTAGGCTTGTTAATCACTTCGCCATTCGCTAGCTTAACGTTAGCTGGGATAATGTCACCATTACGGATGATCACATCACGCTCGTGTGAGTAATAAATGCTTGGGAGCTCTAAGTTTTCACGTTCGATGTATTGCCATACGTCCATCTCTGTCCAATTTGAGATAGGGAAGGCACGAATGTTTTCACCTTTGTGTGAACGGGCGTTATATAAGTTCCAAAGCTCAGGGCGTTGGTTTTTAGGGTCCCACTGGCCAAACTCATCACGGAAACTCATGATGCGCTCTTTCGCACGTGCTTTTTCTTCATCACGACGTGCGCCACCGATGCAGCAATCAAAACCATGTTCTTCAATGGCTTCAAGTAATGTTACTGATTGGTGCTTGTTACGCGGCTCATCTGGGTGCTTCAGTACAATCGTACCGCGCTCCATAGAGTCTTCCAATGAACGCACGATTAAACGTTCGCCCATGTCTTTCACGCGGCGATCACGGAACCCCAATACTTCTTTGTAGTTATGGCCAGTGTCAATGTGCATTAAAGGGAAGGGGAAGCGACCAGGACGGAATGCCTTTTCAGCCAAGCGGACGATACATAAAGAATCTTTGCCGCCAGAAAATAGCAATACAGGGTTGCTGCATTGGCCAGCTACTTCACGAAGGATGTGAATCGCTTCAGCTTCTAGCCAATCTAAATGAGAGAGCGTTTTTTTAGTTGTCATATCTTTTAATATTTAAAATTTAATTAGTTTAGTGGGTTTGACCACACTGCAAATTCATTACCACTTGGTTCTGTAAAATGAAATCTTTTGCCACCAGGAAAGTCAAAAATCATCTTTCGTGATGATGCCAGAAGTATTCACAATCTTTTGGTAAGTCTCTTCAAGAGTCTTACTGTAAAAACACTAATAAGGCTGCGCCATTTTGTGTTGTTAATGCTAGCCCTGATGCGAAAAAAAACCGCCATCAAGGCCTTTGTTTTAAAAGTCGTATAAGCTTCGTCAAAATTGATAAATGAGCAATTGAATACCGATTCAAATAAACGTTTTTCCGCTGTAATGCTCTTTACAGAGGATTCAACGTAATTCAATTTTTCAAGCTTACTCATTAGGCGGGCCTTACTGTTTACTTCTTAACGTGTAAACCACATTCCTTGCTGTTAGGGTCTTCCCACCACCAGCGGCCTGCGCGAACATCTTCACCCATGGCAACTGACCTTGTGCAAGGGCCGCAGCCAATGCTTGGGTAAAACGCGTCATGCAATTTATTGTAAGGCACATCGAACATACGAATGTAAGCCCAAACCTCTTGCTCAGACCAACTGCTTAATGGGTTGAATTTTTCTAACTTGTTACTTTCGTCAAATTCACGGGTCGGTAAGCTAGCACGTGATGTTGCTTGTTCAGCACGCATGCCGGTAATCCAAGCTTGTTTGCCATTTAATGCACGCTTGAGTGGCTCAACCTTACGCATAAAGCAGCAAGCCTTACGAAGCTCAATGCTTTCGAAAAAAGCGTTGATACCTTTTGTACGCACATAATCTTCAACTGCTTCATGCTTAGGGAAGAACACAACAGGCTTCGTGTTGTAATTGCTTTCCACTTCAGCCATTAACGTGTATGTTTCAGCAGGTAGGCGACCAGTATCCAGTGAAAAAATCTCAATTGAGAGACTTCCCTTCATGATGATATCTGTCAGCACCATGTCTTCAGCGCCATAACTATTTGCAAAAGTGATATTACCCAGTTCAGCACCGGCATCTTTGAGTAATGCAAGCACTTCAGCACGCTTAGTCGTTACGCTCGCTTTGAGCGCATCGGTTAGCTCTGGTGTAGTTGCAGGGTTATTCGCCGCTGGTTTCAGCATAGAGACGCCTAAATCCATTAACGACTCACTCTGCGCCATACTGGCACATCATCCGTTGCACTTTGATAAGGCTCAGTAAAGTCATTTAAACTCGCAATCGCTTCTTCTGCATTACGACCTTCTTTAATTTGATAGCTGTTAAAGCCAGAGCGTTTTAAGAAGAACAACTGGTCGCACATGATATCGCCAACTGCACGTAATTCATTCTTAAAGCCATAACGCGTGCGTAACAAGTTGCCTAAAGTAAAGTTACGGCCATCTGCAAAGATTTGCACGTAAACGGCAATCACCGGCAAGCTGTTTAAATCATCAAATGCTTCAGCTAGCGTTTCAATTGGCTCATGCGTTTGTAGCACAATACCAATTTCACCAGCAGCCATACGACTTGCAAGCGCTTCTTTATTTGCCAACCAAATAGGGAGGGGCAGTAAGATTTTGTCTGATGCTGGAATTTCAGTGCCATCGATTTGTTTTTGCGTGAAAGTATCTTCGCCATGTAATTTAAACATCACAACTTTACCAGCTTGCTTACGGATTGGCTCGTCACCGTATAATGGAGGTATCACGCGTGTCCATTCGTCTTGAGCGATTTTATGGCCGATAATTAACTGGCTCATGCAGACTCCTTCTCTGCGTAAACATTGGCTTTGAACGGGTCAGCACCAACACGGCGAACCGTATCAATAAATTGCTCTTCATCCGTACGCTCATTGATATAGGTATCAATGAGCTTTTGAATCACTGCTGGCATCTCATCAGCGGCGAAAGAACGTCCAATGACTTTACCTAAGCTAGAGTCGTTACCTTTTTTGCCACCAATAGAGACTTGGTACCACTCTTCATCATCTTTATCGACACCCAAAATGCCGATGTGACCAACGCTATGGTGACCACATCCATTCATACAGCCTGAGATGTTGATTTCAATCTCACCAATGTCGTGCAAGTAATCTAAGTTATCAAATTGCGCTTGGATTGATTTAGCAATCGGTAAGCTTTTTGCATTAGCCAAGTTACAGAAATCACCGCCTGGGCAGCAAATCATGTCAGTCAACAAGCCAATATTCGCTGTTGCTAAACCAGCTGCGCGGGCTTTTTCCCAAACAGTAAATAAGTTGCTTAATTTCACATCTGCCAAAATCAAGTTTTGTTGATGTGAAACACGTAACTCACCAAAGCTATAAGCATCAGCTAAGTCAGCAGTCGTGTGCATTTGCGCACTAGATGCATCACCAGGCGCTTCGCCATGTGTTTTCAGTGACAATGTCACTGCACGGTAGCCATCTGTTTTGTGTGCATGCACACAACGTTTTACCCATGAAGTAAAGGCAGGGTTACTCGCAAGGTTCGTATCAAAGCTAGCATCACTCGTTGGCAATGTTTCATAAGCCATCGGCTCGAAGTAAGCAGACACACGATCAAATTCTGCTTGTGTGATGGTTAGTGGGCCATCTTTCAAGTGCGACCATTCTTCTTCAACTTGTGCTTTAAACGCTTCAATGCCCATCGCTTTTACTAAAATCTTAATACGCGCTTTATATGAATTATCGCGACGGCCATGAATGTTGTACGTACGGATAATCGCTTCAGCGTAGCTAATCGCATGCTGCCACTCTAGGTTCTCATGAATCACAGAACCTAAGATAGGTGTACGACCTAAACCACCACCAACCCACATTTTAATGCGGATTTTGTCGTTTTCGTTTTTAAAGAATTCCATACCTATGTCATGCATTTGCACAACAGCACGGTCGTCTTTAGTACCAGAAACCGCAATTTTGAATTTACGTGGTAACAAAGCGAACTCAGGATGGAATGTACTCCATTGACGCATGATTTCAGCCATGGCACGTGGATCAAAAACTTCATCCGGTGCAATACCAGCAAACTGGTCAGTCGTAATGTTGCGAATACAGTTACCTGACGTTTGAATTGCATGCATCTCAACGGTTGCAAGCTCTTCTAAGATATCAGGCACGTCTTCTAGTTTTGGCCAGTTTAACTGTAAGTTCTGACGTGTACTAAAGTGACCGTAGTCTTTATCGTATTTTTTAGCGATATCGCCTAACTTGTGCATTTGCGTACTAGAAAGTAAGCCGTAGGGCACAGCAATACGTAGCATTGGTGCTAAACGTTGGATATATAAGCCGTTTTGTAAACGGATAGGGCGGAAATCGTCTTCCGTTAATTCGCCAGCTAAATAACGGCGCGTTTGGTCGCGATATTGGGCGACGCGTTCGTTAACGAGTTGTTGGTCAATTTTGTCGTATTTATACATGTGTTTTGCTAACTTAAGTTAGCCCTCTATTTTAATCTAAATTGCCTTATTTAATAAGACCTTACTTGGTTTTTTATGACGCTTTTCGATGCTTGATCTGCTTTAATCCAATGATGAGTACAAGAAAAGCGAGTCCAATAACAACATTCATTTCTGGAAATGCCAGTTTTTGGCCTACGTAGACTAATATCAATGCCAGTAATAATCGAATCCAATGTTCAGCGACTTTTGCGCTTAAGTGGCTGCCAATCCAAATGCCAGGAATTGAGCCAATCAGCAAAGTACCTAACAGTGAATAATCAACCGTACCTAAGCTGACATGACCTAACCCCGCAACTAATGTAAGCGGTACCGCATGCGCGACATCAGTGCCAATAATTTTAGTAATCGATACTTTCGGATAAAGAATCAATAAAGCAGTGACACCTAATGCGCCAGCACCAACTGAGGTCAACGTGACCAAAGAGCCTAGAGCAGTACCTAGCAACACAGTGAGTGTTGGTGCGTTTTTTGTGTTTACCCAATGCCTGCTTTTAGAAAGGCTGGCCAGCTGTTTGCGAAAGATAACAGAGAGCGCGGTTAGCATTAGCGCAATGCCTAGCCAAAACTTAATGGTTGCCACGACGCTTTCTGAGGCGATATTCATATTGCCAAGTAGGACAGTAGTGAGGATGGAGGCCGGAATGCTACCAAAAGCCAGTAGTCTAACGATGCGCCAGTCAATATTGCCAAGCTTACCATGCGCAAAAATGCCCGCAGATTTAGTAATAGCTGCATACAGTAAGTCAGTCCCAACGGCAACAGCGGCAGGTTGGTTAAAGAAAATCAGTAATATAGGCGTCATTAAAGAACCGCCGCCCACGCCTGTAAGGCCGACAAGCAGCCCGACAATGAAACCAGCTAAAATGTGAAAAATATCCATACTTACTTATGCGCTATTTAATTCGAGTTTTTAATGTAAAAGCTATTACGTTAGATGCAATTTCTTACAGGGGCGTAATATAGCAGTTTTTTATATAACCATTTAATATTGTTTTATTATTTAATTATGTTATTTTATTATATAGAATCCCTATCTTATTTAAAGAAGGCATTTTTAAAACATTACGCTTAAATAATCTATGAAATTACACCAGCTAAAATATATACACGAAGTGGCACGACAAGGGTTTAGTGTCTCAGCTGCTGCGGAGGCTTTGCATACTTCGCAACCCGGCGTGAGCAAGCAAATTCAGTTGCTGGAAGAAGAGCTGAAGCTACAAATATTTCAGCGTAATGGTAAGCGGCTGACGGGTATCACAGAGCCTGGTAAAAAGATTCTGAAGCTAGCGGCTAGCGTGATATTTGAGTTAGATAATATCAAACGCGTCGGCGATGAATTTAGCAAGGATGCATCAGGTATGTTAACGATTGCGACGACGCATACTCAGGCACGTTATAAATTGCCTGGGGCTATTCAGCAGTTTATGCAAACTTACCCGCAAGTGAAGCTTAATATTCACCAAGGCAACCCAACGCAAGTGACTGATTGGGTGGCAACAGGGGAAGCTGATGTTGGCATTGCCACTGAGTCGATTGGACAAGAGGAACGTTTAATCTGCCTGCCTTGCTATGAGTGGAATCGTAGCGTTGTTGTACCAAAAGGCCATAATTTGGAGAAACAGCTATTACTCACATTGCAAGATATCGCTGACCATCCATTGATAACTTATGATTTTGCTTTTACAGGCAGTACCACCGTCTCGAAAGTTTTTCATGATGCGGGCGTCACGCCCAATGTGGTGCTGACAGCCATTGATGCTGACGTGATTAAAACATACGTTAATTTAGGCTTGGGTATTGGTTTGATTGCCAATATGGCTTTTGATGAAAAGCGAGACGAGGGCTTGGTTTGTCTTGATTGCAGCCACTTATTTCCACAAAGCACAACGCATCTAGGCATACGGAAAGATACTTTTATGCGCGGCTATCTCTATGACTTTATTGGCATGTTGTCGCCAAAGTTTGATCGTGCAGCAATAGATGAAGTATTTAAGATAACGCGTTAGAATGAATACCTATTTTCTGAGAGAAGGCAATATGTTTCGAAACTGTTTTATTGCACTGTTTGCGCTTACTGTTATTGGATGTGATAACAACCAAACTCACGACACTGAATCTGGCGCCAAGGCCATCAGCACTGAATCGACCAGTGCTAACAATGGTATAGACTCTAACAGCGCCTTATACGAAGTGGCTGTGCAAGATGGCGTGAGTTATCAAGACGTGGTGGGTAGTTTGAAAAGCATCTCGGAAGGCATGAATTTCGTGAATCCCGCCAACTTTCCCATTGGTGAACACATGAAGCTGCGCGGCATTGACCCACAAGGCATTAAAGAAGTCCGTTCTTTTTGTAACTTAAGTATGGGGACAGAAATCATACTCGATCATCCTGAGTTTCTCGTATTTACGCCATGTCGCATTGCGATTTATGAAAAGCCTGACGCTAATAAACAACTCAAATTATTCATTGGCTTAGATAGGCCAACGTATGATTTAAAAAGCATTAAAAACCCAACTAAACGTGCTCAACAATCAGCTCAGGAATTAGAGGATGCCTTAATTCAGTTAATAGACCGCGCTAGCGAAGGTGATTTTTAATGGCTAAACAGGCAGCGACGTTTTTTGAGCGGTAATGGGTGAAATCCTTGCTAAAGCATAGTGTGGCGGTCGTGATTTTAATCACAGCGCTTGTAGGTTTAAGTTATAACTCATGGAAAGCAAACCAAAATGAAGTGAATCAAAATATGCGGATTGCCGCATTTGAAGTACTTAAAAACTTAGGCGAGTTACAAACGATTGTGAATTACGCACACTTTACAAGTGATTCATCACGCGGCAATCCAATCGAAGGCTGGAAGCACGTCACAATGATGAGTGATTTAAGTCACTTACTTAAACCCGCTGCAAAACAAGAAAGCCAGCTGTTATACAACGCCTGGGAACAAAATTGGGAGCAAATGGCGGCTGATGCAAAAACAGAGCAGTAAATTAGTGAGCAGATTACAAAAACAAGAGAACCTGTTTTAGGTATGATAGACGATTCCGGACAACGGAAAGACACCTTCATTGATGGTGGAATCGATTTTAATTGCTAAGAACTTACAATCCAAAGGTCTAGAAAACAGTACCTTTTTACTATCCAGAATGGCCAATCGCCACGGCTTGATTGCAAGTGTATCAGGTACAGGTAAAACCGTCACGCTACTAATGGCTAGCAGAAGGACTTTCTTAAGCGGGTGTGGCCGGTGTTTATGGCGGATGTGAAGGGTGATTTATCTGGCATGAGCCACCCAGCAGATGGGAATAAAAAAGTAAAAGGGCAGGTTGAACTGCTGGGTACTATTTTGGGTAAACGCTAGATTTCTTAATCTATGCAAAAAACGCGTAGCATTGCAGCAGTATATTTGCCTCAGGTGATGGCTTAGACGTACTATAGTTTTAAATATTTAAAGGTTTCAGATGAAAAATATGTTGAGTGATATTGAAATAGCACAGGCAGCCGAGCTAAAGCCTATTCAAACAATTGCAAAGTCAATTGGCTTTGCTGATGCCGATTTAATTCCTCATGGCCACCATATTGCCAAGCTCAGCTATGCAGGCTTAAGCCAATTGCAAAACAAGCTCAATGGCAAACTTATTTTAGTGACTGCCATTAGCCCAACACCAGCAGGCGAGGGCAAAACCACCACCACGGTTGGGTTAACTGACGCCTTAAATTATATCGGCAAGAAGGCTATGGTTTGTATTCGCGAGCCATCTTTGGGGCCTGTTTTTGGCATGAAAGGTGGGGCGACAGGTGGTGGTTATGCGCAAGTCGTACCAATGGAAAACATCAATCTACATTTTACGGGTGACTTTCACGCAATTGGTGCGGCGAACAACTTATTAGCGGCATTAATCGATAATCATATCTACCATGGTAATGGGCTTGATATCGACATCCCATCCGTTACATGGCGCCGCTGTGTTGATATGAATGATAGAGCCTTACGCAAAGCTCACTTAAACCAAATACGCCATGAAACTGATACTGGTTTTGATATTACGGTTGCTAGTGAAGTGATGGCGATTTTCTGTTTGGCGGAAAGTTTGGATGATTTAAAAAACCGTTTAGGGCAGATTCAAATTGCGACCAGCCAGTCAGGCAAAGCGGTTTTTGCCAGTGATATTCAAGCAGAAGGAGCGATGACGGCTTTACTCAAAGATGCATTTCAGCCGAATTTGGTGCAGACTTTAGAGGGTAACCTCGCAGTGATTCATGGCGGGCCTTTTGCCAATATCGCGCACGGCTGCAATTCTGTCGTGGCAACTAAGGCTGCGCTTAAATTAGCGGACTATGTTGTAACTGAAGCAGGTTTTGGCGCTGATTTAGGCGCTGAAAAGTTCTTTGATATTAAGTGCCGCCAAGCTGGCTTGCAACCCGATGTTGTCGTACTGGTTGCCACAGTTAGAGCGTTAAAGTATCACGGCGGTGTAGAGTTGGATAAGTTGAATCATGAAAGTATTGATTGTTTAAACAATGGAATCAATAATTTGAAAAGACACATTAATAATTTACATGAACATTTTGGCATGCAGGTGATTGTGGCGATTAACCACTTTACGAACGATACGCCAGCAGAAGTTGGTGCTTTAGAAAAAGCGGTCTCACCATTGGGATGTAAAGTTGTCGTTTGTAAGCACTGGGCAGAAGGTGGCGCAGGCGCGACTGATTTGGCGTATCAGGTAGTAGCTAGTATCGAACAAAAACAATCTCAATTTAAACTGCTTTATCCCAATGACGCGTCATTGCTAACGAAGCTAGAAACCATCGCAACCAAGCTATACGGTGCTGCTGGTGTTGAGCTCAGTGATGAGGCACAACGACAATTAGATGCATTAAGTGTTGATTATCAGCACTTACCCATTTGTATTGCTAAAACGCAGTATTCGTTTTCATCCGATGCGAAACTACGTAATGCGCCAACAGGACACACGCTAGCGGTGAAAGCTTTGCGCTTATCACGTGGTGCTGGCTTTATCGTGGCACTGTGCGGCAACATTATGACCATGCCAGGCTTACCTAAAGCACCTGCTAGTGAGCATATAGACGTCAATAATGCAGGGATTATTACAGGGCTGTCTTAAGCTTTAAATACGTAAAGAAACATGCAAATCATCCAACATGGCGGCACCGCCGAGCAAACGATTAATAAATCTAAATTTCTAGCATGGGTAGCACATTGTCAAAGCGAGAAAGAAGTGGGCGCATTTTTGCGCGCCATTGCTTCACAACATCAAAATGCCAGCCACTTAGCGTATGCTTTCCGCATAAAAACACCTGATACCATTGTGCCTAGGTTTTCCGATGCGGGCGAGCCTTCTGGTACGGCAGGCATGCCAATCTTGCAGCGTATAGAAGGCTTAGACTTGATTAACGTCTGTGTAGGCGTTATTCGCTATTACGGCGGCGTTAATTTAGGCAAGGGCGGCTTAGCCCGCGCCTATGGCGGTACAGGGAAGTTAGCACTTGATGCTTCAACCGCCATTGATTACGTCGAAATGCAACAATTAGCACTCACAATAGAATACAATCGCTTAGATGCGTTAACCAAAGCCTTGTCACAAATTAATGGTGAAGTCTTGGATAAGCAGTTTGATGAAAAAGTCCATGTAGTTGTTAGCCTACCATTAGCCGAAGAACAAGCCTTTATAAAGAGATTTGCAAGTGAATATGAAGATTAATGCCGTAACCAAAATCGAAACTGCCGCTTGGCTCATCATGGCAGCAGCCATGCTCTATGTGCTGAACTACAATTTATTGCCAGGGCTTTTAGCCGGATTGTTGGTTTTTGAGTTGGTACATATTATTTCACCCTATATCGCGAAAAAATTTCCTGGCTTAGGCTATTTTTCTAAAGTCATTGCCATTGGCTTGCTAGCTGCCTTTATCGTGGGCTTATTAACATTGGTGGTTTTAGGTTTAATTGCTTTTTTTAAATCGAATTCAGGCAGCTTAACCAACTTGATTGGCAAGATGGCACAAATCATTGAGGATTCACGTAGCATATTGCCAGACTGGATAGACTCGCGCCTACCTGCAGATGCCGTGGTGTTGCAACAGATGGTGACTGAGTGGTTACGTAATAATGCATCGAGCTTGCAGTTCCTAGGCAAAGAAGCAGGGCGTTATGTCGCCCATATGATTATCGCCATGATTGTCGGAGGTATGTTGGCATTGCGGGAAGTCATGACGGAAGATCACTACAAACCATTTGCTAAAGCGATGGCTCAACGGGTAAAATTGTTCGGGTGCGCATTCCGTAACATAGTGTTTGCACAGGTCAGGATTTCTACCATCAACACCGTATTTACAGGTACCTACTTGGCTATTATTCTACCTTCAGTTGGCGTGGATCTGCCTTTTGTTAAAACCATGGTTATGATTACCTTTATTATTGGTTTGCTGCCTGTTGTGGGCAACCTGATCTCAAATGCAGTGATTGTGATTGTTAGTATGAGTCATTCGCTTGGGGTGGCTTTGGGATCCTTACTGTTTCTCGTCATTATTCATAAGTTCGAATACTTCTTAAATGCACGCATCGTAGGCGGGAAAATTAGAGCGAATGCCTGGGAGCTATTAATTGCGATGGTATTAATGGAAGCTGCATTTGGTATTGCAGGGGTGGTGGCCGCACCAATTTACTATGCTTATATTAAAAGCGAGCTCAGAGAACGAGAGTTGATTTAAGGCTTTCTCAACAAACGACTTGCTTAAGCGTGCCAAAGGTAAGCGGCTAATGCAACGCCGAGCATCGCAATCGAAATAGATAATAAGATAAAAGCAATCGTGCTACAGTAAATGGAAGACAATTGTGAATCAGAAAGTGTTGCTAAAAATCGTCTATGTTGAATCGCTGCTGTAACAATAGCCAATGAGCCGATCAGTACAAATGCAATACCAAGTACTGAAGTGAGTGGTGAGCTCACACTAGAAGCTAGTGAAGGAGACTCTAGCGCAGCCAGTTTGATAAACAAACCAAAGCCTGAAATCACAAAGCCTAATGTTATAATCGTCAAGCTTGTTCGTAACCAAGCCAACAAAGTGCGTTCTGTCGCAAAAAATACTCGAAGGTCACAAGGTTCAGTTGCCATTTTTTATCTCAATAATCATTTAATTTATACGCGTTCAGATGCCACTTAGTTGTGCATGCTTAACCTTTTCACTGCATGCACCTTGGTTGTTAGGGGTGCATTCAAGGTTAATCTCGTCTAAGCAAAACCTTTTGTTTGATGCGAGCTTTTGAAATTGCATGCGACGCTTTGTTTTCTCATAAACATTGATGCCTGTAACGGTCTTTTTTGACCTGCTACATAATCAATACTGTATTCAGTCGCATCACCGCTAATGCGCTCCAACTTCATTTTATCAAACCCAATAAGGCGGAATCGCGCATCTTCATAGCGAAAATTAAAAGTACGTTTGGTTGAGTTATAGATTGTATTGCAATTCATTTTGTAAAGAAATTTCACATTAACTTGGCCACCATTTGTTTTAATTTCACCTGTTTCAATAATCGGATCGGCTAAATGGGGCTTATTCATAACATGCTCAATAGTAAGGCCATTTTCAACCTTAACTACTTCACCATACCAGCCTATTTTTGGAATAAAATCAGCATTTCTCTAGGGTTTATATTCAATATTTTAGGGCCGATAACGGTATTTATTTTCAAATAAGACCGGTCTATATTTTTAACCACACTAATGGCATCATCCTTGCTATCACGGTTCATATTCCCCAAAGTGTAATACACCAGAATCCAATTCTTTGGCGCCATACCATCAATCATCTCAACCTTAAATGTGGCAAAGGCAGTCGCCACGTTTAGTAAAAACGTAATGATTAAAATAGATGTTAATGAGCGTTTCATGATTGAAAAAACCATATCATGGGAATTTAATTTTTGCGACAATCTACTTTAAAATCAATTGGATAATGAAGGTTCTTATTGGTAAATGTTGTTTTTTGACACGCATGCTACATGCGGGGTGATGTGTAACGTTTAAATTAAGGGGCTCCGTTGGGGTGGATTGTCCCAGTGAGAGAAGTAAACGACTTAGTGTGCTTGTTAGTCTTTATCTATCCGGTTATATTCGAATAAGTAGTTCGTTCTTTTACACAAAAAAACGAGCATTAACATCAAGGGCACTTCAATCAATACACCCACTACCGTTGCTAATGCCGCTCCCGATGACAAACCAAAAATGATAACGGCTGTAGCAATCGCTACTTCAAAGTGATTTGATGCACCTATTAATGAAACTGGCGCTGCATCTTGATAGGAAAGTTTAAACCATCTTGAAAGGACGAAGTAACCTAGCGTAAATATGAATAATGTTTGAATGGTTAATGGTATTGCTATCCAAAGAATGGTTAAGGGGTTCTCAATGATAACTGCACCTTTGAACGAAAATAGGAGAATGAGAGTAATCAGTAAAGCCGTGATACTGACAGGCGTTAACCAACGTAAAAACTTTGCGTTAAACCACGCTAAACCTTTATGTTTAATCATTAATTGACGGGAAAAATAACCAGCAATTAATGGCAAAGCGACATAAATGGAAACAGAAAGTACCATAGTCTGCCAAGGTACAGGCATCGCATTCACATTCAGCAATAAACTGCCCAAAGGTCCATAAAGTAAAAGCATCATCAGTGAATTGATAGCAACCATCACTAATGTTAAGCCATCATTTCCTCTGGACAAGTGTCCCCACATCAAAACCATAGCCGTACAAGGCGCAATACCTAGCAGAATGGTGCCAGCGATATAACTTCGCCATAACTCTACTTCTTCGCCATTTGCTAAAATTTCTGTGCCAGGTAATAGATCCCTGAATAAATAGCCTAAGAACAGGTAGGAGATCGCAAACATACTAAAGGGTTTAATCGCCCAATTGATGAAGAGAGTTAGCAGAACAGGCTTGGGCGTTTTCGCTGATCTAAGGACTTGCGAAAAGTCTATTTTTACCATGATTGGGTACATCATGAAAAATAAACAGACAGCGATAGGAATCGATACTTGATATATAGAAAAATCATTCAGAGTGGTGGCAACACCTGGCGCAATTTTACCTAAGAATATACCACCGGCAATGCAAAGCAATACCCACATAGTCAAATAACGCTCAAAAATTGATAGTTTTTTTTCCGGCATATCAGTTAACTCCACCTCTAAATAACTTGAACACGAGCCTAACACCTAAATCAGCGGCGCGTCTTTTTGCGTCCACTGGTTTTTTTGTTATGTGATTTTAGATGCATGGCACACTACATTGTTTAAAATACTCATAGACAGAATTATAAAATTCAGGCTTTCTTGTTCTATCTGACTCATAATGAATCAATGGGGCCAGACCCGATTGATTTTTGCACATAACACCCAGCTGAACTGGGTGTTATGTGCAACTTATTAGGCAGGTATTACATTAGTAGCGCATGGTCCTTTTTGACCTTCTCCAACCTCAAACTCAACAGCCTGGCCATCATTGAGCGAGGCATAGCCACCACCGTTTTTTATTTCAGAATGATGAACAAAAAGGTCTTTTGATCCGTCTTCTGGACTAATAAAACCAAAACCTTTATCTGCGTTAAACCACTTAACTATACCTTTACTCATATTTTCGTCCTAAATTGTTGGTGAATATTAGTTTTTCTACAGTCGGTTTCACCAGTTCGACATAGAAAGTACTTTCTTGAATGACACATAACTATTTATTATTCGACACTATTGTACCCGTATCCCGAATATTGGCTTCACATAACTTATGTACACTGCAATCTTTGGGTGTAAATACACTGGTTATGTAATATTTATATTGTGGTATGTATATTGCTGTAATACATGAACCATATTACATCTAAAAAATACCCTATTAGCAGCTAAAAATCTATTAAAAATTAGAAAAAATGGGCAGGCTGAATGATCTTCTTTACGAGGGCGGCCAAGATTATTAGAAAAGGCTTTGTCACCTGTATCTTCAAGCTGGCTTTTCCATTTATACAGCTGATTACGTCTAATGCCTAACTGAGCTGTTAGCTTTGAGGGGGCGATCTGAAGTATTCAAGAACCGAACAGCTTCGACTTTGAACTCTTTTGTATATGTTTTATATGGCTTTCTTTTACTATTCATTGGGATACTCCTAAGCAGCATTGTCGCTTATTAAATGTATCCGTTAAACTAGGGGAGCTTCAGTATTGATTGTGAAGGTGCATGATTGGGTAGATGATAAAGCCTGCAAACAACGCTATAAGCAGATTGCTGATTTTGAGCGGATGATGGTTGAGAATGGTACGACGATTATTAAGTGTTTTTTGTACACTTCAAAGGAAAAGCAAAAAGAGCGTATGGTTGAGCGTTTAAACGAGCCGCACAAAACGTGGAAGTTTAATCCAAGTGATTTGGAGGAGTGCGCGTTATGGCCACAATGTATGAAGGCCTACGAAGGTGCGCTTGAGGCAACATCGACTAAGGATGCGCCTTAGTATGTGATTCCTGCGGATTCAAAACCAACCGTAATTTATTGATTTCTAAAATTTTATTAGATACATTGCAAAACTTGGATTTGGAATATCCGCCTAAGCCTGAAGAGTGGAATGATATTGTTGTTGAGGATTAGTTGCGATTCAGCAGGCTGCCCAGTTTAAGTCAGTTATAATTCACCTATGACAGAAATTGAACTTTTAATTGGCTTAGTTTGCTTGCTGGTATTGCTTGTTGCTTGGTTAATTTGGCAAACCATGAGCAGTACCAAAAACACATTATTATTACAAAGCCTTGAAGATAAACATCGCGGCATGTTGCTGGATGTTAACAATGGTTTAAATGCCTTGGGCGATCGGTTAAACAATAGCTCGCAAGAGAGCGGTGACCGTTTAAAAATGAGCGTGGCGCAAGAGCTTACATCTACCCGTGAAGCTATGCAAAAGCTACAACTAGAGCAAAGTAGCAATCTCTCACAAACTCGCGAAACCGTGCTTGAAAAGCTGCATATGACGTTAGCCGAGCAGGGCACAGCGCAGCAGGGTTTAATCAACGATACCATGCTAAAAGCCACGACCACACTGACGCAAAGCATCGAAGGCTTAAGCAAGATTGTGGATGGCCGTTTGGAAGAAATAGGCGGCAAAGTATCGGAGCGTTTGGAAGAGGGCTTTAAAAAAACGAATGAGACCTTTGTGAGCGTGATGGAGCGTTTGGCGACCATTGATGAAGCGCAGAAAAAGATTGATGGTTTAAGTACCAATATGGTGAGCTTGCAAGAGCTGCTAGGCGATAAGAAAAGCCGCGGTGCGTTTGGTGAGGTGCAGCTGGAAGGGTTGGTTCGAAATGTGCTGCCAGAGCAAAGCTTTAAAATGCAATATAGCTTTGATAACGGTACACGGGTTGATTGTGCTTTATTCCTGCCTGAGCCAACAGGCACGGTAGCTGTCGATAGTAAATTCCCACTAGAAAATTATCATCGCATGTTTGATAAAACGCTCAGTGATTTAGAGCAAGCTGCGGCGGGTAAGCTATTCAAAGCTGACGTAAAGCGCCATGTGGATGATATTGCAACTAAATATATCATTCCGAATGTAACATCCGATGGCGCCGTTATGTTTATCCCTGCTGAGGCCGTTTTTGCTGAGATTCATGCTTACCACCCAGATGTGATTGATTATGCGATGAATAAGCGCGTGTGGGTGGTTTCACCCACCACATTAATGGCGGTATTAAACACAGCGCGTGCAGTGCTTAAAGACGTAGAAATGCGTAAGCAAGTGCATATTATTAAAGATGAACTTGGTAAACTGAGCGGTGACTTTAAACGCTTTGATGCGCGCATGAAAAAGCTAGCGGATCATATTCGCCAAGCTAATGATGATGCGGAAGAAGTGCATAAGAGCAGCCGAAAAATTACAGGTGCTTTTGCACGGATTGAACGTGTAGAATTGACGAATCAACCAGTTGATTTACTCGATGCTGCAGACGATGATTAAGTTAATTTAAATTATTAGATAAAGCATTTAAAATTATGAATATTAAAGTATTATATTTTGCAAGAATTAAAGAATCTGTTAATTACTCAACAGAAGATATTGTGCTGCCAGCGGATGTGAATACCGTGGTCGCATTGAAAATGCTTTTGGCAGAACGCGGTGAAGTGTGGGCTGATTTGTTTAGCGGTAAGCAAGTGGTGCGAGCGGCGATTAACCATGAGTTAGTTGATGACATGATGGCGCTAAAAGATGGTGATGAAGTGGCCTTTTTCCCACCAGTCACTGGCGGCTAGATAGACCATGACCGTACGCGTACAAACAGAAGACTTTGATGTGGGTGCTGAATTAGCGGCTATGCGCTTGGCTAGCAAGGATATTGGCGCGCTGGTGAATTTTGTCGGCCAAGTGCGCGATATGAACGATGGCGATGTCGTGAGTACGCTCACATTAGAGCACTATCCTTGCATGACAGAACGTTCGCTTGAGTCAATTGAAGTGGAAGCAAAATCACGTTGGAATATAGTCGATAGTTTGATTATTCATCGTGTTGGTAAGTTACAGCCCTTAGATCAAATTGTATTAGTGGCCGTCACCAGTGCACACCGAGGCGAAGCTTTTAAGGCCTGCGAATTCATCATGGATTATTTAAAGACCCGAGCGCCATTTTGGAAAAAAGAAGCGACAGCTGATGGTGAGCGTTGGGTAGAAGCGAAAATCAGCGATGATGATGCGCAAGGACGTTGGGCCAATGCAATAGATAAACCAGTTAGCGATAAATAATAGAAAACGATGTAATTCAATATGCAAATACTCAACGAACAAGACTTGAATGCCAGCATACCAGCTGGTGATTTGGTTTTTAAAACCACACTGGATTTAATCAATCCGACTAATAACCAATCTGATGACCATGGCTGGATTGCACAAGCCGATGCTAAAAAGTCCGCGATGTTTGGCTTAAAGATGCGCCAAGCAGGTTTCAATATGTTGGTGCTTGGTCAGCATGGCAGTGGCCGCACATCACTGATGAAAGCTGCGATGCAGCAGGTCGCGAAAGAAGCGACAACGAAAAATGGCCCCCAGTTAACTGATTTGGTGGCTTTGTATCATTTTAATCAAGTGAATCAACCATTTCTAATTAAGTTGCCCGTTGGCATGGGCGCAGAGCTATCCACGCAAATGGATGTGTTTGCACGTGCTTTTATGGCCGAGTTGCCAACACTCGTTGCGATTGCTGATAAAAATGAAGCGGTGACCAAAGCGGAAGCATGGCTGAAAAGTGCAACAAAAGAGCTGGAGAAGTTGGTAAAAGGAAATAATCAGCTTAATCAATATATTGCCGCGGTTAAGAGAGACGTTGCAACCTTTGTGAAAGTCTATCCAGCGCCTGCCAACAATGAGGTGGACGGTGCTTTAGAAGCGTTGATGGGCGATGGGTTTCTTAACCGCTTTAAGGTGAATATCTTGGTTAACCATCAAGCCGATGCTGATGCAGGCTTAATGCAGCCAGTTGTTTACGATAACGATCCTAGCTATCAATCATTGTTTGGCAGCTTAGAGACGAGCGCTGAGCAAACGCATGAGTTTATGCGGCTGAGAGCAGGCAAGCTACACCAAGCTGACGGCGGTATGTTGTTAGTGCAATTGCGCGACATCCTAAATGATGAGCAAAATGGCGAGCAGATGATCGAGAAGCTATACCGATTTTTGCGTAATGGCACGTTGCAATTTGAAGACGCCGTGGGTAGTGGGGCAAGCGCAGGCTATGTGTTGGCTAATACTTTAATTCCGCTACGAGTCAAAATCGTACTGATTGCGATGCGCGAAGACTTTTATAGCTTGCTCGATGAGAATCCTGATTTTTTCGATTACTTTCCGATTAAAGTCGAGTTTGCCGACAGTATTAATGCCAATGCAGAAAACTATGCCGCAGTTGCTGGATTTGTTGCTCAGAAATGCGAACAACATGGTTGTGCGCACTTTGATGCAAAGGCCGTGGAGACGCTAATAGGCGCGTTGCAGCGCCTGGAGGAGGACCAAGCTCGCATTAGCACCAACTTTGCTTTTTTAGAGCGCCTCATGCTGGAAAGTGCTTCATATGCAGGTGATGCTGATGTAGTAACGCAGAATCATGTGCAAGCGGCGATTAGTGCACGGAACCACAGACATCAATACTTTGAAACGCAAATTCGTGAATCGATTATTGACAATGAATTACTGATTCAAGTACATGGTGAAGTCGTCGGGCAGGTGAATGGCTTAACGCATATTGAGCTTGGCGATGCCAGCTTTGGCTCGCCTATTCGCATTACCGCGCGTTGTTATCCAGGCCGAAAAGGCTTAATTAACATCGACCGCGAAGTGAATATGAGTGGCCCTAACCATGATAAAGGCATCTTTATCTTGCAGAATTGGCTCAGTGCTAGCTTCTCGCATTTGGCACCATTAAGCCTCAATGCATCATTGGTGTTCGAGCAGGAATATAACGGCGTAGAAGGTGATTCTGCTTCATGTGCAGAGCTATTTGCGCTGTTGTCTGCAATGGCTAATTTACCGATTCAGCAAGGTATGGCAATTACTGGTGCTTTGAACCAATTTGGTGAAGTCATGCCAATTGGTGGTGTGAATGAGAAGATCGAAGGTTATTTCCGCGTCTGTAAAGCGCTAGGCTTAGATGGCAAGCAAGGTGTGATTATCCCTAAACGTAACCAACGGCATTTGTTATTAGATGATGAAGTGGTGCAAGCCGTGAAAGAGGGCAAGTTCAAAATCATCACCATTGACCATGTGCTGGAAGGCATAGAGCTTTTGGTTAACGTGGCAGCGGGCGAAAAAGACGCAAGTGGAAGTTATGAAGCAAATACGGTCATGGGCCATGCGCAGGCGGTGTTGGCCGAATACCGCAAGACCCTGGAAAATAACCAATCAAAAAGAAAAAACGATTAACCAATAGGGCAGTGATTTAAAGAAATGGCTGCGACTTAATATATGACACAAACCCGAGATGAAAAGTGTCGCTTAGATAAATGGCTTTGGGCGGCACGGTTTTATAAAACACGCAGCATCGCTGCAGACGCGGTGAGTGGCGGCAAAGTGCGTGTGAATGGAGACCGTGCCAAAAGCGCCAAAGAAGTACAGCTCGGCATGACGATTCAAATCACCAATAAAGAGCATGAAATAGTGATAGGAGTCACAGGCTTATCAAATGCCAGGCGCAGCGCACCAGAAGCCGCAATGCTGTACAAAGAAACCAAAGAAAGTAAAACTAAACGCGAAAATCTAAAAGCCACGAATGTCGCCGAACATGCGCTGAGAGAACGTGGCGCAGGGCGCCCAACTAAGCGGCAATTACGCGACATTGCCAAGTTTACGGGTATCAAAGGTTATGATGGCTTATAAGAAATGGCTTAAAAAGCTTGCACTAAAGGGGTGCTTGTTGATAAACTCTGTTCATCCATTGAACGGTAAATATTATTTAGCATGCTTACTGACGAGTACCGCTACAAAATCTTGAAAGCGCTAGAAACAAATCCTGAGATTAGTCAGCGCACTCTGGCGTGTGAATTAGGCGTGAGCTTAGGCCGTACTAATTACTGCTTAAAAGCACTGATTGAGGTTGGTTTGCTCAAAGCCACCAACTTCCGTAATAACAAAAATAAATTAGCCTATATGTATCTACTCACACCAACAGGCGTAAAAGAAAAGTCAGCGATTACCGAACGCTTTTTGAAAGCGAAGCTAGCTGAATATGAAAGCTTAGAAGCTGAGATTGAAATACTGCGCTCAGAAGCAAAAGGCATTGCCGATGCTGAGGTCAGTCACTCGTGAGTAATTATTATGCACTTATCCTATGCGGTGGTTCTGGCACACGTTTGTGGCCACTATCCCGCACTTTGCGTCCCAAACAGCTATTAGCCTTAAATGGTAAAGAAACACTATTGCAACAAACGGCAGCACGGTTGTTAGCACATGTGCCAGCTGAAAATCTATATACCGTCACGCATGAAGATCATAAGTTTGAAGTAAAAGGTCAGCTGGCCGAAGTCGCACCTAGTGCAGTTACTAACGTGTTAGCAGAGCCTTGTGCGAGAAATACCTTGCCAGCCATTGCTTGGGCAGTAAGTCAGATTCAAGCCAAAGACAAAAATGCCATTATTGGTGTATTTGCCTCAGATCATGCCATTGATAATGAAGCGGCCTTTATAGAGGCGTGGGAAACGGCAGAAAAAATAGCAACAGATGATTATTTAGTTTTGTTAGGAATTGAGCCTGATTCACCTGCAACTGGCTACGGTTATATCAAGCCTAGTAAACAAATCACCGGTGGCAATAAGCCTGTGTTTGAAGTGGCACAATTTGTAGAAAAGCCAGCAGTTGAAATCGCGAAACAATATATAGCCGATGGTTATTTATGGAATAGCGGTATGTTTGTATTCAAAGCCAGTACATTTATGCAAATGTTTGAGCAACATCAGCCAGAAATGGCACAACAATTAAGCGCAATGACAGTGGAAAGCTTTGCTGAAACCTATGCAAACTTCACGAATATATCCATGGATGTTGGATTGGCTGAAAAAGCCAAGAAAATCGCAGTAATGCCAGTTGATATGGCTTGGAGTGACTTAGGTAGCTGGGACTCCATTTATCAAAAACACGATAAAGATGTAGACAATAATGTGATGCATGGCAAGGTGTTTGCACAAGATACGACGAATAGCCTCTTGTGGAGTGAGTCTTCGGTTTTGGCTACTGCAGGACTCGATCACATCGTCGTAATACAAACTGATGGCGCCACTTTGGTTTGTGACCGAAGTAAGACTGAGGGGATCAAGTCATTGGTGGCACAAGTGGAAAAATATAAAGTGGGCAGTAAGTAAATGAAAATAAAAAACTTAACGCTTAATATTTTTAAGTGAATCAATAAATGCTTAAGATTCTTATTACAGGTGGTAGTGGGCTGTTGGCTTTAAATTGGGCTTGTTTTGCACGTGATACTTTTGAAGTTATATTGGCTTTACACGAAAGAAATGCGCGATTAGACAAGGTGAAATCTGTATTTATGAGTTTAGATTCTGAAGAGAGTATTCTTAAGGTGTTAAATGAAACCTCTCCAGATATTGTTATACATACGGCTGGGTTTACGAATGTGGATGCGTGTGAACAGGAGCCAGAGTTAGCCAGCCATGTGAATTATGAGCTGGCGAAAAATGTAGCATCGGCTTGTGTAAAAGCTAATGTTAAAATGGTGCATATATCAACAGATCATTTATTTTCTGGGGATGTTGCTTATGTTAAAGAGAGTGATGTTACACAAACTATTAATCTTTATGCCGCATCAAAACTCAAGGGAGAGCTGGTAGTACGCGCATTAAACCCTGAGGCCTTAGTCGTTAGAACTAATTTTTTTGGGTGGGGACATCAGTTCCGGCTGTCTTTTAGTGATTGGATATATAACAATATTAACAACGGTAAAGCAATTACGCTTTTTGATGATGTTTACTACACCCCGATTTTAATTGATACATTAGCAACATATGTACACCAATTGTTAGCATTGAATGCTAACGGCGTATTTAACATTTCATCAGATGAGAGAATGTCTAAATATACATTTGGTATGTTGCTTTGTGAAAAGTTTGGGTTGCCTAGTAATTTAATTACCAAAGGGTCGGTTTCTTCATTGGAATTACTAGCACCAAGGCCCAATGATATGTCTTTAAGTAATGATAAATTAAAACAAAAGTTAAGTGTGGGTGCCATTTCAGTTTCAAATCAGTTGGATCAGCTAAAGCTTCAATTTGAGAATGGTCAGCATGAAGAAGTTAAAAATGCAATTATGGAGAGTTAAATGTCGATTTTGAGTGGGAAGTCAATATTGGTAACAGGTGCAACAGGTTCTTTTGGCAAACGTTTTATTAAAACATTGCTCGATGAACATGATGTAAAACGATTGGTTATCTTTAGCCGAGATGAGCTTAAACAGTTTGAAATGCAGCAACACCTTAATTCACCAAAACTAAGGTATTTTTTAGGCGATGTTCGTGATAAAGAAAGACTCACCCGTGCGCTAGATGGTGTGGAAATTGTTATTCATGCAGCAGCAATGAAACAAGTGCCAGCATCTGAATACAACCCAATGGAAGCAATTAAAACTAATATTATTGGTGCAGATAATGTTGTGAATGCTTGTATCGATCAAGGCGTTGAACGTGTGATTGCATTAAGTACTGATAAAGCAGCAAATCCATTAAATTTATATGGTGCGACTAAGCTTTGTTCAGATAAGCTATTCGTAGCGGGTAATGGGCTTTCAGGACGCCATAGAACACGCTTCTCTGTTGTGCGGTACGGCAATGTAATTGGCTCACGTGGTAGTGTTATTCCATTCTTTATGCAAAAAAAATTAGAAGGTGTATTGCCCATTACGGATGAAAGAATGACAAGGTTTTGGATTACTTTAGACCAAGGGGTTAAATTCGTCATTGACTCATTGACACAGATGGAAGGCGGAGAAGTGTTTGTGCCTAAGATTCCAAGTATGGGCATCATGGATGTTGCGAAAGTCGTGGCACCAGAATGTAAAACGAAAGTGATTGGTATTAGACCGGGTGAAAAACTACACGAAGTCATGATTACAGAAGATGATTCTATTAACACTGCAGAATTTGAGAATCATTTTGTGATTCAACCAACAACAGATTGGTGGGATCAGCAAGCCTATATGAAAAGAATGGGTAGTAAAGCTGTAGCTGAAAACTTTTCTTATAGTAGTGATAACAATACGATTTGGATGACAACACAAGAGCTAGAAGCTTTGCTTAAAAAAGAAAAAATCGAGCTATGACGCTAGAAAGAATCCCTTATGGTAAGCATTATATAGACGAAGATGATATTCAGTCAGTCGTTGATGTGATGCGCAATGCCGCATTGACGCAAGGCCCTAAGGTAAAAGAGTTTGAACAAGCATTGGCTAAGTTTGTGGGCGCTAAGTATGCTGTGGCTGTTTCTAGCGGCACAGCTGCATTACACATGGCATGTTTAGCCGCTGAGTTAGGCGAGGGTGATAATGTCGTGACTTCGCCAAATACGTTTGTTGCTAGTGCTAATTGCGCAATTTATGTTGGCGCAACTCCACAGTTTGCTGATATCGATCCTAATACATTAAACATGTCACCTGATGCATTAACCCAAGAGTGTGAAAGGTTGGGTAAAGTCTCAGCCATCATTCCTGTCCACTTTGGTGGTCTTTCTTGCGATATGCCAGCTATACAAAACATTGCAAAAAGAAATCAAGCTATTGTTATTGAGGATGCTTCACATGCATTAGGAGCAACTTACCCTACTGGGGAAAAAGTAGGGTGTTGTACTTACGCAGATATGACTGTGTTTTCATTTCATCCAGTGAAGATAATTGCTGCTGGGGAAGGTGGAATGATTACAACCAATGATGAAGACTTGTATAGAAAATTAATCCGCATCCGGAGTCATGGCATTACAAAGTTAGATGATCAGTTTGAGTGTCATGATGAAGCATTGAGTGAGGGTGAAGTTAACCCTTGGTATTACGAAATGTTAGAGCTTGGATTTAATTACAGAATAACAGATATGCAATCAGCCTTAGCGCTTTCACAGTTAAATAAGCTTGATAGTTTTTTATTCCGTCGTCGCAGTTTAGCGCTTGCCTATGATGAGGCCTTATTAGGGCAAGCGCATATTAAGCCAGCACAAATTGGAGGACGTAAGCATAACGCACATCATTTATATGTTGTTCGAATTGACTTTAAAGCGATTGGGAAGCCTAGACGCGACGTAATGAATGCACTTATCGAGCAGGGCGTTATTCCACAAGTGCATTATATTCCAGTACATTTGCAGCCGTTTTATAAGAAGTTAGGCTATAAACGAGGTGATTACCCTAATGCTGAAGCATATTATGATCAGGCGCTAAGTTTGCCAGAGTATTACAGCTTAACTGATGAGCAACAGCAAAGAGTGTTGCAAGTCTTGCTAGAGGTTGTAGCTTGAATATAGGCTTGGGTACAGTACAGTTCGGTTTGGATTATGGCGTATCTAATCAAAATGGCATTCCTAGCTCTGATGCTGTGAGCAGTATATTGAATTTAGCCTCTGATAAGAATATTCAAGTGTTGGATACTGCCGCCTTGTATGGCAATAGTGAAGATATTTTAGGGGCTGCCTTGGTGGCAGATCATCCGTTTAAAATTGTAACTAAAACACCTCATTTTAATAAGTTGAAAATCGAAAGCGTTGATGCAACAACATTAACTGACCGGTTTTACGAGTCGTTAAATAAAACAAAGCAGACTGCTTTATATGCATTATTAATTCATCATGCTGATGATTTATTAGCTGATGGTGGTGAGCGCTTAATGAATGCCATGCTAATGTTGAAAGATGCCGGATTAGTTGAAAAAATAGGCGTTTCAGTTTATAACGAGCAACAAATAGATCAAATATTAGAGCGCTTTACAATTGATATTGTACAACTGCCGGTTAATGTTTTAGACCAAAGGTTATTGGCTAATGGAAAGCTAAATATGCTTAAAAGTTTAGGTGTTGAAGTACATGCTAGATCTGTTTTTTTACAAGGCATTTTGTTGATGGAAGTAAATGATTTGCCAAAGCACTTTGAGACTGTAAGAGAACTCCTAACTAAATACCATGACTTTTTGACACAAAACAAGATGACAAAAGTGCAAGGAGCCTTAAGTTTTGCAAAGTCTTGTGTAGCAATCGATCATATTATTTTAGGCGTATCTTCTTTGCCTGAACTAGAAGAGCTTACTGGCTCATGGCGCTCACTAGCAGATATACAGTTAGACTTTAGTGAATATGCTTGTGACAATGCGTTGATATTAAACCCATCAAATTGGAAATTATAAAATAGTCATTTTAGGAGACTTACTTTGAATCAACAGATAAGTATTATTGCAGAGATTGCGCAAGGGTATGAAGGAAAGCCTGAGCTAGCACGGCAGTTATTAAGTGCAGCAGCTGCAGGAGGAGCCAATGCGGCAAAATATCAGCTTGTATATGCTGATGAGTTGGCGACACCCGATTATCAATATTATGACCTTTTTAAGTCACTAGAAATGGCTGACGATATATGGGAAGACTTAGCTTCATATGCCCAAGAACAAAAAATAGAACTTCATCTAGATATTTTTGGTTCGCGTAGTTTGGCACTAGCAGAAAAGCTTAAAGTAGGTGCAGTTAAGTTGCACGGAACAGATATTGCTAATGTGGGGTTGCTGAAAGCGGTAGCAGCAAGCCAAGTTGATACAGTGCTACTTGGTGCCGGAGGCGCTTTTACTGATGAAATAGAGCAGGCATTAGAAATACTTGCGAACAAGAGTGTAGTGCTGTTGCTTGGTTTCCAAGGTTATCCAACGCCCGACGAAACTAATCAAATATCGCGTGTATCACTTTTTAAAGAAAAATATGTAAAGATTTACCCTAATACCAAAATAGGTTTTGCAGATCATGCTGATCCAGACAGTCCATTAAAATTTGCTTTAGGTGCTGCAGCATTAGGTGCTGGCGCTGTTGTTCTAGAGAAGCACATCACTCTTGGTAAAGTGATGAAGCTTGAAGATCATGAAGCTGCTTTAAACCCAGATGAATTCTTTGAGTTTAGCCAAGTTATCAGGACATGCGCCTCAGCAGTAGGCTCGACGACTGAGAAAGAAGATTTCGGCATGAGCCAATCAGAATATGATTATCGGGATATGATTCGTAGGCATGTGGTAGCAGCGCGTACACTCAAGTCTGGAGATAAAATGCAAGCAACAGATGTACTGCTTAAGAGAACCTCTTCTCAGAATGCGGTAACTGACTTAGATCAGATATATGGAAAAGTGCTTAAAAGTAGTGTTGAAACCAATATGCCAATCACTAATTCTAGTATTGGATGATTATGAAAAGGCGTCTTGTAGCAGCATTAGCATGTCGTAACCAAGGTTCACGGCTTTATGGTAAGCCTATGCAGAACCTTGATGTAAGTACAGGTATAAAGATTATAGATAACATTGTCGACTGTTTGCAATCAATTGATGTTGTTGATGAAGTTGTACTAGGTATATCAGAAGGTGTTGAGAATGAAATATTTAAGCAGATAGCAGAAGAAAAGAATATTCGTTACATTGTAGGGGATGAAGGAGATGTTTTGTCTCGTTTGATTCAATGCGGCCAATTAGCTGAGGCTACTGATGTTTTTCGTACAACTAGCGAGTCTCCATTCTTATACTATGAAGCTGTAAATGATTTATGGAGTCAGCATATCTCTGAGGTGGCAGATGCAACATTTATGGAGGATATTGTCGATGGTTGTGGTTTTGAAATTATTACTTTGGATGCGCTAGAAAAGTCTCATACCCATGGTGAAAGCAAACATAGGTCTGAACTTTGCACACTTTACATTCGTGAGAACGTTTCAGACTTTAAAGTAATTAAAGCTCGACCACCTCAAGTACTTATTCGCAAAGACCTTAGGTTAACAGTGGATAACCCAGAAGATTTAGTTGTTTGTAGAGCGGTTTATGAAAAATTTAAAGCATCGGCACCTAGAATGTCTGTATTAGAAATTGTAAAATTTCTAGATAAAAACCAAAAACTCATCGAGCTAACTGCCCCTTTTGCGGTAGAAGGCTACTCGACGATGTATTTATGACGAGTACAATAATATTCTTTAAATATTTTTGAAAGCAGCATAGCAATGATTGATAATTTTACTAAGTCACGTGAGTTCTCGAACGAGGTGCATAACTTTATCCCAGGAGGAGCTCATACTTACTCTAAAGGTGATGACCAGTTTCCATACAATGCTCCTGCAGCAATTACACATGGCAAAGGTGCTTATATATGGGATTTAGATGGCAATCAGTTCCTCGATTGTAGTATGGGGCTTACATCGGTTTGTATCGGGCATGGCTACGAACCTGTCGCACAGGCTGTTGCTGATGCCGCATTTCAGGGGACAAACTTCCAAAGGCCGGCGCATATTGAGTTGCAAGCTGCTAAACTATTTTTAGAGACGGTCGAGTCTGGCGACATGGTTAAGTTTGCTAAGAATGGCTCAACAGTTACTACTGCTGCGGTTAAGTTGGCGCGTGCTTTTACAGGTAAGAACCGCGTAGCAATCTGTCGCGAACATAACTTTTTTAGTTTTGATGATTGGTTTATTGTTACCACGCCTTGTGATAAAGGTATTCCTGCCAAAACACGCGATATGACCGCATTATTTAGTTATAACAACATCGAGTCAGTTGAGGCGCTATTGGCTGATAAAGGTCATGATATTGCCTGTTTAATATTAGAACCTGTTAAATTTGACCCACCTAAAGATGAGTTTCTACATAAGGTAGCTGCGCTTTGTAAAGAACGAGGTGTTTTACTTATATTGGATGAAATGATTTCTGGGTTTAAGTGGAGCCTTAAAGGCGCACAACATTACTTTGGCGTGAAGCCAGATATATCTACTTGGGGTAAAGGTATTGCTAATGGCTTTTCTGCTTGTGCACTAACAGGGCGCGCTGATGTGATGGAGCTTGGCGGTATTAGAAATGAAGGCGAAGATAAGCTCTTTTTAATTTCTAGCACCCACGGTGCGGAGACTACTGGGTTAGCAGCGATGATTAATACTATCGACGAATTCAAAAAAAACGATATGATTAATATTAACTGGAAAAATGGCGCCGTTTTAAAGCAGAAAGTTGAAAAAATTGTACAGAAACATGGCTTAACAGATGCCTTACATTGGATAGGTTACCCATGTTTATTAGCATTAGTATGTAAAGATGCCACAGGC
>JAPKBG010000026.1 GCA_028823485.1 Methylophilaceae bacterium | reverse complement strand
CCATTACCAATTAGCTCTAAGACATTGGCTTGATTTTCTGTGCCTTCAGAAAATTCTGCCATTACTTTTAACTAAACGACAAACAGTCTTATCAGACCAACATGATAGGTCTTGAGACATTGCGTGGGGTGCCATCAAGGCTGCGGTTAATAAATAGATCGCTCTAGTGTAAAATTTGAACATTATTTACTCTGATAATTTACAAAAAATTTTAGCAACAATACTTAAAAAATATACTTAAGTCTCTAGGCATATTCTTTATGTATTACTTTAATGATCAACTAAAGAGAACTACTTAAGGTTACCTTTATCTATTCATAATGGATTAACTATATGAACTACCTAAGACTACTTCTAGCTATCATTAATATTAACTAACCAAGTGTTTTAGAGTCTTAAGTACATCAGGCTGTGTCCAATATCTGCCTAAGGCCTTATGTTTAGTTTCTTATTATTATCATTAAGAATGGTCATAAGCACCCTTAGCCTCGACTAAACCAGAGGTGCTGTAGGCACCCACATAAGTTCACGCTCTTTGGTATTTAAAGCACACATTGCGTCAAAAAATTCATTAGAGATTTGATCAGCTGGTTTATCTGGATGACCTTCAGAGGCTTACTCAAAAGTAAAAACTGAATAATTAGAAATATTTTCCTCTGAACTTCCTAAACACTGAACCACTGCAATGACGGAGTCATTTAAGATGTGTTATGACATTAACATACCGTATAACGTGGTTAATTAGATATTAAATAGGTGCTTGATTTGCTCATATTCTAAAGAATCTATTCGTGGGCCAAACTGGCTTACCACACGGGCTGCGGCTTCATTAGCAAATTTAGCCCCCAATGCATAGCTGTGACCTGCATTAATAGCATACAAAAAAGCACCAGCATACATATCGCCTGCGCCGTTGGTGTCGACTGCATTTGCAGTGACGCCAGGTGTTTGCAACAGATCCACACCATCATAGGATAATGAGCCACCAGCACCAAGGGTAATCACAAAGGTTTTGGCGTACTTTTTCAATTGCTCTGCCGCAGCTTCTGTATTATGGGTTTTAGTAAAACTTTTTGCTTCGTCGGAGTTGCAAAACAGTAAATCTACACCGTTACCAATAACCTTAAGTAAGTTATCTTTAAATACCTGAACGACAAATGGATCGGAGAGGCTAAGTGAAGTTTTTACTCGGTTTGCTTTGGCACATTCTATGGCCCTCACTGCAACGTCAGTTCTAGTGTCATCAGTGACTAGATAGCCTTCTAGGTATAACCAATCTGAATTGATAAGCGTAGGTTCGTCTACCTCATTGGAAGTCAAATCCAGGTTCGCCCCTAAGAAAGTATTCATAGTACGTTCTGCGTCATCAGTGACCATAACTAAGCACTTACCTGTAGTACCAGAGCCAGCTCCTGCTTTGTGAAAATCAACGCCTGTTGCCTGCAAGTCCTCAACAAAGAACCTCCCATCCTCATCATCTGCCACTTTACCAGAATAGAATGTTGTAGAGCCAAAGCAGCTTGCTGCAACAACAGTATTGCATACAGAACCACCGCAACTTCGTTTAATATGAAATGCGTGGGAGCTTAAAGCACTTAATAACTCAAATTGTCTTTCTTCGTCTACCAAGGTCATCAAACCTTTGTCGATTTTGTGGGTGCTTAAAAAATTGTCAGTCACTACAGCTTCGGTATCGACAAGAGCAGCGCCGATGCCATAGATTTGGTATTTTTTCATGTGATAACTCTAAGGTTAGATTGCGAATGGATTTAACTGGGCCACAATCGCAAGATTATATTTATTGATAGTCAGGTCGCTGGTATCTGACCTTTGCCACTTTTGGCCCTACCCTTACCAGACCTTTGCCAAGCAAATCAGCCTACAGGCTAATGATAGCAGTACCTATGCCACCTTTACTACCTTTGCCAACCAATCATCAGCCCGTAGGTTGGTGCAGCTTTAGCTACTTCAGCCTCTAAAAATGAAGTATGGCAAGATTGTGCCAGTTGCTATATCTATCTGAAAAAACTAAAATACCAATTAGTATAAAAATAGTGTCTAGCACAAAACAAGGAATGTCCAACATGAAACGCGCACTAACACCCTTTGCACTTGCAGCATCAGTGCTATAAACAAACTCAGCTTTCTCAGATGAGACTAAAAACGCGCAACAGGCTAACGTAGGCGTCACGATAGGTCTAACTGGTACGAATCTAGAAATATCTACACCACTCAATAATTATGTTTCAGTGCGTGGTGAAATGAATATTAATGGAAAGGTTGATCGAAAATTAACATTAGAGAACAACCGTTATG
>JAPKBG010000007.1 GCA_028823485.1 Methylophilaceae bacterium | reverse complement strand
CGAGCTCAGCACCGAATCGATTCGTTTTTCGCTCGACTCAAATGAAGGTTGGTTAGCACCTGTGTTCCCCGCGGGGCTTATATCACCATATAACTTTTGGTATAAATCTGGTGTTTGATTTGCTGATAAGTTAATTTGTGATTGATGTTTTGGGTATGGATGAGATGGACTTTGAGTGCTGCAACTTTGAGAGGGGGCGCTTTGAGATGCAAATGGGTTAAACTGCGCTTGCCCTGCTGTTGCCGCATTCGAATCACCTGTCGGCGTTGCCAGCACTTTATTCAGCGCATGGAAAATAAAGCGATGAATCGCTTGCCCATCTCTAAACCGCACTTCTGTTTTTGCTGGGTGTACGTTGACATCGACTAAGTTAGGATCCAACTCTAAAAACAATACATAGGCCGGGTGGCGGTCATGATGTAAAACATCTTGATAAGCTTGACGAATTGCATGTGAAACCAGCTTGTCTCTTACAAAACGGCCATTGATATAAACATACTGCGTATCACGCCGACCACGATTAAAGGTTGGCTTGGCAGCTACACCCCAAAAACGTAAACCAGCAGCCTCATCATCAACGGCTATCGTTTCAGAGGTAAACTCAGCACCTAATACCTCTTTAAAACGTTTGCTCGGCTCCGATACAGTATAGCGGCTGATGATACGGCCATTATGTTCTAACGTAAAAGCAACATCAGGCCGCGACAAAGCGACGCGTGTATAAGCCTCCTCACAATGCCCGAACTCAGTCGCTTCTCTTTTTAAAAACTTGCGCCTTGCTGGCGTATTAAAGTACAAATCATTCACTTCAATAATCGTACCAGCATCTAGTGCGCTCGGTTCTAATGTGGAAACTTCACTTCCATTCGAGTGAATCACCCAAGCATGCATAGCTGCTCGTGCACGACTTACGATTTGTGTGCGAGAAACCGATGCAATACTAGCCAGGGCTTCACCACGAAAACCAAGACTAGCAACAGATTCTAAGTCTTCTAAGGAATTGATTTTACTGGTGGCGTGTCTGATTAACGCCAAGGCTAAATCAGTCTCCTCAATCCCAACACCATTATCGGCAACTCTTAACTGTTTAGTCCCACCCTGCACCAGGCTGACTTTAACCTCTGTGCTTTGTGCATCCAGACTATTTTCTAGCATCTCTTTTAATGCAGATGCAGGCCGCTCAACCACTTCACCCGCTGCAATTTGGCTAATGAGTTGGTCGGGTAACACCTTAATATGATTCATTTAATATAATTAAACCCAAATTAGTGATTAGCAACCGTACGTGCTAGTGCTGGGTTGGCTTTAAAATATTTTTTAACGCCATCAAGAATGGAGTCGGCAAGCTTGTCTTGATGGTAGCTGTTGTTCAATTTTTGCTCTTCTTCTGGATTGCTAATAAAAGCGGTCTCAATAAGAATAGAAGGAATATCAGGCGATTTTAATACGGCAAAAGCGGCTTGCTCTACATGCTTTTTGTGTAGCACGTTAATTTTGCCAACATAGTTTAAAACGGCCTTGCCTAGCTTCAAGCTATCATTAATCGTTGCTGCTTGTGATAAATCCAATAAGGTTCTCGCTAAGATAGGCTCCTTATCGTTCAAGCTCACACCACCAATTAAATCCGACTGGTTTTCTTTCTTAGCCAAATAACGCGCTGTCGCACTAGTTGCACCACGTTCCGATAGAGCAAAAACAGAGGAACCACGCGCAGTAGATTTCGTAAACGAATCCGCATGAATAGAAATAAACAAATCCGCTTGCAGCTTACGCGCCTTGATGACACGCCCACCTAAAGAAATAAAGTAATCCCCCTTACGCGTTAACACGCCTCGCATATTCGGCTCTGCATCAACCTTTTCTTTTAGTTTTTTAGCGATAGCCAAGGTAATGTTTTTCTCATAACTGCCTTTTGCACCACGTGCTCCCGGATCCTCACCGCCATGCCCTGCATCAATGGCGATGGTAATAATGCGATTTTTATGCGATTTCTGTGTGCTTGGCTCAGTTGGTGTATTAACTGGCTGTTTACTATCAGCCGCTTCAGGCTTACTTTTAAGCTCTCTACCCAATCTATCTAGCATGGTCATCACAGGATCTTTTAATGGTAAAATATCAAGTACTAATCGATGTTGGTACTCACCTACGGGGCTTAATGCAAATACATTAAAATTCACTTCTTGCTTTAAATCGACCACCACACGCACAACATTTGATTGGTTTTGTGCAATACGCACTTGTTGCACATAAGGATCGGCAGCCAGTATTTGTAATGGCAGTAATTTCAAAATAGTATTGAGTGAAATATTCTCAATATCTAACACTAAACGTTCAGGATTTTTTAGCGAAAGTGTTTGATACTCAAACACATCATCCGCCTCAAATGTCACCCTCGTATAATCTTCAGCTGGCCAAACACGGGTAGAAGTGACCTCATTTCCAGCCAACGCAGAGATGGCGCCACATAAAAGCAGCGTAAATATAGTGAGTTTTGAAAACAGTTGTGAATAAAAGAGTTTGGGCATAATTCCTTAAATAATTACCGTGTAAGAATTTCCAATTTCCGACCAACCATTTGTTGCTGATTACTCGACAAACTTAATCTCACATCAATATTTGGGACAGGCAATAGTGTACCTGCTTTTTCAGGCCACTCTACCATGCAAATACTAGTCTCGTTAAAATACTCACTAAAGCCAGCCTCATCCCATTCATATTCATCGAGGAATCGATAACAATCAAAATGGTAGACATTCAATCCCGCCAGTTCGTATGGCTCAACCAAAGTATAAGTTGGGCTTTTCACCTTCCCTGTATGGCCTAAACCTTGCAGCACACCGCGAACAAATGTTGTTTTACCTGCCCCTAAATCGCCATGCAAATAAACCGTCGTTCCTACTGCCAACTGCTTAGAAAATTGTCGTCCTGCTTCTAAAGTCGCTGCTTCATTCGCCAATTCAAGTGTAAAATACTCATTCATGACTACCAGCACTTCGATTACTAACGATTTGACGCGCCTCGCCGATGACATCAAACTCTGGGGTCGTGAGCTCGGCTTTTCCGATATTGGCATTACCGATACGGATTTGTCTCACGCAGAAGAGTATCATCAAAAATGGGTTGAAAAAGGCTTTCATGGTGAGATGGATTATATGGCAAAACACGGCACTAAGCGAACCCGCCCTGCTGAATTAATCCCGAATACCATCCGCATTATTTCTGCACGATTAGACTACTTACCCGCTAAGGCTAAAGATAGCTGGCAAGTAATGAACGATGGTGAGCAAGCGTTTATTTCGCGTTATACACTAGGCCGCGATTACCACAAAGTCGCTCGTCATAAATTACAAAAACTTTGCGACAAAATCCAACAGGCTACGCAGCGTGTTGAATACCGTGTATTTACCGACAGTGCACCCGTACTAGAAGTGGCTTTAGCAGAAAAATCAGGCTTAGGTTGGCGTGGAAAACATACTTTACTGATCAATAAAGACCATGGCTCATGGTTCTTTTTAGGTGAAATTTATACGAATCTCCCACTACCCATAGACAAACCTGCAACCAACCACTGCGGCACTTGCAATGCTTGTATTGATATCTGCCCTACTAACGCCATCACAGCACCATATGAGGTTGATGCAAGGCGGTGCATCTCCTACCTCACTATCGAGCTTAAAAATAGCATTCCTGTTGAATTCAGGCCACTCATCGGTAACCGTGTCTATGGCTGTGATGACTGCCAACTCACTTGCCCTTGGAATAAGTTTGCCGAAACCACACAAGAGGAAGACTTCCAGGTCCGTCACGGCTTAGATGATATTAGTTTGGTTGAATGTTTTAGCTGGACGGAGAATGAGTTTAAACAAAAAATGGTTGGCAGTGCCATTTATCGCATTGGCTACGAGCAGTGGTTACGCAATATCGCTATTGGGCTAGGTAATGCGCCTAGCAAGCCAGAGGTTATAAGTGCCCTCAAAGCACGCAAAGTTAATACAAGTGACCTTATCAAAGAACATATTGACTGGGCATTAGCTCAGCATGTCGCTAGTATTTAAGCAGCTTTCTTACTAGAAATGACCTTAGAAAAAGTTAAATATCAACCTTCGGCTACTTTTAATTGATTCCTGCCCGACTCTTTCACCACATACAAAGCTTGATCAGCCGCTTTAATCAACTTCTACTGTATACTAATATGCTGTGTATACATCGTAATGCCAAGTGGGCCCGTAATTTGACCTATAGCACTAAAATTTACGCCTGTCCCGAGAGAAGGGCAGCGTTTTGGTGTGCCAGTTTATGGTCACTATAAAGAAGTGCTTAACACAGATGCATGTGTTTACGGTAGCGGCGATGTCAGCAATGGTAGTCAACTGCAACCTGAGAACATAGGATGGATGAATCATCACCACTCACTTGTGATATCAATTCCGCCATTAGCTGGGATTGTTATCACATTAGCTTAATACTAACGACTTATAATATCCAAATAACTTACTAGAAAAACAGACGAATCAATGGCAATATTAACTGAACACCCAGGCTGGAAAGTTCTTTGTAATCATCAAGAAACTATTCAAAAGTTGCATATGCGCAATCTATTTGAATCAGACCCGCAACGCTTTGATAAATTCAGCTTAAAGCTAGATGATTTGTTGTTGGACTATTCAAAACATCGCATCACCGAAGAAACATTGGGCTTATTAATGCAGTTGGCGCGCGAAGCGAAAATTGAAAGCTGGCGTGATCGTATGTTCTCTGGTGAAAAAATCAATATCACAGAAGATCGTGCAGTCTTACATACCGCCCTTCGCAATCGCAGCAACACGCCAGTCTATGTTGATGATCAAGACGTGATGCCAGATGTGAATGCTGTTTTAGCCCAAATGCGTGTTTTTTCTGACAAAGTGCGTAGTGGCGAATGGAAAGGCTACACGGGCAAAAAAATTACTGACGTGGTTAACATTGGCATTGGTGGCTCAGACTTAGGTCCTGTGATGGTTTGCGATGCATTAAAGCCTTACGCCAATCCAGAGCTGAACATCCACTTTGTGTCTAATATTGATGGCGCGCATTTGGTGCGTGCATTAGAAAAATGCAATCCTGAAACCACCCTCTTCATTGTGGCGTCAAAAACATTCGCAACGCAAGAAACCATGACAAACGCACGTTCAGCGCGTGCATGGTTCTTACAGAGCGCAAAAGATAGTGCTCAAATTGCAAAACATTTTGTTGCCATATCGACCAATGCAAAAGCCGTCACGGAATTTGGTATTGATGGCGCTAATATGTTCGAGTTTTGGGACTGGGTCGGCGGACGCTATTCATTGTGGTCAGCAATTGGCTTGTCAATTGCTATATATGTCGGCATGGGTTACTTTGAAGAGTTGCTCGCTGGAGGCCATGAGATGGACAATCACTTCCGAACAGCACCATTAGAACAAAATATGCCGGTCATCATGGCGCTCATTGGCGTTTGGTATAACAACTTTTTTCATGCGGACACACAAGTGATTTTACCTTATGACCAAGGCATGGCGCGCCTTCCTGCTTATATGCAGCAAGCCGATATGGAAAGTAACGGTAAGTTCATGTGCCGCAATGGCAAACGTGTTCATTACAAAACTGGGCCTGTGATTTGGGGGGAAGCTGGCACCAATGGTCAACATGCGTTTTATCAACTCATCCACCAAGGCACACTTGTCGTACCTGCAGACTTTTTAATGCCAATGCATAGCCACTATGAGGTCGGCACTAATGGTAATGGGCACCATAAAATTCTATTGGCGAACTTCTTGGCGCAAACACAAGCGCTGATGCTAGGCAAGACGAAAGCGGAAGCACGTGCTGAGCTAGAAGAACAAGGCTTATCAGGTGAGGCATTAGAAAAACTATTGCCTCACAAAAAGTTTGAAGGTAATCGACCCACAACATCCATCCTATTTGACAAGCTAACACCAAATACATTAGGCAGGTTGATTGCACTTTATGAGCACAAAATCTTTGTACAAGGCATTATTTGGGATATTAATAGCTATGACCAATGGGGTGTAGAGTACGGCAAACAAATCGCTAACCAAATTTTGCCGCAACTGACGAGTAATGAAACAGTGACGAATTATGACAGCTCTACAAATGGGTTAATTAACTATACTAAATCATTCGTTTAATGATGTAGCGCTTTAATTTCAATAGTTCTTCTGCGACATCTGCAGACAAATAAAAAGCTGCCCGATGCCCAGCTTTTTTACTTTATAACCACCAACACTTGATATTAGAAAGGCTTAACGCAACTTCAACCCGCTTGCCTCAACATCAAATCCAATATGTTTAGCAATACTCGCTCCCAAGCGCTTAGCAAAGCGGTCCGCAAAAGTCTCTTGGTGTGTAAAGTCAACAATATCCTCTTGTTTTATGACATCTCTAGCAACAAATTCTGTGCTACCAAATGCATCTGCCAAACCAATTTTAATACTCTCCTCACCACTCCAAAACAAACCGCTAAAAGTGTCCGCCGTTTCATGTAGTCTTTTACCACGACCTTCGCGTACAACGGTCTTAAATTGCTCATGAATCCCATCCAGCAGCGCTTGCGCATACGCTTTATGTTCAGGATTGACGGGTGAAAACGGATCCAACATGGCTTTATTTCTACCAGCAGTCATTAATCGACGCTCTACGCCAACCTTCTCCATCACACCAGTAAAGCCATAACCATCCATTAACACACCAATGGAACCAACAATACTTGCTTTATCAACATAGATTTTATCTGCTGCTGCAGCAATATAATAACCCCCTGAAGCGCAAATATCTTCTACGACCGCATAGACTGGAATCTCTGGATGCAATTTCTTTTGACGATTGATTTCCTCATTGATAATCCCCGCTTGCACAGGGCTGCCGCCAGGGCTATTAATCCGCAGAATAATACCTTTGGTCCCTTTACTTTCATAAGCATCGGTCAAACTCCCTAACACCGCATCTGCATTCACCTCACCACCAGGCATAATTACCCCAGCGATATCAATTAATGCCGTATGTGAACCAGTCATTGCCTTGCCATCTTTCACAACCCAGCCAACAGCGTAAGCCAATATGGTAAGCAAGTACAAGAAAGTCAGTATTTTAAAGAAAATACCCCAACGCCTAGACGCCTTTTGCTCATCCAAACTAGATGTCGCTAGCTTTTCAATCACACCTTTTTGCCATTGACTATCTTGCGTATTTATTTCGTCTGCCATTTCTTTTAGCTTTCTATTAATTAAGTTTTAGGTGATTGCTTTTTGAGCGCGTCTACAAGCGAATCTAAATGAATAGTCACTTTGTTATTTTTCTCTGTTACGGCTAATGGTTGCAACTGTTTTCCTTTACACGGCCCAGCAATACAGCGTCCTGTCTCTGGTGCATATTGTGCGCCATGCGTCGCACAAATGATAAACGTTTTATCTACTGTGAAAAATTTTCCTTCATTCCAATCAAGCTCTACTGGCATATGTGCACATTGATTCACATAAGCATAAGGTTTAGTTTCAAATCGAATTACAAAGCCTGTTGCATGTTCGCCCAACTGTGGCAAATCGAACCTAAGCCCCAGTGATTGCTCTTGCAAATCACTGCTTTTGAATACAATCGTTTGGTCATGCATTATTTAATAACCAATCACTGAGCTCTTGAAACGTATTAAAAATACTTTTTGGATTATGTTTCAATAGCTTATCACTCGTATGCGCACCAAAAGTCACCGCTAATGACTGTACACCCGCATTCTGTGCCATTTGCAAATCGTACGTACTATCACCAATCATTATTGTGCGCTCAGGCGTCACCACAAGTTCATCCATCAACTCATCTAACATTTGCGGATGTGGCTTTGAAAAGCACTCGTCTACTGTTTTCGTTGCGTTTATGTAGCGAGCAAACCCTGAGTTTTCTAATGCAAGATTAAGTCCTCTTCTACCTTTGCCTGTCGCTACAGCTTGCTTATACCCACGCCTCCTTAACTCTGTTATAAGCGATTGAGCGCCTTCGAATAAAAGGATTTTTTCTTCACCTGTATAATAATTAATCGAATACTGTTTACTTAACGCTTGTGCTTGCTCTGCTGAAATATCACCAAATAAAGTATCAATAGATTCACGCAGCCCAAGCCCGATAACGCTACGTGCTTTATCTAGCGGCAAACTAGGTAAACCCACCTGCTCCGTCGCCTTGACAAGCGCACCTGCAATCATACCAGTGGAGTCCACCAACGTGCCATCCCAGTCCCATACAATCAAATCAAATTGTTTACCATCTTTTCTTATCAAACTATAACCTTCTGTTTTGCTAAGTATTTTTTGTTAATGCCTGGATGAACTTATCCAGCTCTTTCGGCAATGGTGCAAATAAACGCAATCGCTCATGAGAGAGTGGGTGTGCTAATTTAGTTTCACACGAATGCAAAAACATTCGTTTCAAGCCTTGTTTTTGTAATTTTTTATTTAAATCAAGGTTGCCATACTTATCATCCCCAAGAATCGGAAAGCCTAAATGCGCTAATTGCACACGCAATTGGTGTGTACGGCCAGTAACCAACTTAGCTTCCAACAAGCTGAAACCTTCAAATACTTGTTTTAAGTAGAAAACCGTTTCTGAAACCTGCGCCTCATTGTGTTTATCTTCCCTTTTATCGGGCACCACATTAACACGGCGCTCCCCATTGGGCAGCACATATTTCTGCAAATATAAAACAACACGTTTTTTTGCGTCCGTCCATTCGCCAGCCACCATCACCGCGTAACGTTTATCGGTTTTATTGCCTTTAATCGCCGCATGCAATGCCACCAAGGCACTACGCCGCTTAGCCAGCATTAACACACCAGAAGTGTCACGATCTAAACGATGCACCAATTCCAAAAACTTAGCTTTTGGTCGTTCCAAGCGCAGTTGTTCAATCACGCCCCGGCTAATCCCACTGCCACCATGTACAGCAAAACCAGCTGGCTTATCAATAACTAGCATCGCCTCATCTTCATAGACAATGGCTTTGTCGAACTTAGCCTCTTCAGGCGCTTTCGATGTAGCTGATGTTGGATTTTTTGCCGACATCCGTATTGGCGGCACCCTTACGACATCATTTAAACTTAACTTAAGTGATGCATCGACTCGACCTTTATTAACCCGCACTTCTCCACTGCGTAAAATGCGGTAAATATGGCTTTTAGGAACGCCTTTTAGTATTTTAGCTAAGAAATTGTCAACACGTTGCCCTTCACTAGCCTCATCAATGGTGAGCAACGCCGCTGCATGCTCACTTATTTGTTTATTTTCACTTACTTGTGTCATATTTTTTGCCTAAAACCTTAATAAAGCCTATACTCTAGTTTCGTCTAAATCTAGAGAAACTCTAGACTAGCGAGGCTAAATATTTCATTATTAAATATTTAGTTTTAAAGAACATTTGGTTAATACCGCTCGCCAAATTTAAGTAGCGATAAAATTATTACGCTATAGCCGCCGCAGATAAAAATTAGAAAGTGCGACTAAAGTGACTGAAGTCTCGATTTTAACGAATTTATAGCAATAACAGGCATAATTTTTAAGTATAACTAAGCAACATCATGACCATTCACCGTAGTTTGTCGTTATCGAGGTAACGTCATAACTGAGCGCCTACAAACACAAATTTTAAGTGCTCAAGTGGTTTTTAACAACAGATTTTCAACTGAAAAGCAGTGAAGCCTTTGTTAAAAGCATGTTCTTACCGTACATTTGCTTCATCATAAATTCATTGATCATGCCACAGGCATCATTAATCGACTCTTCAGCACTTTAATTTGCTCTATCATCTGCCCGCCTAGCGTGGGAGTATTCAATGAAACGCATGTTATTTAATGCAACGCAGTCAGAAGAACTACGCGTTGCGATTGTCGATGGACAAAAACTGATCGATTTAGACATCGAGCACGCAGGTAGAGAACAACGTAAAAGTAACATTTACAAAGGCATTATCACTCGTATAGAGCCTTCACTAGAAGCAGCTTTTGTCGACTACGGTTCAGAACGCCACGGCTTTCTACCCTTTAAAGAAATTTCACGCTCATACTTTAATAGCAATCCAGAAGGTGGGAAAGTCCGCATTCAGGATGTGCTTAAAGAAGGTCAAGAGCTTATCGTGCAAGTCGACAAAGATGAACGTGGCACTAAAGGTGCCGCATTAACTTCTTACATCTCACTTGCAGGACGTTACCTAGTATTAATGCCAAACAACCCGCGTGGTGGTGGTGTTTCACGTCGTGTAGAAGGTGATGAACGTAGTGAATTACGTGACACTATGGCCTCACTTGATGTACCAAAAGGCATGAGCATTATTGCCCGTACCGCAGGTATTGGCCGCTCTGCAGAAGAGCTACAATGGGACTTAAGCTACCTATTACAGCTTTGGGCTGCCATTGAAGGTGCTTCAACGACACAAAAAGGTGCTTTCCTGATTTATCAAGAAGGTAGTTTAGTGATTCGTGCGATACGTGATTACTTTAGTACAGACATTGGTGAAATTCTCATCGACACTCCTGAAGTGTATGAGCAAGCGGTTCAATTCATGAATCACGTGATGCCAGCTAATGTAGCACGCGTCAAGTTATATGAAGACGAAACCCCTCTCTTCTCTCGCTTCCAAATTGAACATCAAATTGAGACTGCGCACTCCCGTGAAGTGCGTTTACCATCTGGTGGCGCCATCGTGATTGACCATACTGAGGCTTTAGTCTCAATTGACGTTAACTCAGGACGTTCAATCAAAGGTGCGGATATTGAGCAAACTGCTTTAAATACCAATCTTGAAGCAGCTGAAGAAGTAGCGCGTCAATTAAGATTGCGGGACCTTGGCGGTTTGGTTGTAATTGATTTCATCGACATGGAAAAATCAAGCAATCAACGTACAGTCGAAAATCGTACACGTGATGAACTAAACCCAGATCGTGCCCGCGTTCAAATTGGAAAAATATCACGCTTTGGTTTACTAGAGCTTTCTCGTCAGCGTTTACGTACAAGCCTGAGTGAAGCAAACCACAGTGCTTGCCCTCGTTGCAACGGCACAGGCCATATTCGCGGCATTGAATCAACAGCATTGCATATATTACGCATTACGCAAGAGGAGGCAATGAAGGACAGCAGCGCTGTTATTCAAGTGCAATTACCAGTCGATGCAGCGACATTCTTACTCAATGAAAAACGTGGAGAGATTCATAGCATTGAACAATTGATGGGCGTAGAAGTGGTGTTAATTCCAAACATTCATATGGAAACACCAAACTATACTATCGTGCGTCTTAAGCAAGAAGATGTGACTGAGGATACTACACGCGCAAGCTATGATATGGTAGAAATACCATCAGAAAGCGACCCTGCAAGTAGCCTAACAACAGAAAATAAACCTACTGCACCAGTTGCCCTTGTTAAAGGCATCTCGACTACAACACCAGCCCCTGTTACAGCGAAAATCCCAAGTAAACCAGCCGCTAAAAGATCATTTATTAGCCTTGTTAAAAAATGGTTAGGTGGCACAGGTGAGGTTAAAGTAGAAAAGCCGGCAACCGAAGAAAAGCCAACTAACAATAACCGCGAACGTAGCAACAAAAACCGCAATCGCAATCGCAATCGCAGTCGCAATAACCGCGACCGTAACGCAAATGGCGGCAATGATAACAACAACGTTCAACAACGTAACGACAATGCAGTAAAACAAGAGCGCTCACGTCAACCACATGATGAAAAGCCAAACACGCAGAAAACTGAAGCAGCAGTTAATGACGAAGCTTCAGAAAAGTCAAATAACCAACAATCACGTGGAAACAGACGTGGTCGTGGTGGTAGACGTGATCGTAAACCGCGTGATGAAGCGAACAATGTAATGCCAGCTGAAAATACAGCAAACGAAAAGCAGCTTGTAACGCCTGTAGTGGAAACAAAACCTGAGACTAAAGAAACTAAAGCGGTTGAAACTAACGCACATAACACTAAAGTTGAGAAAACGACAGATGCAGCGGAAACGACAGTCAGCGTAAATGAAAAGCCAAAGGCAGCTCCTCGCAAAGCAGCAAAATCTAAGGTAAAACCAAAAGCAGTCGAAAAAGAAACACCTACAGCAACAAAAGCTGAGTCAGCTAAAAAGCTTACTGCTAAGAAACCAGCAAAACCAAGAGCGCCACGCAAGCCAAAAGCTGCAAAGCCAGTTGATTTAGCTGATAGTGGCTTACAGATGGTCGAAACGAAGGCTGCTGCAAAAACAGCGAAGCCGGCAGCAAAGCCAAAAGTACCACGTAAGCCAGCAAACTGGAAAAAAGATGAAACGGTAAGTAATACTAGCGAACCGTTAGTGATGGTTGAAACACAGAAGTAAACTGTTTCTCATCAATAAAAAAGCCCGACTTGTTCGGGCTTTTTTATTGGCAGCAATTTTATTAACCATTTAGATTATTTCGTCTTCTCTATCTCTGCCTTAAATTTAATATAAAACAATTAATTATCCACCGACTGTAACAACATTGATAACTGTTCAATATCCTCTTTAGTCGCAAAAAAATCCAACGCAATATATATCTCGCCTGCTAATTCAAAGAATGCAACTCCTTTAGGTGTCCATAACGGCCGAATTCAGCTATCGTACATGTTGTTTCCTCATCGACTCAGCTTCTCGCAAAATCCACTCGTAAAAAAAATTACCATAGTTGAGCAATTTTTCTGGTACCAACACTTTCAAATAGACGCCTTACATCACATTATCCTTTTATAAAATGAATCGTTAAAATACCAAAACCCGTCATGGCTAGAGACCCCAGCACATGCACTAACACGTGCATGACAGCCCATGCATATTGCCCTCGCGCAATCAAATTCACGCCTTCAGCAGAAAAAGTAGAAAACGTCGTTAATCCGCCAAGCATGCCCGTCATGACAAATAGCCTCACCTCTGGAGAAACAGAAGGCAATAAAGCGAATGACCCAATAGCCAACCCTATGAGATAGCCCCCTAACAAGTTGGCCAGCAAAGTGCCTAAAGCCAGGACTGGTAATGTTGCATTAAACATTAAGCCTAAACCCCACCTTAGCCATGCACCAATAGCAGCGCCAATACCGACTGCAATCCATTGCCCAAGCAACATACAATTCCTTAGTTTAAAATATTCAATTAGCATTTATAATAGTGGATATCACTTCTTTCACCAAACTTCACACGAGAAAAATGTGCGGGTCTTATTTCTAACATCCGAAGCGCACTCATTAATTAAAACTGGCGACTTAGCTGACGTGAGTGGTGCACTACCAAAAGCCATACAGAACGCAGCTGAATTTAACGGCAATATTAAAGTATTGTTACCTGCGTATAGCAATTTACTTGATAAATTAACAGCAGTTAAACAATTAGCAACCATTTATGCTTTAGGTCAGGAATGCACACTCTTTACTGGTAAAGCTGCTAATAGTGATGTGGATGTAATCGCCATCAAAAATGATGCTTTATATGATCGTAAAGATGGGCCCTATACAGATAACAATAATATTGATTGGCCTGACAATGCATTACGCTTTGGCGTGCTTTCGAGAGTCGCCAGCTTACTCACTAAAAAAGGCTCCCCTCTTAACTGGCAACCTAACATCGTTCATTGCAATGATTGGCAATCAGGGCTAACATCTGCGTATATTAAGTTAGTTGATAAAACACCTGTAAAAACGATATTTAGCATTCATAACATGGCCTATCAAGGCAACTTTGATGTCAATCAGTTGAAGCAATTAGCACTACCTGCTGAATATTTCAATATCAACGGATTTGAATTTCACGATCAAATTTCCTTTATGAAAGCAGTTCTTTTTTACGCAGACCACCTCAGCTCAGTGAGTCAGACTTACGCGAAAGAAATCCAAACTTAAGCTTATGGTTTTGGTTTTGGTTTGTAAGGCTTATTATCACAGCGTCAAACACACTTAACTGGCATTTTGAATGGCATAGATACGCAAAATAGGAATTCAGCTACCGATATAGCGCTCATCAAACCCTATTCGGCCAAGAACATTACTGGGAAGAAGTCAGTTAAAAAGCACTTACAAAAAACATTTGTGCTCAACACTGATGCAAGCGCCCCATTACTGGGCGTTGTAAGTCGGCTTGCCTATCAAAAAGGTTTAGATTTGTTGCCGCCCATTATTCCAAAACTGGTCGCTGAAGGTCGTCAAATTGCTATCTTAGGGAGTGGTAAAAAGGCATTAGAAATATCATTCGGCCAATTACACAAACAATACCCTGGCATAGTTAGCCTTAATGTCGGCTATAACGATCTGCTCTCTCACGACATCATGGCAGGTGCCGACATGCTCATTATGCCCTCCCGTTTTGGGCCTTACGAATTAAATCAACTATGTGGCTTAACCTATGGAACACCGCCTATTGTCTCATCTACAGGCGGTTTAGCAGATTCTATTCAGCATACATCACCAGCATCCATCAAAAACAATACAGCAACAGGGTTTGTGCTTAAAAGTGTCACTCAAGCTGCACTATTGGACACAATTAGAAAGGCAACGTCACTTTGGTAAGATGAAAAAGCGTGGCGAAAAATCCAGAAAAACTGTATGAGTACCGACGTTAGCTGGGCTTCTAGCGCTACTACATGCCTAGACTTATATAAAAAAGTCATCGCACAGCAATAAAAAGAAGGTTTGGCACGGAGTATGCCTTATATAAATTAGCTTCTCCAACGCTAAAACCTCCTCCTTTGGGGCGTTATTTCTAAGAAAATTCCGCCTCATTTTTATGCGGCTCATTTACTTGGTTATCCGCACTTAATCATACTATTTAATAATAAAGTGCTCTCGATAATACTTCAGCTCTTCAATTGACTCATACACATCCGCCAAAGCCTCATGCTTACCCGATTTTTTAAAGCCTGAGTAGATTTCAGGCTTCCAACGTCTAGCCAACTCTTTAAACACACTCACATCTAAATTGCGGTAGTGAAAAAACGCTTCTAATTCTGGCATATAGCGCGCCATAAAACGGCGATCCTGACAAATGGAATTGCCACACATTGGTGACTTACCTTCTGGTACATATTGTTTTAGAAAATCAATCATTTGCTGAGAGCCCGCAGCCTCATCGGTTGTTGAGGCTTTAACTTTATCCGTTAATCCACTACGTCCATGTGTGCCCGTATTCCAAGCATCCATACCATCTAAAACAGCATCAGATTGTTGAATCACAATGCTAGGAGACTCGCCTAGGACATTAAGCTCGGCATCGGTCACCACTGCTGCCAGCTCTATAATCCGGTCGGAATCAGGTAATAATCCCGTCATTTCCATATCCAACCAAATTAAATTATCTTTATTAATTACATTACTTTCAGCTTCCATCATGATTTCCATTAAAATAGTGAATGTTTGAATTGTACGCGAACCATTGCAGTGTAAATGCTTCAAATTATTTTAATAAAACTATATTCTTTAATATCATATCAGATTAACCGTACTTTATAACTCAAGACAGAATAACTTAAGACATAAAACCATGGCTCATACACTTACCCTACTCTTTGTTGGCTTACTCGCTTTTAGCAGCATTATTCGCTACTGGTTAGGCACACGCCAAATTAACTTTGTTCAAGAAAATCGCAAAGCAGTACCAGCCGCTTTCGCAAAAGACATTGCCTTAGATGCGCATCAGAAAGCTGCCGACTATACGACTGCTAAAACAAAGTTAGGCTTATTTGAAATGCTTGTACAAGCTGCACTGCTTTTCATTCTAACCATCGGTGGCGGCCTGCAGTGGATTGATACGATTTGGTCTAATATTCTACCTAATCACGATATCTTCCGTGGCGCGCTGGTCATCTGTAGTGCTTTATTAGTGAGTAGCATCGTTGACTTACCATTTGAATACTATAAAACCTTTGTTGTTGATGAGAAATTCGGCTTCAACAAGATGACGCCCGCCATGTTCTTATCTGATTTAGTGAAACACAGCGTCGTTGGTTTGCTATTAGGCGCACCTATTCTATTCGCTGCACTTTGGCTGATGCAAAGTGCTGGTGAGTATTGGTGGCTCTATCTATGGTTGGTTTGGACTGTCTTTAACATTTCTATGCTCGCCGTCTACCCTACTTTTATCGCCCCTTTATTTAACAAATTTACACCATTGGCTGACGAAGGCTTAAAGGCAAGAATTGAGTCTTTACTGACTAAGTGCGGCTTTAAATCACAAGGCTTATTTGTCATGGATGGTTCAACTAGAAGCAGCCACGGCAATGCTTACTTTACAGGCTTTGGTAATAGTAAACGTGTCGTGTTCTTTGACACTTTGCTTGAACGCTTAAACACAGAGGAGATTGAATCAGTGCTTGCGCATGAACTTGGGCACTTTAAACATAAGCATGTCATTAAACGCATCATCATGATTTTCGTCATAAGCTTAATTGGCTTGGCATTACTCGGCTGGCTTATTAATCAAGCTTGGTTTTTCCAAGGTCTTGGCGTGACGTCACCAAGCAACCATATGGCGCTATTGCTGTTTATGATGGCCTCACCGGTCTTCTTATTCTTGATTAAGCCATTAATGGCAAACTATTCACGAAAATGCGAGTTTGAGGCAGATGATTACGCAGCGAAGAATGCCAGTGCAACACACTTAATTCATGCCTTAGTTAAGTTATACCGCGATAATGCGTCTACGCTTACGCCAGACCCATTTCACTCAGCTTTTTATGACTCTCATCCACCAGCCAGCATTCGCATTTCGAAATTAGCAGCGTATACTGACCATTAATCCCTGTTTGGGTAAACATATGTACAAGGTAATATTGGTAATGAGCTTAATCAGTGCAGATGCAATGGCAAACGATTTCTTTGCAACAGCAGATATCGTGGCAGGTAAAACCCTGCTTGATAAGAACTGTATCAGCTGCCATGCCTCTAGCTATGGTGGGGATGGCTCAGAGATTTACACCCGTCCTTTTCACAAAGTAGCATCTTCAAAAGGTTTGGTCGCACAAGTCCGTGCTTGCAATACCAATTTAAATTTACAATGGTTTGAAGAGGACGAGATGAATACTTCAGCCTACCTTAATGAGCAGTATTACAAATTTGAAGAATAATACCTTACAAGGACTAGTCGTCGCCGCCTATGGCAAGCGCTACCAAGTTGAACTCGCAGACAAAACAAGAATTAGTTGTGTTACCCGTGGCAAAAAAACTGATTTAGCTTGTGGCGATATCGTCAACATCAAACTCACAGACAAAGCTGAAGGTGTTGTTGAATCTAGCGAAAAACGTCAAAGCCTACTTTATCGCAGCAATGGATTCAAAAGCAAAATTCTTGCTTCTAACGTCACACAAGTCCTGATTGTCCTTGCGACTCAGCCTAGTTTTTATGAAGCCTTGCTGAACCGCTGTTTGGCTGCCGCAGAGGCTGCCAACATCAAACCGCTGATTGTATTAAACAAGTGTGATTTACCAGAAGCGAATGACGCCAAAAATAAATTAAAAGTATATGAAGCACTCGGCTATCAAGCCGTGTATTTATCTGCGCTGGAAGATACTGCCCCATTACAGCCTTATTTAGAACACCACCAAAGTGTATTGGTTGGGCAATCAGGTATGGGAAAGTCAACCATTATTAACACCTTACTCCCTGATGAGAATGTACGTACACGCGAAATTAGCAGCACTTTAGATAGCGGAAAGCACACGACAACAGCAGCACATTTGTATCACTTAAATCAACATAGCACGCTAATTGACTCGCCTGGCTTGCAGGAGTTTGGGATTAATCATTTAACGCAAGAAGAACTAGAGCTTTCCTTTATCGAATTTAGGCTGTACCTCGGTCATTGTCGTTTTAGTGATTGCTTGCATCAGCATGAGCCGGATTGCGCGATTAAGAATGCGATTGGTGAAGGAAAAATCAATGCGATTCGATTGGCTTTTTACCAAGAACTATCAACAGAGCTGTCTAATGCTCCGAGAATTAACTAGCTAGATTAACAACAATGTCTACGGCGTTCATTTCCCACCCTGTCACCCTTCTCCACGTCATGGATGGCAGCCACCCAGAATCACCAGCCCGTATTACAGCGATTAAAAATGCAGTAATGGCTTCGTCTTTAAAAGACCAGCTATTGTTTGCTGATGCGCCAAGTGCAACTAAAAAAGACTTACGCCGTGTGCATAGTACTGCTTATGTTGATTACATTTTTGGTATTGCGCCGAAAGCGGGCTTAGTGTTGCTAGATGGTGACACATCAATGGGTCCAATGAGCCTAGAAGCAACATTACACGCCACTGGTGCCGTAATTCATGCCACCGACTTAGTCATGCAAGGAAAAGTCAATAATGCCTTTTGCTGCATCCGCCCGCCAGGTCACCATGCCGGCCGCGCCAACAGTGCAGGCTTTTGTATTTTTAATCATGTAGCGGCAGGTGTTGCTTATGTATTAGAAAAATACAAACTAAAACGGGTGGCGATCATTGATTTTGACGTGCATCACGGTGATGGTACGGAAGATATATTCAAAGACAATGCTAATGTCATGTTGTGCTCCACCTTCCAACACCCCTTTTACCCACATAAGGGTGCTGAATCAGCTAGTGATCATATGCTGAATGCTCCATTACCTGCAAAGAGTAATGGTAAGTCATTCCGCAAGGTATTTGAAAAATCATTTAGACCCGCGCTAGAAGCCTTCAAACCAGAGATTATTTTCATCTCTGCAGGCTTTGATGCGCATGCTAACGACCCGCTTGCCGATCTTGCACTGACAAAAAAAGATTATGTTTGGATAACCAAATTTATTCAACATATTGCAAAAATACATGCTAACAATCGCATCGTTTCTTCTTTAGAGGGTGGTTATCATTTATCATCATTGGCTGAGGTGGCTGTTGCACATATTGAGACATTAAGTAGTTCTTATGATTGATATCAAAAATGAAAAAATAGTAGTGAACGCATTAAAACTTGGGGTGTTTATCTCTGGGTCGGATATACCTTGGAGCAAGTCAGACTTCATGTTGCACGGCTTTGTACTAGAGGGCCAGGTTATTCTAGATAAAATAAGGTCTACTTGCGCTTATGTTGTCATCGATAGAACAAAATCTATCTGCAAAGCGTTTCAAGCAAAGGCTAAATGAGATATTGCGGTTAAACGCAGCTTAACGATTAGAGTAAAAGCCCCTAGCCAAGTTGAAAGCAAGTAAACACCGACCATTAATAAAGCAAGGCGTAGTGAGCAATTCTCGTTCTTTGATATCTTACGAGAAGTAAAGAATTACTAAACCACTAAAAATGCTACATCAAGTAATAGTGTTAGTACAACATTCAATGCTCATCATGGCAATGATGCATCATTAAAAACGATACTCCCTAAGAAATACACTACTCACAATCAGCAGTCAATCGAAAGTACTGGCAGTCTCTTTGATGGCATTCGGAATTTTTTAGGCGGCTTATTTAGACAAGAGAAGCTAAAACCTGCTACTAAAACAGAATTTCAAGACCCTTCACTAAGCGTGGCCAAAAACTTAGGTAAAGTAGTAGTGGCGGAAGGTGTGGAAGATTCGGAGTGCTTAAAACGCATCAAAGTGTTAAAAATAAATCAATGCCAAGGTTATCACTTCTCTAAAGCGCTTCCTTATGAAGGATTTATTGAGTCGGTTCAAGCGTATTAATTCGTAGCCTGATATAATTCTCGCTTGAATCATCTTCTTGAAAAATAGTACTGAATAAACCATGGAAATCACCACACGTTTAGAGTTTGATAGTGGGCACCGCATCCCCAATCATAAAAGCCAGTGCCGCAATTTGCATGGACATCGCTATGTGATTGAAATTACATTGGGTGGCGATATCATTCAAAATGAGCAAGCCTCAGAAGATGGGATGGTAATGGACTTTTCTGATGTTAAGCGCATTGCGCGTGAGAGTGTTGTCGATGTTTGGGATCACGCTTTTATCGTTTACAAAAACGATCAAGTCGTCCTCGACTTTTTAAACACCCTTTCCGATCATAAAACAGTTGTTTTTGAAACAGTACCCACTGCAGAAAACATGGCTGCTGAAGCCTTCAGAATCTTAAAAAATCGATATCAAGACACTTATGGCAATCAACTAACATTATCACGTGTTAGATTATATGAAACGCCCAACAGCTGGGCAGACGCTACGACTTAAGCGCAAAATCCTGCATTACTGATTGCAGTCCTTCTTGCCAAGTTGGCAATGCAATACCAAACACACGGCTTAACTTGTCATTATCCAAACAGGAGTTTTCTGGTCTTGATGCTGGCGTGAGGTAATCTGCTGTTGTTATAGGGTTAACTGGCTGGACCTTTAGTGCAGGCTGCATCTGCATCGCTGCATATTGACGCACAACCTCACTGGCAAAGCCATACCATGTCGTACTACCAGTACTTGTAAAATGAAAAACACCACTTTCTTGCCCATCCCATTGTTTAATTAACGCCACTAGGGCCGTTGCAATGTTAGTACTAGAAGTTGGTGTTCCTTGTTGGTCGGCAACGATGTCTAACTGCTCTTTTTCACTAGATAAGCGAATAATTGATTTAAGGAAGTTATGTCCATAAGCACCATAAACCCAACTCGTCCGTAAAATGAGGTGTGGCAATCCAACTGCCCGCACCGCTTCTTCACCAGCCAGTTTGCTTTTGCCGTAGACACTTTGTGGGTTAACTGCATCTGTTTCTATATAAGGTGTGCTTTTATGGCCATCATAGACATAATCTGTCGAGAAGTGAATCAATGCACTGTCAAGCTTTGCAGCTTCTTCAGCAATGACTTGCGGTGCTATTGCATTAATGGCATGGGCCATATCAGACTCTGATTCGGCCTTATCAACAGCCGTATAAGCGGCTGGATTAACAATCAAATCAGGTTTTATTTCACGAATAGCCTGTCTAATAGCATCTACATTAGTCAAATCCAACTCATTGCGAGAAAGTCCTACCACCTCATAATCTGTCAATGTCGATAATAGCGCGTTGCCAACCTGACCATTGATGCCAGTTAATAAGATGCGTTGTGGGTTCATGATGCTCTTAGCATTCAATGTTTAAATGATTTAGTCAAAGTAAGGTGCTTCAGAAAAGGCAAGGCCATCTTTATCTTTCACAGATAAAGATGGCTCTCCATCCAAAGGCCAGTCAATACCTATATCAGCATCATTCCATTGAATACTTATTTCATGTTCAGGAGAGTAAAAATCAGTTGTTTTATATAAAAACTCAGCCGTTTCTGACAGAACAACAAAACCATGTGCGAAACCTGCTGGCACCCATATCATGTGCTTATTCTCAGCTGTAAGTTTTTCACCGACCCACTGCCCAAACGTACTAGATGATTGGCGCAAATCAACAGCCACATCAAACACCTCGCCTTGCGTCACACGCACTAACTTACCCTGCGCATGTTCAGTTTGATAATGCAGGCCACGCAATACATTTTTAGCAGACTTAGAGTGATTATCTTGTACAAAGTCAATATTCAAGCCTGTTGCCTGCTTAAACACCTTTTCATTAAAGCTTTCATAAAAAAACCCACGCTCATCACCAAATACTTTAGGCTCAAAAATGATGACTTCCGGAATGCTAGTTTTAATGGCTTGCATTTAAAACACCTGTTCACTTAACATTTGTATCAAGTACTGCCCATAGCCATTTTTAGCATACTTTTTCGCCAGCACTTCAACTTGTGTCGCATCAATAAAACCCATGCGATAAGCAATCTCTTCTGGACAAGCCACTTTCAAACCCTGACGTTTTTCTATTGTCTGAATAAATGAGCCCGCTTCTAATAAAGAGTCGTGTGTACCAGTGTCTAACCAAGCCATCCCTCTACCCATTACCTCTACATGCAAATCACCACGTGCTAAGTAAAGCCGGTTTAAATCAGTAATTTCCAACTCACCTCTTGGTGATGGCTTCAAGTCTTTCGCCATTTGCACGACATCATTATCGTAAAAATATAAACCCGTTACCGCATAGCGTGATTTTGGTTTTTCAGGCTTTTCTTCTAAGCTAATCGCAACCCCATTCACGTCGAACTCAACAACGCCATAACGTTCTGGATCATGTACAGGGTAAGCAAATACAGATGCGCCCGCTGAACGTTTTGTTGCATTCTCTGTAATCTGTGCCAATTCATGTCCATAAAAAATATTGTCGCCTAGTACTAGCGCACATGAATCATCACCAATAAAATCCTCACCTAAGATAAAAGCCTGTGCTAAGCCATCAGGAGATGGTTGAATGGTATAGCTAATATCTATACCCCATTGACTGCCATTACCAAGCAAATTCTTGAAACGTGGCGTGTCTTCAGGCGTTGAAATAATCAACACTTCACGAATGCCCGATAACATGAGTACAGATAGCGGGTAGTAGATCATCGGCTTATCATAAACAGGCAACAGCTGTTTAGAGACAGCCTCTGTGGCTGGGTATAGTCGCGTGCCTGATCCGCCCGCCAGAACGATTCCTTTCATTGCCATTACACATTCTCCCGTGCTTGGTAGTTTTTACCGACCCACTTTTGATATTCGCCGCTAGTCACATTCTCTACCCAGCTTTGATTTTCTAAATACCAAGCAACGGTTTTTTCTATGCCTGTTTTAAATGTCTCTGCTGGTTTCCAACCTAACTCACGCTCTATTTTGGTTGCATCGATTGCATACCGTTGGTCGTGTCCTGGCCTGTCGGTAACGTAAGTAATTTGGTCACGGTAACTGCCAGCATCTTTTCGGCGTTGTAGATCCAGCATATCGCAGAGTGTATGCACCACTTCTAAATTGCTCATTTCATTCCAACCACCAATGTTATACGTCTCACCAACCTGGCCAGTTTCTAATACGCAACGAATTGCACTGCAGTGATCTTCCACATATAACCAGTCACGCACATTACTTCCATCCCCGTAGATCGGTAGATCTTTATCATTCAAAGCATTGTGAATGATTAAGGGAATAAGCTTCTCTGGAAAGTGATAAGGACCGTAATTATTTGAACAATTTGTGGTCAACATTGGCATGCCGTACGTATGGTGATACGCACGAACCAAGTGGTCAGAAGCAGCTTTAGAAGCCGAATAAGGACTGTTTGGTTCATATGGGTTTGTTTCTTTAAAAGCTGGGTCGTCAGCCGTTAATGAACCATAGACTTCATCCGTGGACACCTGCAAAAATCTAAAATCACCTTGCTCACGCTCATTCAAACCATTCCAATAAGGACGCACTTCTTCTAATAAGTTAAAAGTGCCTACAATGTTTGTTTGAATAAACTCGCCTGGTGCATGAATGGAACGATCAACATGACTTTCTGCTGCAAAATTTAGTATTGCTTTAGGCTCATGCTCCTTTAGTAGCTCAGCAATGACCTTGCTATCCCCAATATCAGCCTGCACGAAGACATGGTCTTCATTGCCTTGAATGCCTGATAAGTTCTCCAAGTTACCCGCGTAGGTTAGCTTGTCTACATTAACGACTTTTCCAAACCCTTGCTTAACCCAAGAATTGACAAAATTACTGCCAATAAAGCCAGCCCCACCTGTTACTAAAATACAATTATTCATTGGTTACCTAAATATAAAAAACATAGCTAATCCATCACCAAGAAGGCTTCTCAACATCACCCAAGCCGGCCAAATAAACATCATGTGCCGCACGCTCTTCTTCATCAGCCATGAGTACGCGCAATGCAGTACGGTTCTCGCTCAGCACAATGCTTTCTGACGAAGCTAACTCATGTTCCCAGTCAATAATTAAGCTATCTTGACCGCGTGTCAGCGCCATATAAACTTCAGCTAATAGTTCAGCATCTAGCAATGCGCCGTGTAAGGTTCGTCTTGAGTTGTCTATTTGAAAATGCCTACAAAGTGCATCCAAGTTATTACGTTGTCCCGGACGAGCATCTTTTGCCATTTTTAGCGTATCTACAACACTGCCACAAACCGCTGTTACAGCCGGCAGTCCTAGCTTCCCTAGCTCGCTATTCAAAAAGCCAATATCAAACTGGGCGTTATGAATAACCAGCTCAGCCCCCTGTATAAATACTAAAAAATCATCAGCCAGGTCTTTAAATAATGGTTTATCTTGCAAAAACTCCAAGGTAATCCCATGCACATCTTGCGCACCGGCATCGATTTCTCGCTCTGGGTTAATGTATTTATGGTAATGGTTGCCTGTCGGTCGCCGATTAATAGTTTCAACACCAGCAATCTCAATAATGCGATGCCCTTGATCTGGGTATAGGCCTGTTGTCTCAGTATCTAAAAATATTTGTCTCATCTACTTTGTATCTTACACTGTCTTATTTAAGATTTGTTCTACCCCTGCGTTTGCCAGATCATCTGCCCGTTCATTACCAACATCACCAGCATGCCCTTTTACCCAAAGCCATTCTATCTGATGTTGACTGGCCAGCACATCTAGCTGCTTCCATAAATCATCATTTTTAACTGCTTTTTTAGCGGCTGTTTTCCATTTTTTGGCTTTCCAGCCAACCAGCCATTCTGTCATGCCTTTTTGAACGTATGAAGAGTCGGTATACAACTTAACATTACTTGAGCGCTTTAAGGTCTCCAGTGCTTTAATAGCCGCCATCATCTCCATACGGTTATTGGTCGTATTTTCTTCGCCTCCAAAGATAGATTTTTCATGCCCATTGTAATGAAACCATGCCCCCCAACCACCGACGCCAGGGTTTCCTTTACAAGCGCCATCCGTGTATATCTCCACAACTTCTGTCATTTCGCACTAACTTTCATTTTATTTACATTTCACTTTATTTTGACTCGTTTGATGCTTATTCTTTTGACCACTGACTGCCAGTCCAGGCTGTAATAGTCGTTGCTTCCACTTTGGCTTTAACAAGGTAATATTCACAACGCGCTTTTTTGCCACAATCACATATTGCCCACCCATCATCGGCCACCACTTAGCGCCAATTTTGGAGATTATCGAAAAACGTTTTAGCCAAGTTTCATTATTAATGGGTAATTCATGGCAGAAAAACTCGGCTTGAACGAACTCTAAGCCCAGCAATGCTAGCCAATCTTTAATACGTAATAAAGAAAAAAACTGCCCTCCCCAAGGATAACCTTTCTTTTTTCTCAACAGTCTTTTTAAGCCCCAAAAACTAAAAGGGTTAAACCCAGTCATGATTAAATAACCTTCGGGGACTAACACCCTAGCTGCTTCTCTCAAAGTTTGATGTGGGTTAGCGCTAAACTCTAACGCATGCGGCATGCATAATAAATCAATACTACTTTCGGCAAAAGGCAGGTAGTCGCTCTCACAGCGAATATGTCCGGTGGCATTGCCAGCAATAATTATATGAGGAATGCGGGAATTTTTCAAACAATCGACTTGCGGCAAGCCAATCTGAACCGCATAAAATCCAAATAAATCGCTAACAGCATGGTCATAAATAGGCTGTTCGTAGTCCAATAGTGATTGACCTAACGTGCTCTCAAACCAGGCTTCTTGTGTGTATGTTTGCATTAAATGATTGACAAATCCGCTAATAAATCCAATATTGACATTATATTTAAGGTCTAGAATTTAACTACCATGCAACCATCAAACTTACATATCGAACCAATTCCAGCCTTTGAGGATAATTATATATGGCTTTTGCATAATACGCGTGATGCTGTTGTGATTGACCCAGGGGATGCAGCGCCTGTTTTGGATATACTTCAAAAAAAATCACTCAAACTAAAGGCCATTTTGATTACGCATCACCACTCAGACCATATTAACGGCGTTGATGCATTGCTTAAACAATACCCAGCAACTGTTTACGCTCCCCAGTATGAAACATTCGACTTCGAACATACTGCTCTCGCAGAAGGTGATCACGTAGACTTACCTGGCTTCAACTTGCAATTCAAAGTCATGTGGCTTCCAGGTCACACGCTAGGCCATATCGCTTTTCTAAGTGATGCTTATTTATTCTGTGGAGATGTCTTATTCGGTGCAGGCTGTGGACGACTTTTTGAAGGCACACCTGAACAAATGCTAAATGCTTTAAACCGCTTGAAAGCATTAAACCCTCAAACAAAAGTGTATTGCACACATGAGTATACGGCTAAAAATATTGATTTTGCTCTATCGATAGACCCTGAAAACCAAGATTTACTGGAAAGAAAGCGGACAGTTTCTGGTTTAAGAGGTGAAAATAAAGCGAGTCTACCGAGCACAATCTCACTAGAACTGAAAACAAATCCATTTTTACGTTGTAATGAAGATGCTATCATTCAGCACTCTGGCAGCAATCAAACAGATGAGCTATCCGTCTTCACTCAAATTAGATTAGCAAGAAATCATTATTAATCATGATGATAATATATAAACTTAAAGTTTAACGATACTTGACTACGCTAAGTAGCCTGTATACTATGTAGCTTTCCCATTTTAAGCAGCGCTGCACATGCATAGAAAAATACAGCTTTTACTGATAACAAACAACTGGCATCAACAGGCTATTGTTATTTTTAACGTTTTCTCTTTCATTGCTTTTCTCTTCTTATCATTCCAATCCATCGCTGCCACCAATGCTAAAGGTGTTGAGGTTATATTCCTTTTGGATGGTGTGCTCAGCGACCAATCCATAGCCAAATCAACGGTTACGGAAAATAATTTATGGGTGCGCATTCAACAGGGATACGCCATTCCCAACATATCGACAGAACGCACCACTAAATTCGAAAATTTTTACGCTAAACGTCCTAAATATATGGCAAGAATGATGTCACGTAGTCAAAAATACTTATTCTATGTAGTGGAAGAAGTTGAAAAGCGCGGCATGCCAACTGAGATTGCACTATTGCCAATGATAGAAAGTGCTTACAATCCAACCGCTTATTCGCGTAGCCATGCTGCTGGCATATGGCAATTTGTCCCAGCAACTGGAAAGTATTTTGGTTTAGAGCAAAACTGGTGGTCAGATAACCGTAGAGACGTCACTGCAGCAACTCAAGCCGCTCTAGATTACTTGCAAAAACTACATGCCATGTTCGGCAGCTGGGATTTAGCCCTCGCCGCTTATAATGCAGGTGAAGGTACCGTTAGTCGTGCAATTTCACGCAATGAATCCGCTGGGCTACCAACAGATTATCAAAGCCTTAAACTACCTGGAGAAACAGCCGAGTATGTCCCCAAGTTACAAGCCATTGAAAATATTGTGACGCAGCCTGAACAGTATGGTCTGAATATTGCGCCAATTTCAAATCAACCTTACTTTGCCGAGATAGACCCACCCTATCAAATTGATGCAAAAGTAGCAGCAAAGCTTGCTGAAATTTCAAACGAAGAGTTCACTTTATTAAACCCTAGTTATAAGCGCCCTGTTATTGCCTCTAAAAATAACTTACATAAGGTTTTACTGCCTGTTGCTAACGTTAGCACCTTCAAATCTAATCTAGCCAATTACGATCAATCGCTTACCAATTGGTCTATTTACGACGCTAAGCTTGGCGAAAATATTGCCAGTATCGCCAATAAATTCAATATTTCTTCTAGTCAATTTCGCAAGATTAATAGTCTGCCTAATAGCATGAACTTAACAAAACCCTTAAAACTACTGATACCAGGCAATCATGCAAATGCAAATAAAATTGACGTTGCTCAACTCGTTAATCAAATAACACATATCGAAAGACCTACCCGTAAAGATGAGAAGAAAAAACATGTTAATCATAAAATAAAACGCGGTGAAACATTAAGTGCTGTTGCTAGAAAATATGGCACAAGCACCGCAAGCTTAATGAAAATGAATAGCTTAGAATCTTCTATAATTCAAATAGGTCAGGTTATCAAGGTTCGCACTAAGCAGTCAAAAACCAAAAGAATTTAATGGCTTACATATAGCCCTCCTGAGATGTATGTACTGACAACAATTAAACTTTTTAACCTATAAAAATGAATACACATGCGCTTTTGATTAGAACACATTCCGTTAGAAGCGTGTTATTCATGACTGCCCTTCTTATTTCAAGCTGTTTAGCCCTCTCCGCCTGCAGACAACAACCTGACCCCATTGACTATAGTAAGGCGCACCCAGGCGAAAGTGGCAGCACCTTAATTAGTGCAATGGCAGCAGAGCCTAGTAGTTTAATTTTCATGATTGCTGGCGAGTCCGCATCAGCAGAGATTGCATCCAATCTATTTAATTCGCTACTAACATATAATGCGCAACTCGATATAAAGGGTGAACTAGCCAATAGTTGGGAAGTCTCAAATCAGCAAAAAACCATTACCTTTAAGCTAAAGCCAAATCTTAAATGGGCCGACGGTAAACCGCTCACCAGTGCCGATGTATTATTTACATGGCAACTAGTCACTGACGAAAATACGCGCAGTCCTTATGCATCAGACTTTCAACTGGTGACAAAAGCTGAGGCACCAGATGCATTGACCTTCATCGTCACTTACAATCAAGCCTATGCACCTGCCTTAGATAGCTGGTCTAGCTTACACATTCTGCCAAAACACTTGCTGGAAGGTCAAGATATCCGCACAGCCAATTTTGCACGGAACCCAATTGGTAGCCATTACTATAAACTATCACAATGGAAGCATGGGGAAAACATCAAGCTATCACGCAATCCGTACTCAGTACTTGGCCAGGCAAACATAGAGCAGCTGATTACGCGTATTATTCCTGATAACTCAGCACAGTTTCTAGAGTTAATGGCAGACAATATCGACAGCATGGGTTTAGACCCGATTAAATACTCCCGCATTATTCCAACTAGACCTTCACTCCAAAAAAATCTGAATTTATATAAAGCGTTAGGTAATAGTTATACCTATCTGGGATTCAACCTTAAACACAAACCATTTAATGACATTCGTGTACGAAAAGCCATTAACTATGCAATTGATAAACAAGAAATTATTGATGGTGTCTTTTTAGGCTTAGGGATTAATATTGCATCGCCTTACAAACCAGGCACACGTTGGAGTAATCCCGCGTTAAAACCCGCCTCTTTCAATCCTAGCAAAGCAAAAGCATTGCTAAAAGAAGCTGGCTTTGTAGATGCTAACGGTGATGGTACCTTGGAACGTGATGGCAAACCATTTGCATTTGAAATCATTACTAATCAAAACAAAGAACGTGAAAAATCTGCGGTCATTATTCAACGTAGGCTTAAAGAAATTGGTATCGACGTTAAGATTCGCGCTATCGAATGGGCAAGCTTTATTAGTCGATTTATTAACACAGGTGAGTTTGATGTTGTGATTTTAGGTTGGGGCTTAGGCTTAGACCCTGACCAATACAGTATTTGGCACTCTAGCCAGCAGAGCCCCGGGCAATTTAACTTCCTCGGCTACAACAACGCTACCGTTGACAAACTGTTAGAACAAGGTCGTACAGAGCTCAATCCAGATAAGCGCCAAGCAATCTACCATGCATTTGCGGAACAGTTATTAGCAGACAGTCCTATCGTTTACTTATCTGCGGGTTATGGTCTAACGGCTATCCATAAGCGTGTACAAGGCATTGCCAACCCAACGCCACCCGCTGGTGTAGGGTATGATTCACAAAAGTGGTTTATACCGAAATCCTATCGCCGAAATCAAATAAGCGCTCACTAACATGTTGAAATACATTATAAAACGTGTGTTATGGATGATACCAATGCTCATCGGTATTAGCCTGATCTCATTTTTCATTATGCACTTAGCACCTGGTGATATTACCAATAATGAGGCTTCTTTTAACCCCAAAGCTAGTGAAGAATCACGCCAAAAACTACGTGAACTTTATAACCTAGACAAACCAATTATTGTGCAATATGGCCTATGGCTTAAACGCATGGTGCAGCTTGATTTTGGTAACTCTTTTGCCAGCCACCAGAAGCCTGTATTCTTGGGGGTAACTGATGAGGATGGCAACTACACAGAAGGCATGATAGAAGCAGCCCTACCGATTACCTTAATGATTAACCTCCTCGGTCTAGTCATCACGCTAACATTAGCTATCCCATTAGGTATTTTAGCCGCGCGTAAATACCAGCTATGGCAAGATAAATCCATTACACTATTTAACTTTATTGGTTTTTCAATTCCAGGTTTCTGGTTGTCGCTATTACTGATGTATTGGCTTGGTGTCGTCAATAACTGGCTACCTATTTCTGGCTTACATAGCCTCAACTATGACAATTTAGATACTTGGGGAAAGTTAACTGACAGTATTAGCCACCTCGTCATGCCTGTGATTATCCCATCGATTACCGGACTTGCTGGCATTACCTTATTCGTTAAAAATGGGATGCTGGACGTACTTAACCAAGACTATATTACGACAGCCCGTGCCAAAGGGCTAAGCGAACATAAAGTTGTCTACACACACGCCTTAAGAAACGCACTATTACCACTCATCACCATTATTGGTTTATCAATCCCTGGCTTAATTGGTGGCTCTGTTATTTCAGAAACAATTTTTGCCATTCCTGGCATGGGCAAGCTCTTTTATGATGCAGTACTAATGCGCGACTTCCCCGTTGTGATGGGCGTACTCACCATCGGTTCTGCACTAACTTTACTCGGCAATCTATTAGCTGATGTTGCTTATGCGTGGGCAGACCCTCGTGTAAGGCGTGGTGTAGCAAAAGACTAGTCATGCAAAAAAGCATCTTAATTAAAGCCTTTTCCAACCCGCTGGCGCTAGCTGGCTTCATCATTATCATCATCATGTTCTTACTGGCTATATTGGCGCCTTGGCTAGCGCCATATGACCCTGATGCTTTTGATGTCAAAGCAATATTACTTACTCCTTCTTGGCAACACTGGATGGGCACTGATGGACTTGGAAGAGATGTACTGAGTCGGATGCTTTATGGTGGTCGAATTTCTTTACTCGTTGGTTTGGTCGCTGTTGGCATATCAACTGCAATCGGTATTATTTTGGGTGCACTTGCTGGCTATTATCGCGGATGGGTAGATACGGTGATTATGCGGCTGGTTGATATTATGCTGTCTATCCCAAGCTTCTTTTTAATCTTGGCGGTCATCGCATTTCTCACGCCTTCTATCGTCAATATTATGGTTGTCATTGGCCTCACTTCTTGGATGGGTGTAACACGCTTAGTCCGCGCAGAGTTTCTCAGTTTAAGCAATCGCGAATTTGTATTAGCATCACGCAGCTTAGGCGCTAAAGATGCACGTCTTATATTCACCCACCTACTACCTAACAGCTTAACGCCCATTATCGTCAGTTCTGTGTTAGGTGTCGCAGGTGCTGTTTTATTAGAATCTGGGTTAAGCTTCTTAGGGCTGGGCGTGCAAGCACCCCAAGCTTCATGGGGTAATATCCTGACCGATGGTAAGGAATATATTCAGTTCGCTTGGTGGTTATCACTTTACCCCGGCATGGCTATTTTATTAACCGTGTTAGGGTATAATCTACTCGGAGAAGGTTTACGCGATGCGCTTGATCCTAGAAGTCAATCTAGTTGAATGGTTCTAGGCATTAAAGCAAATACTCGCAGATTCAACAATATCAATTAGGATGAATTATGGGTTTTTTAAAAGGTAAAAAAATATTGATTGCTGGCTTACTCAGCAACCGTTCAATCGCATATGGTATTGCTAAGGCAATGCACCGTGAAGGAGCAGAGCTCGCATTCACCTATCAAGTTGATAAACACGAAAAACGTGTTGCCGGCTTAGCTGCCGATTTTGACTCAACGTTAGTCTTACCTTGCGATGTTGCAGAGGACTCACAAATAGAAGCATTGTTTACCGAGCTAGGCAAAAAATGGGATGGCTTAGACGGTCTTGTGCATTCCGTTGCATTTGTACCAAAAGTAGCACTTGATGGCGATTACTTAGATGCTGTTGATCGTGAATACTTCCGCATTGCACATGACATTAGTTCATACAGCTTCTCAGCACTGGCTAAAGCCGCTTACCCAATGATGAAAGGGCGTAACGGTAGTTTATTAACACTAAGTTACTTAGGTGCAGAGCGTACAATGCCTAATTACAACGTCATGGGCGTTGCTAAAGCAAGTTTAGAAGCCAATGTGCGCTACTTAGCGCAAAGCTTAGGTCCAAGAGGTATCCGTGTGAATGCCGTTTCAGCAGGTCCAATCAAAACACTCGCGGCTTCAGGCATTGGTGATTTCGATAAAATGATTAGCTTTAATGAAAAACATGCAGCGATGCGTAGAAATATCACCATTGATGAAGTAGGTAACGCAGCCGCATTTTTATGCAGCGACCTAGCTTCAGGTATAACTGGAGAGATAACTTACGTTGACGGCGGTATGAACATCACTGCGGCGGGACAAATTGATTAATCTCAATAGATAAACGTAGTGATTATTACTTCTTAATTATATTAAGGTTGTTGGCTACCGACTAATAACTGACGGTTAACTTGAATGTCAGCCTTAGCTTTGAGAGACTTTCCATAAGCACTGACATACTCTTGCGCTAACGCTCGTTCATACTCAACTTCAGCTCTTTGCTTCAAGTCCTCATCCTCATCTAAGACATTAATCACATTAGTAACTTTAACCAAGACATAAGCTCTGTTGGTATCAACAAATGCTGCATAAGCTGGCAGCTTAGTCGCGTTAATTTTAAAGACTTGCTTCATAACAGGTTCAGTTAAACCTTGTGCCATTTTGCGATCAACCGTCACTTCTGGAATCCAATCCAAAGTCTCATCTTGCTCACCAGCTTCTAGTTTAGCAAGTACCGCTTTGCCTTTTTCTTCAGCCAACTTAAGCGCTTGCTCAAGTTTTAGCAGGGCTTCAATACCTGGTTTAACTTCATCAAAAGACCTAGGTGCTTGAGCCTTATACTCAACGACACGTGCAGCAACTAAATTATTCGGTGAAACCTCTACCGCCTCTGTGTTGCGCTGATTGTTCAATACGTCATCAGAGAACACCATATTCATTAATTGCGTATTGCCTTTAAAGTACTTAGCACCATCTTCTCGGTTCAACCAGTCTGGTGTTTGCACAGTCAAGTTAAACTTCTTAGCAACTGGCTGTAAACTACCAGACTGTTCATAGACAGTATTACTAAACTCTTCAGTCAGTTCTGCATATTTAATCTGTGCTTTTTGGAAAATAAGGTCTGCTTTAATTTGCGGCATTATCTCCTCAAACACAGGTGCTGTACCTGTTACACCATCTAAACGAATAATATGGTAGCCAAACTCAGATTCAACAACCTCACTGATTTGATCAATCTTCATATCAAAAACAGCATCCTCAAATGGTTTAACCATTGCACCACGACCAAAACTGCCTAAACTACCTCCTTTAGTAGCTGAACCAGGGTCTTGGGATAACTTAACCGCCAACTCTTCAAATCGGCTAGGGTCGGCTTTTAATTGCGCATCAATTTCAAGCACCTGATCTTTAGCCTTTTGTTTACCTTCATCCGTTGCACTCACACCAAAACCAATCAGAATATGACTGGCTTCACGCTCTTCGCCACTTTTAAACCTATCTAGGTTTTGATCATAAAAATCTTTTACATCCCCATCCGACACCTTAACGCTATTAATTAGGCCGGCAGCTGATAGCAACACAAACTCTATTTTCACCTGCTCAGGCACTTTGAACTTGTCTTTATAGAGATCGTAGTAGTCTTTTACTTGCTCAGGTGTTACTTCTACTTGAGAAATAAGGGCTGAAGCCTTAATTTCAGCCATACTGACATCACGCTTTTGGTGTTGATATTGTGTAGCTTGTGCTGCAGTAGACTTCGGTGAAAATGCTAAGCTAGCCAAATCATCACGCGCTTGCTGCACAACTAAATCATTTCGAATGCTAGCCTCAAGCTTACTTGCTGTTAGGCCGTTTTGCTCCAATGTTTTCTGATAAATCTCTTCAGAGAACTGACCATTCTCTTGAAATTCTGTCAATCCTAAAATGTGGTCGCTTAGCTGCTTGTCACCAATCTGAAAGTTGGCAGCCACAGTTTCTTTATTCACTAAGCGACGCATGATTAAACCATCTAAAATAGACTGTTTAAATGCAGGGCTATCGAATATAGTAGCGTCATATTTTTCACCTTGCCCTCGCATCCGCGTTCTTACAGATTCTAATGTAGAACTATATTCTTGCAGTGAAATTTCATCATTGCTCACCTTAGCAACAGGTACGTTACCGCCAGCACCACTTAAATATTGATCAATACCAAATAGTGCAAATGGAATGGTAATAGCGGCTAAAATAATTTTTGCTAACCACCCTTTTGAATGATTACGGATCAGTTCTAACATAAGTCTACTTTCAATATTTTATAACTTCAGATATTGCCAAATACAGGCTAAAAATCAACTTAGTAATATACCATAACTGCACGTTGGACGCACACTGATATTATGTCCTTGGCTAGAACGTTAATTTTAAGATATGGGAAAGGCTCTAAGAAAAGCAAGGTGTGTGGCACTTTGCATAAAAAAAGTATAATAAAAAAAAGTGTTAAGTCGAAACTTAACACTCTTTTCATTGTTGGCGGAGCGGACGGGACTCGAACCCGCGACCCCCGGCGTGACAGGCCGGTATTCTAACCAACTGAACTACCGCTCCAGTTAACTCGTATTGCTGTGCTAGTTAATTCCAAAAAAATAAAGAGCGCCTATGGCACTCTATTATCTTAAGACAAATATTAAAAAGTTTGGTGGGTGCTAACGGGGTCGAACCGCTGACATTCGCCTTGTAAGGGCGACGCTCTACCAACTGAGCTAAGCACCCTGTATCACTCATCAATATTCTTCAAAACTAACAGTGTTGTTTGGTTATATAGCTTAAACAAATAAGCCGCTCAACCAAACAAGTGCACTAGTTTACAGCATCTTTAAGTGCTTTACCAGCTCTGAATTTGGGTGAGTTTGCAGCACTAATTTGAATAGTTGCGCCAGTACGAGGGTTACGGCCATTACGTGCAGCACGTTTACCTATGTAAAAAGTACCAAAACCAATTAGAGTAACCACATCGCCTTTTTTCATAGACTTAGTGATTGCATCTATAGTTGCATCTAGTGAACGACCTGCTGCCGCTTTGGAAATATCTGCCGATTTGGCTATCTGGTCGATCAAATCTGATTTATTCATGTGTAATCCCTATTAGATAATTAATATATCAGTCGCAAAACTGATATATCTTTATATCAAGCTACAAAAGCCTCTGTCAAGAGTCTTTACACTTAAAATTGCAGTTTTTATGCAAAAAAATAAGTATCCTTACAATTAATGTCTGATTGCCACTTTAGTATCTTTTTTCGAATCAGAAGCAGCTGTCGCCAACTCTTTATCATCAATAGGCTTAGGCATTGTTTCTAACGCATATTTCAACACTTGATCAATCCATTTAACAGGATGGATGTTTAAATGATTTTTGATATTTTCAGGAATGTCTGCTAAATCCTTCACATTCGCTCCTGGAATCAGTACTGTTTGAATGCCGCCACGATGTGCTGCTAACAACTTCTCTTTCAAACCTCCAATTGGCAACACTTCACCACGCAAGGTAATTTCACCTGTCATTGCCACATCAGCACGTGCTGGAATATTCGTTAACGCTGAAACCAAAGCCGTTGTTAAACCAATGCCCGCACTTGGTCCGTCTTTTGGTGTTGCACCTTCAGGTAAGTGAATATGAATGTCTTTTTTCTCATAAAAATCTGCTGGAATACCGAGTCGCTCTGCACGGCTACGTACCACACTCATGGCGGCTTCCAGTGACTCTTGCATCACGTCACCTAGTTTACCTGTTTTAATCATTTTACCTTTACCGGGCATTACAACCGTCTCAATGGTTAGCAACTCGCCGCCAACAGAAGTCCACGCTAGCCCTGTGACCTGTCCGATTTGATTCTCTTTGGCAGCAACACCAAAGTCATAACGGTAAATACCAAGATAATTATCAATATTATCAACAGTCACTTCGATCTTTTTAATGGCATTAATCTCTTCACCATCATCTACACGATGATGAATTTTAGCATCCGTCTTGCTTTGCAATAAAGCTTTAACTACCTTACGACACATCTTAGATAATTCTTGCTCAAGGCGCCTAACGCCAGCTTCACGCGTGTAATACTGCACAATATGTCGAACAACATCTTCACCAACACTAATTTCAGTTTTCTTTAAACCATTGGCTTTAAGCTGTTTTGGTAGTAAATAACGTTCAGCGATATTCACTTTCTCATCCTCTGTATAGCCAGCAAGGCGAATAATCTCCATTCGATCCAATAATGGTGCAGGGATATTCATGCTATTAGCAGTTGCGATAAACATCACATCAGACAAGTCATATTCAACTTCAGCATAATGATCTGCAAACGTGTGATTTTGCTCTGGATCTAACACCTCTAATAAGGCGGATGATGGGTCTCCACGCTGGTCTTGGCCCATTTTGTCGACTTCATCTAGCAGGAATAATGGGTTTTTAACACCTGCTTTAGCCATGCTTTGCAGTACTTTACCAGGCATAGAACCAATGTACGTACGTCTATGGCCACGAATCTCAGCTTCGTCTCTTACACCGCCTAGTGCCATACGAATAAACTTGCGGTTAATCGCTTTCGCAATACTTTGTCCAAGTGATGTTTTACCAACCCCTGGCGGGCCTACTAAGCATAAAATTGGTGCTTTCACTTTACCAACACGTTGCTGGACCGCCAAGTACTCAACAATGCGTTCTTTAACTTTTTCTAGGCCGTAATGATCGGCATCTAAAACTTGCTCTGCAGCCGTTAAGTCGCGACTAATTTTAGTTTTTTTCTTCCAAGGCAAGCCAACCAGCATATCAATATAGTTGCGGACAACCGAAGCTTCAGCTGACATTGGTGACATCATTTTTAGCTTCTTAAGCTCGGCACTTACTTTAGCTAATGCCTCTTTTGTCATCCCAGCTATTTTAATTTTTTTCTCAAGCTCTTCTATCTCGTCATTATCATCTTGATCACCAAGCTCTTTTTGAATCGCCTTCACTTGCTCATTTAAGTAATACTCACGCTGACTTTTTTCCATTTGGCGCTTTACACGGCCACGGATGCGCCTCTCTACTTGCAGGATATCGATTTCAGATTCCATCAATTGCAACAAGTGCTCTAAGCGCTCAGTCACACTTAACATTTCTAATACGTTCTGTTTTTCTTCCAGTTTCAATGTAAGGTGTGCTGAGATGGTGTCAGCTAAACGCCCTGCTTCGTTAATCGTTGCAAGGGAGGTGAGAATCTCTGGTGGAATTTTTTTGTTGAGTTTCACATACTGATCGAATTGCGTCATGACCGTACGCATCAATGCTTCAACTTCGCTACCTTCTTCATGAAGCTGTTCAATCGCCTCTGGTTTCGCCCAGAAACTACCGTCTATCTCTTCAAATTCTGAAAAACGTACACGATGTAAGCCTTCAACCAATACCTTCACAGTACCATCTGGTAGCTTAAGCATTTGCAATACCGTTGCAATAGTCCCTATTTCGTAAATATCATCAGCATCAGGCTCATCTTTTGTTGCTGACTTTTGCGCGACTAACATGATTTTTTTATCGGCATCAGATGCAATTTCGAGTGCCTTTACCGACTTATCTCTTCCCACAAAAAGTGGGATGACTAAATGTGGGTAAACCACAACATCCCGCAAAGGCAATAATGGCATTTTTCCATGCGCCAATGGCTCAGTAGCTGTCATTTCTGTAGTGTTTGTTGATTCAGTCATAGTTACCTTAAATTTTACACGGGGTTGTGCCCTATGTTGTTAAAGATGGGAACAATATTTGGTACTACAAGGGTGAGCGGTAATAAAAACTTTAATCAATACGAAAAATTGTACTGATACTTAACTATTAAGCCTCTCAATTAACATTGAAAATAGCTAATGCGAAATATTCGCTAGTTAGCTGGCTTTTTCCGCTAATTCAGGAGAGTCTTGAAAAATCATCTCGGGTGTTGCGCCATCATTAATCACGTCTTCACTAATAATTACTTTAGTTAAGTTTTCCATTGAAGGGATGTCATACATAATTTCAAGCAATGCCTGTTCTAAAATAGAGCGAAGACCACGTGCACCTGTTTTGCGTTTGAGTGCTTTTTTAGCAACTTCTTTCAAAGCTTCCTCTGTAAACTCAAGGTCTACACCTTCCATCTTGAAGAGTTTGGCGTATTGCTTGGTTAACGAATTTTTAGGTTGCGTTAAGATCGCCATTAACGCTTCTTCATCTAATGATTCTAATGTTGCAACAACAGGCAAGCGACCAATAAATTCTGGAATAAGACCAAATTTAATTAAGTCTTGTGGCTCAATATCACGCAACACTTCACCCATTTCGCTCAAATCGTCTTTGCTTTGAACTTCCGCACCAAAACCAATACCGCCTTTTTTAGAGCGTAAACGAATGATTTTATCAAGGCCATCAAATGCACCGCCACAGATAAACAGGATGTTAGTGGTGTCTAACTGCACAAATTCTTGATTAGGATGCTTGCGCCCACCTTGTGGTGGAATAGAAGCCACGGTGCCTTCAACGAGTTTCAGCAGCGCTTGCTGCACACCTTCGCCAGACACATCACGTGTAATCGATGGGTTTTCTGATTTGCGCGAAATTTTATCAACTTCATCAATATAAACAATGCCACGCTGTGCTTTATCAACGTCATAATCACACTTTTGCAATAGTTTTTGCATGATGTTTTCAACGTCTTCGCCTACATAGCCCGCTTCAGTTAACGTTGTTGCATCCGCCATCACAAATGGCACATCTAACAAGCGTGCTAAGGTTTGAGCTAGTAGCGTTTTACCTGAACCTGTTGGACCAATCAGTAAAATATTGCTTTTTTGAATTTCAACATCATCTTTTGTCGTGCTATCAGAGATATGGTTGTGTTCAAGACGTTTGTAATGGTTATAAACCGCTACAGATAAGTTTCTCTTAGCGAGGCTTTGACCAATGACATATTGATCTAGAATTTTAGAAATTTCTTTAGGGCTAGGCAGTGATTTTTCTGTGGTTTTGATATCACTGAGGCTGTGTATTTCTTCTTTAATAATGTCATTACACAAATCAACGCATTCATCACAGATAAAAACAGAAGGGCCAGCAATTAACTTTTTAACTTCATGCTGACTTTTCCCGCAAAATGAGCAGTAAAGTAGTTTTTCTTCTTCAGACTTGGTAGCCATTTAAAATTCCTGTTGCTTGATTTGTATTATGCTACTGCAGTGCGGTCAGTAATCACTTTATCAATAAGACCATACTTAACTGACTCTTCAGCACTCATAAAGTTGTCACGTTCAGTATCAACATTAATTTCTTTTGAAGATTTACCGGTGTTATCAGCTAAAATCGCATTCAAACGTTCGCGTAAGTACATGATTTCTTTAGCTTGAATTTGAATATCTGAAGATTGCCCTTGGAATCCACCAGAAGGTTGGTGAATCATGACACGTGAATTTGGTAGGCTAAAACGCTTACCTTTCGTACCGGCTGACAATAAGAATGCTCCCATACTGGCTGCTTGACCGATGCATAAAGTGCTGACATCAGGCTTAATGAACTGCATAGTGTCATAAATTGACATGCCAGCAGTCACAGAACCGCCTGGAGAATTGATATAAAAAGAAATGTCTTTATCGGGATTTTCTGCTTCTAAAAACAACAACTGCGCAACAATTAAATTGGCAGAGTTGTCATTAACAGGTCCAACCAAGAAGATGACACGCTCTTTTAATAAGCGAGAGTAAATATCATACGAGCGTTCACCACGACCACTTTGCTCAATCACCATTGGAATGTACCCTAGGTTTTGAGTCTCTTGTGCTTGGTTAATCAAACTTGTATCTTCACTCATGTTTGTCGCCTCTTTATTATCCTGCCATTAATTCATCAAAATCCACTTTAGACTCTGAAACTTTTGCCTTCTTAAGGACCCACTCAACAACATTATCTTCTGTTGCCAAAGCTGCTGGCTCATCTAAGCGTTTCACATCTGCATAATACCAATCAACCATTTGCGCTGGCTTTTCATAGTTCTGAGCAAAGGTTTCAACCATCGCCTTCACCTGATCTGCATCCGCTTGCAAGTTCTCAGTATTGACTAATTCTGACAGAATTAAACGTAAAGAAGAGCTACGTTTCGCCTGCTCTTCAAACATTTGTGGTTGTAATTGAATCGTTTTCGGATCCATTCCACGCTGTTTTAAGTTTTGTGTCGTCATTTGCATCATGCGTTCAATCTCAGAGCTCACGATTGCTTTTGGTAATTCCAGCTCAGTTACATCAACTAAACCTTGGAACACTTGTTCTTTCACGCGTCCTTTAATGCGTTTTTCAACTTCCTGCTCTAAACTTGATTTGATTTCAGCGCGCAATCTCTTAACGTCACCGTCCTCAACACCCAATGTTCTAGCGAAGGCTTTATCCACTTCAGGGTATGTCGGCGCTGAAACACTATTATATTGCACAGTGTAGTTAACTTTTTTACCTGCCAAGACTTCTGGCTCATGGCCTTTTGGGTAAGTAATATCAAATTCCTTAGTATCGCCAGCTTTTCCGCCAGTAAGCTCTTTATCAAAAGATTCAATACGGCCAACTTCGCCTAGGACAATATCCATCCCTTTATTACCAGTGCTTTCAACCTCTTCGCCATCAATGGATGCTGTTAAATCGATATTAATACGATCCGCCTTCTTAGAGGCACGCTTCACCAATGAGTAGCTCACACGCTGCTTCACTAAAACATCAATCGTTTTATCAATATCTTTAACAGCCACTTTAAGTGTTGGTTTTTCAACCTTCACTTTTTTGACATCACCCAATTTAACTTCAGGAATAATCTCAAATGTCGCGATGTACTCAAGATCTTTTGCAGCTTCTGCAAAAGGCTTATGCTCAATATTAGGAAAGCCTGCTACACGAAACTTATGCTCTACAACAGCATCGCTAAAGGTAGTCTCAACCGCTTTAGAGTAAACCTCATCACGTGCTTGCGCGCCGTATTGTTGGCTTACCAAGCTCATTGGTGCTTTACCTCGGCGAAAGCCTGAAAAATTTGCTGTGCGCGAAATTTCAGAAAGTCGGTTTTTAATTAAATTCTCTAACTCGGTAAGCGGTATAGAGATTGTCATGCGTCGTTCGATATTACTAATTGTTTCAACAGATACAGCCATGTTGTTGCGCTTCCCGATTAATATGTTCATTGAAGAACGATAAGATTTAATGGTGCGAAAGGAGAGACTCGAACTCTCACGCCTTTCGGCGCTGGTACCTAAAACCAGTGCGTCTACCAATTCCGCCACTCTCGCATATGTTTATGACCGCGCTCAAACTGGATCATAAACATCAAAGGCAATATTGTATATCAAATGATACCGTCTGGAAAAGCTTAATCTTAGTTAATTCCAATAATTTATAAACTCCTTCAATTCCAGACCTTTATTTCACAGTCTGAAAAATAATTTTCTAGCGTAAGATTTAAATTTACTTTTTTAACAATGGTAGTTAAAGTGTGGCACTAGATTAAAGACAATAATTATATTAAAGTCTATTGATTGGGCTTACGACTTTAAACCATTATTTTATTTTGATTGATTAATTATGCAAAACACGAAACAAACTGCTGAAAACAATATGCTACGCACTGAGTTAGAGTTACTCATGAAGGAGCGTGAGAACTTATTAGTGATTGCAGGTATTGCTGCAGGGTTGATTGCAGAAATCAATACAAACGACTTACCTATTCGTACTGTAGAGGCCGCTGACTTACTTGCGACGACAGTCAATCAATTGTCAGAAGAAACATTACAAGACGCGCTCAACTCCGTTAAAGCTTCTATCGAATCATAGATTCGCATTAATTTGTATCGGTTTTTAGATAGCATTAGGCTAACACCTCCAATTATGCGAAACAAAAAACAATATTGCATGTCCCTTTTCCTCAGCCTATTGATTTCAGGTTGCGCAACAGAGCCACCACCCAAACCGCTAGTACGTAGCTCAGCAGTCATATTGGCGAAAAATCCAGTTAGCGCAGAATTTAATGCGTATTTAACACAGCAAGGCTACAACAAAGAGAGTTTACCACTGAGCGCATGGGGGCTTGATGAATTAACTTTGTGTGCGCTTTTTTATCATACGGACTTGGATGTTGCTAAACAGCAGCTAGCCCTAGCCAACCTGGCAATTCAAACTGCTGGCACAAAAAGAAACCCAGCCATTAATGCTGATATTGCACATAGCAATCAAAAAAATGGCGATATCAAGCCTTGGGCTTATGGCTTATCCGTCGACATTCCAATTGCAACCAATAACAAACGTGGCTTCAAAGTAGAAAAAGCTAAACAAAATGCTGAAGCAAGTCGTATGAATTTTGCTGAAACCGCTTGGAAGTTGCGCAATCAAATCGCGACGGATTTAATTGCTTTTCACCAAAACGAGTCTGAAACTCAGCTATTTCAACAAGAATTGGAAGTACATAACAGCATTGCTAACATGCTAGAAAAGCGCGTCAATGCTGGTATTACATCAAGAACAACATTAAATAACGTGCGTTTGTTAGCACTAAAAACAAAGCATAGCCTTAGCAAAACAGAAACTCATTCCAAGCTACTTAAAGCGAAACTAGCTGCTAATATTGGTTTAACGCCAGAGCAGTTTGATGACATAAAAATTAAACCGCTTTCAATAGAAAGTACACTGCAAGAGCAAGCCACTCTGTTAGAAACACCTTTAGAGGCTAAAGTATTACAAGAAAAAGCATTGCTGAACCGCATTGATATACGCCGCAACATTGCTCAATATGCAGCAGCAGAGGCGGAAATCAAACTGCAAGCGGCGAAGCAGGTACCCGATATCACCCTTAGTCCAGGAGTTTTGTTCGACTTTGGTGACAAGGTTTGGTCATTAGGTTTTTCTAGCTTATTCAACTTATTACGCCCCAATACGGCACTCACTGAGGCAGCCAAACAGTTGCGAGCCATTCAAGGTGCGCAATTTAAAAACTTACAAGCAACCATCATTGCTGAAATAAGCCAAGCCCATGCAGGCTATCAAGCCGCGACACAAACCACAAAGCAAGCCAAAGAAGCGCTAACCAAGCAAGCGGCACAAGAGCAAAGAATGCGCAAACAGTTTAACAGTGGTTTAATCGACAAACTCGACCTCATGCAGTACACACTAAACACCCTAGTTGCAAAACAACAACTATTAGCTACCCAGTTTGCATTACTCAAAGTGAATAATAAAATTGAAAATATCATGCAAAAACCACTATATAGCAACTTCCAACTGCCAACTCAACATGCAATAAGGTCATATAGTGATGAATAAGAAGACTGCCATTATTATCGGCTTACAAGCCTTTTTAATTGTTCTTTTATTCTGGATGCTGATTTTTTATGGCAAAGATGAGTTTGAGGACTTCCGCACAGAACAAGAAGAAGAAATCGAAAGCATTGACCGTGTTACGGAAAAAGAAGGCATTAGTATTGTTAGCCTATCTCCAGCGGTTCAGAAAAACAGTGGGATTAGTACTGCCAGTGTAACGCCTATGGCTTACCTAGGTAAAATCAAAAGCTTTGGCACTGTGATGCCGATAGATACATTAATCGTCGCAAAAACAAAACTGCTTAATTTAAAAGCAGCGCTGACCTCAGCACAAACCAATAGTCGACAGCACCAAACGCAATATAAGCGACTAAAAGCATTGAATGCTGATGATAAAAACGTATCAGACCTTGCGGTTCAACAAGCGCTCACTTTAGCCTCAAATGATAGAGCGACAATCAACAGCAAGGCTTTAGAAATCCGAAATTTGCAATCAAACGTGGGGCTTCAATGGGGTAATGCATTAGCAAAGCAGGCTTTAAGCAATCAAACAACACCTCTTTTTCAAGGCTTACTGACTAGAAAAAATGTACTTATCCAAGTGAGCTTACCTTTTAATGCGCCAGATCCAACATCTGGAAGTACCGTTCAAGTAACAGCACTGAATGGGACTGAGTCAATTTCAGCAGCTTATATTTCTGCTGCAACGCAGGGTGATAGCAACGGCGCTGGAAAAACATTTTATTACAGAGCTCCAGCAAACAATTTACGCCTTGGCATGCGCGTTTCGGTAGAGGCCAGTGCTGCTCAAAACAAAGCGAGTAATGGCATAGTTATCCCTAGCAGTGCTGTTGTTTGGTATGCCGGCATGCCTTGGGCTTACTTCAAAGAAGACAACAACCAATTTATACGCAAACCAATTTCTGCAGATACTGAAGTTGATGCAGGCTGGTTTAATAAAGGATTTGATGCGAGCAGTATCGTCGTCGTTAAAGGTGCGCAGCTATTGCTGTCTGAAGAGTTTAAGTATCTGATTAAGAACGAAAATGATGACTAAGGCAAGCCTTTCAATGCTATTTGACTCAACATCATCTCATTCAACACGGTCTGATGCAGCACAGTGCACGAAGGCAATCTAATATGATGTCCGCAATCATCCGTTTTTCTATTCACTTTTATGGCGTTATCATTGGCTTAGCTGTTCTTGTTGTGCTGTATGGCAGTTATAGTTTAACGCGCAGTAATTTAGATGTTTTTCCTGAATTCTCGCCTACCCAGATTATTATTCAAACAGAATCTCCCGGGCTATCTGCCGAGCTAGTAGAAAGCTTAGTTACGCAGCCTATTGAGACGTCAATTGCTGGTACGGTTGGCGTTTCAGACATGCGTTCACAGTCGATTCCTGGCCTATCTGTTGTGACGGTTATTTTTGATGCTTCCTCTGACATTTACCGCAATCGTCAAGTGGTTGCTGAGCGATTAAGCACACTGAACACAAGACTTCCTGAAAACATTACACCTAACATCACTCCGCTAACCTCCTCAGCCAGCACTGTGTTAGGTTTTGGCTTAACCTCTCAACACCGTAGCTTAATGGAGCTACGCACACTGGTTGATTGGACGGTAACGCCTCATTTACTATCCATTCCTGGGGTTGCTGATGTCAATGTATTTGGCGGTGAAGTGCGTCAATACCAAGTACAAATCGATCCTGCAAAACTATTGCAATATCAACTCAATATCAATGACGTTGTTGATGCAGCCAAGAAATCGACTGGCGTCAGCGGTGCAGGCTATATTCAAAATAGTAATCAGCGCATTATCGTCAACACCCAAGGTCAAGCCACCACTCCAGAAACACTAGCGAAAGCCACGCTAAAGTATATCAATGGCCGCACTATTCATATTGGCGATATTGGCCGAGTGGTAGAAGGTGCAGCACCATCCATCAGCGCAGCAGCGATTAATGAAGAAACTGGCATTTATTTGTCTGTTCAAGGTCAGTTAGGCGCTAATACGCATGCCGTCACGATTGCCATTGAAGAAGCATTACAAGAACTCAAGCCCACCTTTGCACGTGAGAAAGCGACCTTGCACGAAGGCTTATTCCGCCCTGCTAACTTTATTGAAACGGCGATAAGAGGTGTTAGGACCGATATTTTAATTGGCTCTACTTTAGTCCTCACCATCCTATTTTTATTCCTCTCTAATGTCCGTACAGCGTTTATCTCAGCAACGGCCATTCCTTTATCATTACTAACAGCCATTGTTGCCCTCAGTTACTTTGGTGTTGGGTTAAATATCATGGTGTTAGGTGGCCTTGCCATTGCCCTAGGTGAAGTCGCTGATGATGCCATCATCGATACCGAGAATATTTTTAGGCGTTTACGTGAAAACCGCTTATTGGATAAACCACTTTCTAACTTTAAAGTTGTTTATAAAGCTTCAATGGAAGTGCGTAGCTCTGTTGTCTATGCAACTGTGATCGTTGCACTGGTATTTGTGCCACTGCTAACGTTAAGTGGTGTAGCAGGCAAGCTGTTCGCCCCGCTTGGATTGGCTTATATCACGGCCATCATGGCCTCTTTGGTCGTCGCCCTTACCATAACCCCTGCTTTGTGTTATTTACTGCTAGGCAACGCTAAACTGGAGTCAGAAGACTCTCCTATCATTAAAGCCATCAAAATCACTTACGTGAAGCTGCTACACAAAATCGAACAGTATTTTAAAGTCGTGCTAACTAGCAGCTTCTTGCTGATCGCATTAGGCCTAGGTGTGTTATTGCTATTTAAAAGCCAATTTATACCAGCGCTGCATGAAGGTCACTTCATTATGCACATGACTGCAGTGCCAGGCACCTCAGAACAAGAGTCCTTAAGGCTAGGTAAAAAGGTCTCTAGTGTATTGCGTAAAATTGACGGCGTGCAATCGGTGACGCAGTGGGTTGGTCGCGCACCAAATGGGGCAGATACCTTTGGTACTCATTACAGTGAGTTTGAAATAGAAATTGGTACACTATCCGGCAATGAGCAAGAACGTATCTTGGCGGACATTCGAGAAGAGCTGGCTGGCGAAACAAAAGACCAAGATGATGATGGCGTGGCAGAAATAGGTTTCGTTGGTGTTAACTTTGCCATCAATACATTTTTAACCGAAAGGATTGAAGAAACTATCTCAGGTTATGCCGCATCAACTGTGATTAATATTTACGGTGCGGATCTAGATGCCTTAGATCGTGATGCACAAAAAATTGCTGCCATTGTTTCCGATGTAAGAGGTGCAGAAGATGTACTACTACAATCCCCGCCAGGTACGCCACAAGCCGTCATTCGAATCAGGCCTGAAAAACTAGCTGAGTGGGGTTTGAAAACCGTTGATGTACTAGACACCTTACGCGCCTCGTATGAAGGCGTTCCGATTGCACAAGTTTACTTAGGCAATCACGCGGTTGGCTTAACAGTCGTTTTAGAAGAGGAAGCGCGCGATGATGTTGGCGACATTAAGAACATTCCGTTTTTTAACCCAGATGGCAAGTTGCTACATTTAAAAGATATTGCCTTTATCACCCAAGAAAATGGCCGCTCTAAGATACTGCATGCAGGTGCAAAACGCATCCAAACGATTACAGCCAATGTAGAAGGTCGCGATATTGCCAGCTTCAATGAAGATATTCGCAAAAAAATCAAAAGTGATATTCAACTACACCAAGGCAATTACTTGGAATTTACTGGCGAAGCTGAAGCCAATGCTCAGTCTCGAGAAGACTTGTTAGTCCACTCCCTCCTTGCAGGGGTGGCAATTTTCTTAATGCTATATGTCGCTTTTGGTCGATTACGCAACCTGCTACTGACCTTCGTTAACCTGCCATTCGCCCTTATTGGCGGTGTGATTGCGGTGCTGTTTACTGGCGGATGGATTTCACTGGGTTCATTGGTTGGCTTTGTGACTTTATTTGGCATCACGCTACGTAACTCAATTATGATGGTTTCGCACTTTCAACATTTAATTGATGAAGAAAATTGCACGTGGAATTTAGAAACCTGCATTCGTGGTGCGACTGAGCGATTACCGTCAATCTTAATGACAGCTTTAGTGACTGGCTTAGGCTTGCTGCCTCTAGCTGCTGGTAGCAATCAACCTGGTCGTGAAATTGAGGGGCCGATGGCGGCCATTATTGTCGGAGGGTTAGTGACTTCGACGATATTGAACTTACTGATTTTACCAACCATTATGCTGCACTTTGGCCGCTTTAAAAAACAGGTGTTAGATTAGTTATTAATTGTTAGCCTTGAAAGACTGCCTAATCATATTTAATATATTTGAATCTCGCATCATCATTCGGTGTGCCAGTTAAAGCACCCTCCTCTAATGCGGGTTGCCAAGCAATGACTTGCTCTATCTTCCCTGCTAATTCAAAATCTTTATCGGTAATGCCTTTGGCATCATGTGTACACAACTTAACAATCACAAAAGCATAAGAAACCATCAAATCAGGGTGATGCCAAGCGGCCTCAGCCAAATGTCCAACCGTATTAACGACCATAAGAGTCGCTTTCCAGCCACTGGTTTTAACCTTACGTCGTATCCAGCCATTTTCAAAGAACCAGTGTGGTAGTTCCTTCTCTAGCTTTTCTGCGACTTCATTTTCAGTGTAAACTTTTCCTGTAGTCATCTTTAGTGAATTGACCCTGCGACTTTATCTAGCGTTTCGTAGTTCATACCTTCTAAAAAGTATTCACAATCCGCTTTCTTTAACATCCATTGACCAAATGTTTTATTCAACACAAAGTCACTAAAAGCTTCATCAATGATGCCGCTTTCCTGCATCATTCTAAGGCTTAATTCTGGACCATCTGGCTTATTGGATTTCACTAGAATTAGCTGCTGCGCACCCACTTTTCCCGCCAGCCAAGCCGCGATACTATCTGATGTAACATCCCAGCTTTTTGGAATACTATCGTCGGCCAACACCATCTGACTAGGCAGCCAGACAATACAGCGATGCTGCCATGTCCGCTCGTCTATTTCCATTTCTGTTCTTGCTACCGCTAAATCAGAGTTCATATTGGCCATTAGCAACCCAAACTGATCCATGGCCAACACAGCTAGTTTATGCGCACAAGCCTCACTAATTTTCGATACCTTTTGTGCATCTCGCACAGCATCTGCAAATAAACCGCCACCTGGCACAAGAATGATATTGCCATCACTGAATTTGGCAAACAACCCAAGCCAACGCTCAAGCTCTGGTGAGCCTAGTAAACTACCGCCAACTTTAACTACCCACACGATTCTTCCTTTTTTTTATTTTTTTGCGGCATATACACGCTGATAAGCACCGATAGACAATAAAAACAGTCTCATTATTTTTCTTATTGCCCGCCCTAAAACAGGGCTGGTTATTATTACTTGTATAAAAGCTTTAATCAAACTATATGAAGCGCTTTAACAATTCAATCATAGTTGACGCTTTATCCAATGTTTCCAAGTACTCTTTTGACCTATCAGAATCAGCAACAATACCGCCACCTGCGTAATAACTTAACTCTTCATTATTAATGACCGCTGTCCGAATCGCTATATTGGTATCTAGTTTACCATCAAAACCAATGTAACCAATCGCACCACAATAAACACCACGCCGATTAGGCTCAAGCTCTTCAATAATTTCCATGGCGCGTATTTTTGGCGCACCTGTAATGGACCCACCTGGAAAACACCCCTTCAATAAATCGATAACGGTTGTGTTCTGTTTAAGCTTAGCCGTCACAGTGCTGACTAGGTGATGTACATTCGCAAAACTTTGTAATTGGAAAAGTTTTACGACTTTTACACTACCTGTTTCACAACTCTTACCAATGTCATTCCTTAGCAAGTCTACAATCATTAAGTTTTCTGCTTGATCTTTACGACTGTTTCGCAGCGTTTGCGCATTTGCTAAATCTTGTTCAAGATCTTTAGCACGCGGCATTGTGCCTTTAATCGGCCGTGTCTCAACATGATCTCCAATGACTTGTACAAAGCGCTCTGGAGAATTGGACAATACCTGAAAGCTATCGTTCTGCTTCAATGGTAACTGCATATAAGCCATAAAAGGCGCCGGACTTATTTCACGTAGTTTTTTATACGCAAGCCAGCTATCTCCGCACACCTGAGCTGAGAAGCGCTGCGCTAAGTTAACCTGATAGCAGTCTCCGGATAGGATATAATTTTTTATTCGGTCAAATGCGGTGTGATAGCCTTTTTCAGAAAAGTTACACTGCGTCTCTGATGTCACTTTAAAAGTAGACTCTTCAAGTGCATTAGGCGCATCAAACAACCGCACCAGTGCAGGCCAACCCTGTTTTGTTTTTTCAGAAAACCCATGTGAAATCAACACTGCAGTCTTTTTCCGATGATCAACCACTACAGCCCAGTCATAGATACCGACCATCATTTCAGGTATATTTTCAGGTGTATTCTTGTCGTCTATACGTTCTAATCGACGACATAAATCATAAGAAAAATAACCCATCGCGCCACCAGAAAATGGTACGCCAACATCCTGTGCAGGGTACCGTTCAAGCAATTGGTTTAGTAAGAAAAAAGGATCCTCTTTGCTTATTATTGGCTTTCTATCTTGAATGCTAGTGATACTGCCATTAGTCACCAATGTCGCAATTGGCCGTGCAACGAGAATATCGTATTGTCCATACTGGCTACCTGGCTCACCTGTCTTCTTATCAACCGCTTGCCCACTATCGAGCAACATTGCCCAAGGTTCATGTGCAATTTTCTCGAATAAGCGCGCACTATCATGATGGTAAGGCAATGTATGTTTCAAAACAGCCATCAAATAGCGCTCCTAGCACAAGCGAGCCTGGCGACTGCATACGCAGGAAAACAAACATCTAACTCCTCTTGGCATTGCATTGCCGAGGCTACGGACATGATTGGGTATTGTAGTATTTGTGCAATCGCTTCCACCAAAAAACCACCTGCGCCTGCACTCACTATCGTCATGCCTACTTTTAAATGTTTTGCCATGGCTAATTGAATTTGATCAGATTGTTTCTGCTTACAAGCTTGTGCCAACTGTTGCCAGCTTTCAAGCTGCTTACTCTCCACATCATATCCCACCATACGTGCTAAGCGCCTTGCACAGGCGAATATTGTCTTAGCTTCACCATCTGCGGTTTCCGCCATATCAACGGCCTCAGGGAGCTCTTGCGTTAAACGATAAACATCCGCCATGGTTGCAAAATATTCGGCAGCTACATTGGTTTCTATACTACCTAAACTTAGCTTTTGCGCAACGGCCATCACTGGCGTACGCACTACTCCAGTGTATACCAAGGTATCTTGCTGCATGCGTTCCGCATCTGTCAACTCCCCACCCACCACTTTACCACCATCAATCACAATAATATCAGTCGTCGTGCTCCCAATATCAACTAACAATGCAGATGGTAGTTGTTGCGCAATTAAACGCGCACTTGCATGCCAATTGGCAGAAGCAATCAGCTTGGCATGACTTTCCACACCCTCGATTGAAACAAATGGCTGCTCACTCTCTTGACTCATATAATAAAACAGCACACTTCGCTTAAGCAGTTGGTTGATAAGGGTTGAAATCTCCAAAACGCCTTGATGCCTATTTTCAAATAAATCAACCAACTCGCCCGTCATAGTCACAGCATGTGTCACTTGATTTGGTGTGACATTAAAGGTCTTCAACATTGCCATCAAGGCCGTTTCTAATCGATCTAAACCCAGCCATAACGGACAAGCGATTTGCTGAGACTGCAATACATTGCCCGTCTCATCTAACAGCACAGCTTTTACATGCGCGCCACCAATATCCCAACCCATGCTATGCATGTGCAAATTCGACCATCACTTCATGATGTTGTATGGTTGGCCATTCATAGCCTTGTTGAGTCAGTGTTTTCATCAACAATTCTGCAGGGTTGTAACCTGTCGCTTCTTTCAACGCCATATAGCTAGTCGTTACTCGTGGGTTAATCTCAACGACAACAACTTCTCCTCCACCTCCATCACCGACAATCACATCAATGCCAACATAGCCCCTTAAATCAGGTAGCAGTTGTGCGACTTGATTGGCTAATGCTGCAAACTCAATCCAATACTGTTGCATGCCATTCACTAGGCAGCCTTTATACGACAATTCATTATTTTCTTTTTTAATCAACTGTTTATTGCAACTTAATAAATAGGATGCACCTTTATTCATCACACATGCAATACTACCAGCAGCGCCTTGCAGGTATGGTTGAATAACATGTGTCTTTGTATGGTTTTTCTTCAGCAACCACTGTTCTAATAACAATGCAGAATCAAAAACAACCGTCTCCTCGCACCCTGCACCATCATCTGGTTTCGCTAACCATGCCACACCTTCTGTTCTAGGCCATAGGTCATATTGGTAGGTCGCCATTGTATTAACATCGGCTTGTTGCAATAGTGCATAAGTTGCTAATTTACTGCTACAGGTGTTGACCGCGGTTAAACCACAACCTAATATGCATTTGTTATACGCTAGCGCCAAGGCTGTCAACTTAGATAAATCACCGCCTGTTTCTGGCGCAACCAACCAAACAGCATCGACTGAACCCACAATTTCTTCCCAAACACCCCATACATCATCATCCGCATCAACCAGGTGGCAGGTATGGCAGTCAGTCGGCAATGTCACCCGTACGTCGACTGTGGTAATAACCTCATAAGGCAGGTCAGATAAGTCATGCAACAGCGCATCACGCATGCCCAAGCCTTGTGCTAATAAGCCTGATGGCAAGTCACTATCATTTAAGCCACCACTGGTGATAAACTCACAGACAAATATTGTTTTTATAGGTTTATTTTGCATATTATTCCAGTGATCGATTTGTTGAATGGCGTTGTTGTTCACGCTAAAAAAGGCATTCGTTCAGAATACCACCCCATTCAATCTGCTTTGACCAACTCCAGCCAGCCAGTTGATATTGTAAAGGCTTTTCAGCGCCTACACCCATTTAAAACGCTGTATATCGCAGATTTAAATGCTATCCAAAGCTTAGAGAACACAGGAGAATGCCACCACCAAACACTGGAAACGATTCATCAGCTATTTCCCGATCTAACCATATGGTTAGATGCAGGAATTAACAGTGCCTCAAGAGCAGAAAAATGGCCCTCAGATTACATCCAGATTGTATTAGGCAGCGAATCGTTCTCCACTATTGCACAATATCAATCACTGACATCAAAGTTGATACGTCCTTTTACGCTATCATTAGATTTTTCACCACAAAGTTACTTAGGGCCAGAAGCTTTACTACAAGATCCACAACTCTGGCCTGCACAAATCATTGCCATGACCTTATCGCAAGTTGGTGCCAATACTGGTGTTAATATACAAATCCTTCAAAGTATCTTATCGAAAGCGGGTAAACGAGGTGTTTACGCAGCGGGCGGCATTCGTGACATCAATGACTTGCTACAGCTTAGGCAGCAAGCGGTAAAGGGCGCTTTAATTGCCTCTGCACTCCACAATAAACAGTTAACAAGCATAGACTTAGCGAACCTCTGTGCATAAAAAGCCTGAGTAAAACTCAGGCTTTTTAAACAACTTAGAAACCTATTCTAAGTTAGCATGCAATGTGCGCATACCATGCTCAGTTAAGTCTTCAGCAAAGATTAACTCAGAAATAGCGCCTTCCAAGAACACCAAAGTAGATAACTCAAACTGCGAACCCATTGGCATACCCTTAACAGGTGCAAAGCTGTCATCTTGACCAACTTGCACAACTAAATCAGCAACGTCTGCCATTGCTGAAGATTTTTTCATTGAAATCACTGCTAATTTAGCACCAACTTCTTTTGCTTTTTTCACGAATGGTAATAATGTTGCTGTACCGCCAGAACCTGAAACCAAGATAAGTAAATCGCCCTCTTTAATCGCTGGTGTAACCACTTCGCCTACCATGAATACTTTATGGCCAGAGTGTACTAAACGCATAGCAAAGAAGCGTGATACTAATAATGAACGACCAGCGCCACCGATGAAAGTTGCGCCAGCACCTTTTACCATCTTAACTAATTCAGCAGCTTTGCTTTTATCAGTGACATCTAAGATGCGCGTTAAATTATCTAAAATATTTTGTTGATGATCCATTTTTTATCCTTTAAATCTAATTGATTAACTGTTAAGCCATAGCCTGATACAAAAAATCCCGACACATTGCTGAGTCGGGATTTTATATGCTTATATCAATAATAAATTATTGATAGTGGAAGTTATCCGTGAGCAATTTTTGTGATTTCTGTAGCAGAAGCAGCAGGATCAGCAGCACCGTAAATAGCAGCACCTGCAACAATAATCGTTGCACCAGCATCACGAACTTGAGCAGCTGTGTTGGCTTTAACACCACCAGCAACTGAAATTTCGACGCCTGTTTTCATAGCAGCAATAGCAGCTAAATCAGTAAATGGTGTTTGGCCAGCAGCTTGCTGATCTAAACCAGTATGAACACCGATGATGTGTGCACCAGCTGCAACTAGTTCTTTAGTCAAAGCAACTTTATCAGCAACATTGATCAAGTCAACTTGTGCTTTTTTACCGTATTTGTTTGCAACATCAATCATACCTTTGATAGTGCCCATATCAGCACAACCAAGAACTGTACAGATATCTGCACCAGCTTTGTAGAATGGTTCAGCTTCGTAGAAGCCAGCATCCATTGTTTTCAAATCAACTAAGATTTGGTTGTTTGGGAATTTAGCACGTAGTGTTTCTAGTAATTTGATACCGTTATGCTTGATGCATGGAGTACCGATTTCTAAAATGTCAACGTGAGGAGCAACTGTAGTTGCTAGTGCAACTGTTGCGTCAAAATCTAATGAATCTAAAGCCATTTGGGTTAAAGCCATGGTGTTAATCTCCGATTGAAAGGTTAATTATTGCAATTAAGTTAACACTTAATTGCTATTTTTTGTTACTACAAAAAACTGGACACTCATAATAAGTGTCCAGTAGATTTATGTCAATGTTAAAGCGGCTAAATGTCAGGAATGTTACAAGTTTGTTACAATTCTTCTATTAGACCAAATCAACATTAAACTTAAAGCTTCTCGCTTAGCGCAGCTTCTAGTTTGTTTTGATCAGCTACGAAACCACGGATACCTTCAGCAAGCTTCTCAGTTGCCATTGGGTCCTGGTTCAATGCAAAGCGGAATTCAGCTTCTGTCAATTTTACTGCTGCTTTTTTAGTAGCGCCGCCATCTTTTAGCACTTGTATTAGCGTACCTTCAGTAGCTGCTAGCTCTTGCAATAGACCTGGTGAAACAGTCAGACGATCACAACCAGCTAGAGCAATTAACTCGCCAGTATTACGGAACGAAGCACCCATGACCACTGTTTTATAGCCATGCTCTTTGTAATACTCATAAATAGCACGTACTGAAACCACACCTGGGTCAGTTTCTTGTGTGTACTCTTCACCCGTTTTCGCTTTGTACCAATCTAATATACGGCCAACGAATGGAGAAATCAAGAATACGCCAGCTTCAGCACATGCACGCGCTTGGCCGAAACCGAATAACAATGTTAGGTTACATTGGACACCTTCTTTTTCAAGAATTTCACCCGCTTTAATGCCTTCCCATGTTGATGCTAATTTAATCAGCACACGGGCTTTGCTTACGCCTGATTCTTCATAAAGTTTGATTAATTTACGACCTTTAGCCACCATTGCGTGTAAATCAAATGATAGGCGTGCATCCACTTCGGTAGAAATACGACCAGGCACTTCTTTCGTAATTTCTGTACCAATCAACACCGCTAATTTATCAGCAGCATTGTCAATTTGGGCTTCTTTAGAACCACCTTGCTCTTTTGCGTAAGCAATAGCAGTTTCAATTAGTGGTGTGTACTGTGGCAACAAACTTGCCTTTAATACTAATGATGGGTTAGTTGTTGCATCAACAGGTTTAACTGATTTAATTGCTTCAACATCGCCTGTATCTGCAACGATTGTTGTCATTAGCTTTAGTTGATCTAATAAATTTGCCATTGTATTCTCCAAAAAATTAGGTGTTTTACGTTTTCTAAAATCTGTACTGAAAATCAAACTCCAGCATTATATCGCAAATTGACTGGGATGACTGGAAACTTCACCGCCCCTTTTCACCATATCGCCACCTTTTAATCAACCACTGGCAAAGTGTGTTGTGGATAAGGACTAATTACAACAATTATGCACCAAGAGTGTCGCTACCGTTAAGTCTGCACTAGTCCCTGGATTAATGCCGCGAGATTTTAACGACTGATCAAATACTAATAGTTGTGACAAATAATGTTTAGGGTTATCTAATGCTTCAAGCGCCTGATGGTGGACATTGGCCTCACCTTGAACGGTCATTGCGATACTCGTATCGTACTTTCGAACAATATGACTATCAGGATGCTGGCTGAGCCAATACAAATACAAGGCTGTCGTCGCCCAAGCAGGACGTTCCCAACGTAACAATGCCGCTTCATAGTGTGACACGCCTTCATCAAAGACTTGTAGAAATCCATTAGCATATTGTTGACTAATAAAGTCTCTATCGGCAGAAGCTTGCATGGCTTCCAGCAATGTACACGTTGCAGATTTATGAACATCATGAGATTCAGCACGGCCCAACCCAGCTGGATTTGCCGTTCGAATGGCTTTGAATAAGTATTCCGCATCCGCTTGCGTCGTGTTCGCGAGCACTTGTTCTAACTGGTCACGTAAACTTGTTGTCGCAGGCAATAATGCCGCCTGAATGATGGGTGCACATAATAAAATAATACCAAGATTAGTATTGCAACCAACGGCACCCCATGTCGCTTCAACACTGCGAAAAATGCGCTCCCCCAATGCTAATTCAGCTTGTGAGATAAAAGGCGAAGACACTTCTGCACTGTGGATAAAGTCCTGCACTTGCATCCCGTGCCCATCAGCAAAGATATGGACATTACCAGGCTTTACTGCTTCGATCTCTGCTAAACAAGCAATTTTATAAGCTTGCCCTAGCTGTTGCGATAGTATTAATGCATTATCATTCACTGTTGGTTTTACTGATTAAATCATCCACTAACGTTTGTGCAATATTAACATGGGTCACACTTTGCAAACCACGCCAAGCAGGAATGCTATTGACCTCAATCACCCATAACCCACCGTCTTTATCGCGCATGATATCGACACCACAGTAATCGATGTCTAGTGCTTTGGCTGCTTGCACTGCCAAGGCCTCAACCTGCTTATCTTGCTCGCCGACACAATTCGCACCTTGCGCCACATTGTTGAGCCAGCCAGATCCACTACGCCGCATCGTGGCAATAGACTGATTATTAACAATAAAAACTCTAAAATCATGATGGGTATCACCTGAGTCAATATACGTCTGACAATAATACACACCATCAACAAATGCGTCTTTTGGTACGGGGAACTTACTGTCTAAGTCGAGCAAACGCACACCTTGGCCTTGCGAGCCAAACAAGGGCTTAATCACCAATGTTTTACCTTGTATCACTTGCTCTGTGATGAGTTGATGGGCCTTATGCCGTGATTCGCACACCCATGTAGCCGGTGTTGCAACGCTATGTTGCTTTAACAAAAAACTAGTCATGCCCTTATCAACGGTTCTTTCGATGGCTTTGGCATCGTTATAAACTTTAGTCCCCAACAGTCGGAGCATATGCAGTATATTTAAACGGGTAATGACTTGTTGCAACGTGCCTGCCGCAACCCCACGAATAAAGGCTATTTTTGGTAAAGTAGCAAAGCCTGGAAGACTAATCCGCGGCTGTGTATTCGATAAATCAATCACACAATCTTGCAACTCAACAAAGATAGCTTCATAACCGCGTGCGGCAAATGCCTGCTGCAAAGCCATGCCATGCCAGCCACCAGCTTGCGCCGCCTCATCGGTGATAACAGGCACTCTCACGCTATGATTAATTTCTTTTTAATAATGACTTTAAAAATATATTTAGTTAAATGACTTTTCTAACAGCGCCTCATCAAACGCGCCTGCAAAGAAGCTTTTACCTGTTTTCATATTCGTCACGGTGACTTTGGCAGGTGAAAATAGTAATGGGTCGATTTGATAAAAATCCATGTTGACCGCTTTGAAAATCTCAGCGAATGGGCGACCGTAATCTTTTGAAGAGCTACTCGGCATGGCTTTAGCTAAATTCTCTGCTGCATCATCTTCACAATTCACATAAAGATGAACAAAGCCACCAAATAAGATTGCATCATTGGTTCTGCCCATGCCAGTTAAAAAGTCTGGTGATGGTGCAGGAATTGGTGCAACACCGTAACCATCAATAAACTGTTCTAGTGGAAAATGTACGGCGTGCAGTTTATGCAATGCGACTTCTAACACGCGGGCTGTAATTTGCACGGTACCCGCCAAACTTCTGGTTGGCGTTAGAATAAATGTTAAGTTAGAGGTTCTAATCCCCGTATCGTTAGATACCTTTTCAATCACCTCATTTGGCGGAATTTGATCGGTCTCTAACACCAACGAAGTATGCGAGCTCTGATCCTTATAGGCCAATTCTTTAAAAATATTTTCACGTTGTGCAATCGCACGTGCAGGCCCGCTACCAAGCGAGAAAAACTTCTCATGCGATAACGCCCACCCAGCATACTGACTACCTAAGCAAGAGATAATTGGACTTTTTGCATGTACTTTTACACTTAACGGCCAGTTTTTAAAAGTGCTATCATTTTGCAAAGCAACCGAGCCTAAGCCGCCCATACAAATTTCAGCAATTTGGCGCCCAGCTTCTAAGCCACCTAGGGCTTTTATACCCGCATCAACAATCATCGCACCTGAGTCGTGTTCACTCACCTGTAAATTCAACGCACTGGCGTTCGTTAGCAGGCTTTTGACCAATTCATTGGTACGCTTATTAATACTGACATTTGAGGCGCCTGTGGTTTTCATTATTGCTGTACCTATCCAATTTAGTTTAAAAGTTTACTTTTAAGGACTAACGTTCTTTCATTTACTATTATTTTAGCCAGTGAGGCTGTTTCAGCCTCTGCAATGACTGTACAAACAGGCATGCCTACACTAAAACCACTTCCCGATACGGGAACATCACACACCCATTCTGGCCAGATGATGCCGTCTTTAACTTCCATCGCATGCTCCGCATACAGCACTTGGTGCGCTCTGCTTGTTTGAGTGATATCTTTCAACTTTATACCATTTTCGTAGCGTTTGTATTGACTAGCTGCAATATGTTTTTCCATTAATAGGCCATCAGAATAACAATCGCCTGGATGATCACCTAAGTACAAATCCATCGTCGCGCTTAACCGAGGGTTCACTTCTAATAGATAAACTTCATCGCCATCACAAATCGCATCACAACTATTAACACCAACCAAACCCATTGATTGCGATAGTTTAGCAACATAGTTAGTAAACCGCTCCTTTACCTGTTCACTTAGCTCAACATGGCTAACAGCTCCACCATATCGAAATGGTGCATCATCATTAACATCTACCCACAATTCATTAAAGCCAACCACATCTACACCACTTTCAGTTGCAACAAATAAACAAGATATAGCCATACCTAATTGAAACCGCTGATAATAGACGTTGGCCACCTTCTCACCTTGCGTATCAGACATTTGCCTGATATGTTCGCCACCACTGGCGCCAACTTCTTTCCGCAGCCAATCGTGAGAATCTTGTGGTCGTTGATACACAACAGTAGGGAAAGGCACTTGCAATTGATCACATAACCCAAAAAAAATAGTTGGTGTTTTACATGTATGAATAACATCAACTGAGTTTCCTAATACTGTTACCCGCTCATTAATATCTAATAGGCTGTTTGGTACTTTTTCAAAACCAGCTCCATAGCAAAACCCAACAAACTGTTTCAATCCTTGTTTCGAATCATGCTTTAAATCTAAGTCGTAAAGGACGCTAAGCAACTGCTTGCTATCTAATTGACCATCACACAAACCGATCTGATAGCAATGTGTTGCTAACTTCTGCACATCCTTATCTGCAAAAGCATCAATCGCAACCACCTCAAACCCAGCATCAACTGCCGCCTTTACATAAGGCCTGCTAGTAATGGCTGCAATAATTAGCTTGCCTTTACTGACTGTGGACACGCGCAGTATTAAAGGCGTCGTTGTAGTCTAAATGCACAGGCTTCTCACCTGATATCATTTGTTGTAACAACTTCTGCTGCGTCACATATTTAAGCTGACCAATGGATAGCGCACCAATACCCGGTATTTTAGTGCCTGCTATTTCATTACCATCATATTGTGCATCAATATCTTCAATGCCAGAAGGCGATACCGCATTTACATCCGCCATCACCTTAAGTGAGGTTGAAGCTTTGTAATGTTTGGCTTCTAATATGCGCATACCGATAGGCGCTGCGGCAATCACAACGGTTGCTGAACTTAACACCTTGACTTTAGCTTCATCGCTGGAGCCATCAACCACCTCAAACTGGTAGCCATACTTCTCTTCTAGCATGATGGCATGTGCTTGCATGTCGCTGACACTCGCATGCGCAACCAATTGTGCTTTTGCCCCCTGAGCTGCTGCTATTAAAGCTGCAGTAGAGCCGACCATCCCGCTAGCGCCAAAAATCGCAATAGTTTGATTAGCCAAAGCATCATGCGTTTTCGCTAAGTGTTGACTGATTTTAGCCAGCAATGCGCCACCGGTTGTAAATGCACCAGAAGGATCAGTCATGGTTGAAACAGCAAATGGTGCAAACATCGCTTTCTTTGCCGTATTTTGCATATCAATAGCAAGACTAACATCGCGTCCCCCAAAGAAAATGGCTTCACGCTTCACGCCGCTAGGGCTACGGGAGAAAATCGCATCCTGTGTCAGCGCTGATATTTCATCCAGCGATACTGATGTATAAGGCATGATCTTGTCAAAACCTGCATCATACGCCATATTAACGTCAAATGGACTCGCGTTACTTGCTGCTGTAATAAGATGTAATACCGAAACTTTTTCCATGATTAAATTTCACCTTTTAATTTATTTGTTAATTACTCACTCAAATAAAGTTATGAGCATTGGAAATACTTAACTTCCACCCACCTTTACAGCCTGCTACATTACTCGCGCGAAAATCTGATATAGCGCAATCTACCTATAGAATAACCATTAAGTAGCAAAAACAATTTAAAGATTAAGCGCTCATTAAAGGTTTATTTCCAGTATTAACAAGTGCACCTACGGTACTTGCCGCGCACATCAACCAACTGAGATTTTCTCCTCGGCCAGCATCTTGAAACGTTGCTTTTAATTTTATTAAGTAATCTTGTCCAATTGCATCATTTTCAAAAATGGCAAACCCAGTAGGCCCCCAAGAGCTTTGTCCCACGCAGGAAACACCAGAATCTGTCAGGTAATTTAATACCTGCGCCACTTGCTTGCTCGCATAACGGCCACCTTGCACAGGTGCAAAATAGTCCCCTGTATAAGCTTGCAACAGTGCAATTGACTTACCGAATACAGACAAATCGCCTTCTTGAATGGCAGGTAAAGCGCGCATCAGTATTTGATGATTTACTTTTCGTGTCTCCTGTAACTCCGCATCTTGCAGCGTAGCAAAAGCATTTAACTCTTTATCACCATACACACCCACATGACTATGGTCAAAAATCAATAATATGCGCCACGCTTCTGGAAAAGGCTGCTGAACAACAATCGGAGGAACGTTCGTTCCGTCACCCCTACCACCATCCAAAACAATCCCACCACGATCAAATGTGCCAATACCAACACCTGACCGCAATCCTCGTCCAGTCATTGCCGCAATTTCCGTAGGTGTTAAGTCAAGATTAAACAGTTGATTAAGACCTGCACCAATCGCTAACGCCATCTGCGTCCCTGAGCCCAAACCAAAATGTCTCGGAATCTCACGATGCACTTTGATACTCACATCACACTTAATATTGGCATGCGCTAATATTAATTGCTTACTCTTATTAACATAGGCAGGCTCTTCAACATCACCAAAGGCATGCTGATCAGTAGTCATTTCAATCAATGTATCAGGTGCATTTAAACCCAACCCCAAACTGCCAAACCGCCTTCCTTGTGAACCATTTAGGTCTAAAAAACCCATATGCAGCCTGGCAAAAGCATTTACAAATACAGGTTGTTTCGTTTGTGGGTTGTTCATTGCGTATTAAAAACTATTCTAAATTAGAGTAATAATCAATCATTATATAGGCTTGTTTATCGAGTCAAAAGGCTATTATTCTAGCGTGACACGCCTAAGCTAATTTGGCATAATGCAGAATTGTTCAAATAACAGTTGAATTAAATTTTTCAAATATCTAACAATATGTAACAGTACGGTAAATTTCTTGAAAATTAATCTTTAAAGGTCTTGTATGTCAACCTACGTCATTCCATTCGAAAACCTCCGTAATACTGATGTGCCTTCAGTCGGCGGCAAAAACGCTTCTTTAGGCGAAATGATTTCTCAATTAAGTGCAAAAAGTGTACGTGTTCCTACGGGGTTTGCGACGACAGCAGATGCTTACCGCGAGTTTTTAGCACAAGATGGATTAGATACGAAAATCAATGCTGAACTTGATGCACTTAATGTAGACGATACACAAGCACTGGCTGTTTGTGGTAAAAAAATTCGCAACTGGGTTATGGCAGCTGATTTTCCAGCGGGACTGAATGAAGCTATTGCTGAAAACTATAAAGTACTCATTGACCGATCTGGCGAAGGCACTACGTTTGCAGTCCGCTCATCAGCAACAGCAGAAGATTTACCTGACGCATCATTTGCAGGCCAACAAGAAAGTTTCTTAAACATTCATGGTATTGACAATATTAACCAGGCCATTAAAGAAGTGTTTGCTTCTTTATATAATGACCGTGCGATTTCATACCGTGTCCATAAAGGCTTTGTTCATGCAGATGTTGCCCTTTCTGCAGGTATCCAACAAATGGTCCGCTCAGACATTGGCTGTGCTGGCGTCATGTTCTCAATTGATACAGAATCTGGCTTTAAAGACGTTGTATTCATTACATCTTCTTACGGCTTAGGTGAAACCGTTGTGCAAGGCTCAGTCAATCCAGATGAGTTTTACGTACACAAACCAACCTTAGCAAAAGGCAAGCCAGCGATTATCCGCCGCACCATCGGTTCAAAATTAATCAAAATGGTGTTCTCAGATGCAACGCAAGCCAAAAAATCAACCAATACAATTGAAGTGGATTCGACAGAAGCAAATAAATTCTCATTAAGTGATGAAGACATCTTAGAACTGGCTACTTACGCCATGACCATTGAAGACCATTATGGCTGCCCAATGGATATTGAGTGGGGTAAAAATGGCATCGATAACAAGCTCTATATCTTACAAGCGCGTCCTGAAACAGTTAAATCGCAAGAAGCTAAAAGAAATGTAACAGAGTCATATAGCGTTAAAAAACATGACCATACACCAATAGTTGTTGGTCGTGCTGTCACGCAAAAAGTGGGCGTTGGCCCTGTACGCATTGTATTAGACCCGGCCAATATGCACGAGGTGCAACCTGGTGATGTATTAGTCGCTGATATGACCGACCCTAACTGGGAGCCAGTGATGAAGCGTGCAAGCGCACTGGTCACTAACCGTGGTGGCCGTACTTGTCACGCAGCGATTATTGCTCGTGAGCTAGGCATTCCAGCGATTGTTGGTTCAGTTAACGCAACTGACTTGCTACGTGAAGGTGAAACAGTGACTGTTTCATGTGCTGAAGGTGAGTCAGGTTTTGTTTATCACGGAGCCCTACCTTACGACGTAACGACGCAAGAAAATGCACCACTGACGAAACCACCATGCAAGATCATGATGAACGTTGGTAATCCAGATATGGCCTTTAGCTTTGCACAAATTCCAAACGATGGCGTTGGCTTAGCCCGTTTAGAGTTCGTGATTAATAATATGATTGGTATTCACCCGAAAGCCATTTTAAATATTGATGCAATGCCATCCGCCATGCAAGCAACGATTATGAGTCGTGCACGCGGCTATGCAAGCCCTAAACAATTCTACATTGATAAAGTGACTGAAGGCGTTGCAACCATTGCTGCTGCTTTCTATCCAAAGCCAGTAATTGTGCGTACTTCTGACTTTAAATCAAATGAATATAAGAAGTTAATCGGCGGCGACATCTACGAGCCAGATGAAGAAAATCCAATGATTGGCTTCCGTGGTGCAGCACGGTACATTGCAGAAGATTTTAGAGAGTGCTTCGAGATGGAATGTAAGGCCATGAAACACGTACGCGACGTAATGGGCTTAACCAACATTGAACTCATGATTCCTTTCGTGCGTACGGTCGCAGAAGCAAAAGCAGTCACAGAAATCATGGAAGCCAATGGCTTAAAACGTGGTGAGAATGGATTGCGTGTAATTATGATGTGTGAAATCCCATCTAACGCATTGATTGCAAAACAATTCCTAGCGTACTTCGATGGCTTCTCTATTGGCTCTAATGACTTAACGCAGTTAAGTTTAGGCATGGATAGAGACTCTGGCATCTTGGCAGGTGGTTTTGACGAACGTGACGATGCCGTTAAAGAACTACTTAAAATGGCCATTACTGCCTGCAATGCTGAAGGTAAATATATCGGCATCTGCGGCCAAGGCCCTTCTGACCATCCTGATTTCGCTGAATGGTTAATTGAGCAAGGCATACAGTCCGTATCACTTAACCCAGATACGGTTGTTGCCACATGGCAACGACTAACTAAGTAAAGGATACAGATGAGCGAACGCGCCGTCTTTGTCGTCTCAGATAGCACCGGTACAACAGCTGGTGCGCTGAGTAAGCTATTGGAACACTTCCCAAACACGGAATTTAGTATTTCGCGTATGCCATTTACTGATAACTTAGAAAAAATTGAGGCCGCGCAAGCAAGTATTCTCATTGCCTCGCAAGGTAGTAATTGTCTACCTATTGTAATTATGTCATTGGGCGATGTCACTTTAAGTAATAAGTTAAAAGAAACAAAAGCTTATTACATTGACTTGTTTACTACGTTTATTGACCCACTGGGTGAAGAGTTGAATGAAACACCTCTCACTGGCTCAGGGATTGCGCATGGCGCTATGGGGCATAGTTATGATGAGCGCATCGAAGCCATTAACTTCTCGTTAAATCATGACGATGGTCAAACTGACGTTAATCTCGACCAAGCACAAGTCATTCTCGTCGGCGTTTCACGATGTGGGAAAACCCCAACCAGCTTGTACTTAGCCATGCAGTTCGGCATTAAAGCAGCTAATTACCCACTAGTCCCTGAAGACTTTGAACGTGGCACACTCCCCGCTTCTCTCATGAAGCACATGGATAAGATTTTCGGGTTATCTATTAAACCTGAAAGACTACATTCGGTCAGAAGCCAACGCCGTCCTGATAGTTTTTATGCCTCTTTAGACAACTGTCGCAATGAAATCAAAGTCGCAGAAGAAATGATGCGCAAACATGACATTATTTGGGCAGATTCAACGTCACGTTCTGTCGAAGAGCTTTCAGCCATCATTCTACAAAAGATTAAGCAACCTAAAAAACACATGCATTAATTGCTTAGTTTTTCTTTGAATACAAAGCTATTTTAAATATGGTTTAATCTCGTCCAATAGTTTTTCTGAGTCTGGCTTAGTAATGCTAGCAAACACAGTCACTTTTGCAGCATTTGGCGCAATGACATACTTATAAAAGTTCCACTTAGGCGATGTGCCTGACCGCTCTATCAGCTGCTTATAAAATGGATTTACATCATGTCCTCTTACCGCACTTTTGGACATCATAGGAAATTCCACACCATAAGTCATTTTGCAGAAATCACCGATTTTCTTATCTTCATTCAGCTCTTGTTTAAAATCATTGGATGGAAAACCAATCACCAACAACCCCTGAGATTTATATTCCTTATACAAGCCTTCAAGTGCTTCAAACTGTGGCGTAAAGCCACACTTACTCGCTGTATTCACCACTAAAATAGGCTTATCTTGATAGTCACAGAGGTCAAACGGCTTGCCATCTAGCGTTGTGAACTGGTGGTTATACAATGTATTACAACTCGCATTTGCCATCGTGCTTATTCCCATCAATAAAAAAAGTGTGCCTACTATTTTAATCATTTCATCTTCTCACTGTTACTTAACTTATTTATGACTTTTAGTAACCAGTATCGTTCATTTAAAAAGTGACCATTATTGTACTGTTACTGTCATTTTTTTCACATCCCATACAGTTCTGACTATACAGCAATACTATTAGCCACTGAGGGCTTAGAGAAAGAGTTTGTTTCAAGAGTGCTGGTGATTGTTACTAAGCACCCTAAGCCTAATGGTAGTTATCTTGTTGGAAATATGTATTAGCGAGATACAAAGTAGACATAAAAAAGACCCACACTTTAATGCAGGTCTCCGGATTTAAGGTTGGTATGTTAAAGAAGGTTACTTTATGGGTGCTTCTTCATACTCACTAATTAAACTTATATTGCAGTCCGAACATGATTTCTTGGGATTTGATGTCACCGCCGTTAATTGGTCTTTGGATGTTACCACCATTAGTTGCAGTACTACTTTCAGAAATGCTTTGAATTCATTTAAGGGTAACTTCGCACTGGTTTAGTCATTGTGACGGCCTCTTCAGACATCGTTGGGTGTACCGCTACCGTACGATTAAAGTCAGCTTTAGTCGCGCCCATTTTAACGGCAATACTAGCAAGCTGAATCATTTCTCCTGCACCAGGCGCCACTATATGGCAACCTAATACGCGGTCTGTTTTTTGGCAGACAATCAATTTCATTAACACTTTATCATCACGCCCTGCAAATGCACTTTGCATGGGCTTAAAGCTAGTGGCATAAATGTCAATTTTACCAAGTTTACTGGCTTCCTCTTCGCTAATGCCAACCGTACCAATTTCCGGTTGTGTAAACACAGCCGTTGGAATCAATTCATGATCAGGTTTAGTGGGAATGTTGTTAAAGACCGTATTGACGAATGCCATACCTTCGCGAATCGCCACGGGTGTTAAGTTTGCGCGATTAGTGACATCACCAACAGCATAAACCGAAGGTATTACTGTTTGGGAAAATTCATCCACTACCACCTCATTCTTTTTACCTAATGTAATGCCGATGTCTTCCAAACCCATATCATCAGTATTCGGCCTGCGGCCTGTGGCAAACATAACTTGATCAAACAAGTAGTCTTGTCCATCCGTAGCATGCACTTTAATTTGACCATTCACTTTTTCTAATGACTCAGCATTCATACCTAGTTTTAAATTTACACCATTCGCCTGCATTTCTGAGGCAACATGTTGACGCGTTTCGTCATCAAAACCACGTAAAATTTGTTTACCCCGATAATATTGCGTGACTGCTACACCCATGCCATTGAGAACGCAAGAAAATTCACTGGCAATGTAACCACCGCCGATGATTAATAGTCTTTTTGGTAGATTTTCTAAATGGAAAAGCTCATTTGATGTAATGGCAAATTCGCTACCAGTGATCGCCGGCTTAATAGGACGGCCACCCATTGCCAGTAGAATAGTTTTTGCTGTGACCTGTCTGCCATCAGCTAACGTGACAGTGTGAGCATCAACTAAGCTTGCGCGACTGTTATACGATGTCACCCCATTGTTTTTTAGAACGCTTTGATACACCCCTTCTAAGCGGTCTAACTCTGCATGGAGTTTAGTTTGAAACTGCGGCCAGTTAAATGCACCAATGCTAGCTTCCCAGCCATACGCTTGGGCATCAGCAATGGTATTGGCATACTCAGACGCAAACACCATAAGCTTTTTAGGAACACAACCGCGAATCACACATGTACCACCGTAACGGTCTTCTTCGGCAATGGCTACCTTAGCTCCCGTCTGCGCGGCGACCCTTGCAGAGCGAACCCCACCAGATCCAGCACCAATTACAAATAAATCATAGTCGTACGATTGCGCGTTGGCATCTAGCATGAGGTTACCTTTTTAAAGTAAGATTAAAAGCAAGGAGGGAATTAGCATAGTGTGGAAGTTATGATGGTGCAATAACAAGCCTTGGTTATTATTGTATATAGTAGTGATTCGCTTTACTTAGTATATAGTAAAACAAAACCAAATCTGCCAAAGCGAGCTTGATGGAAGTGATGGCTTATTTGCTCAAGTCAATAAAGTCTAGTTCACCAGCCTTCATATCAGGTATCGTTAAGTAACGCTCATCATTCGTCATCTCGATATCAGCAGCTGCTTGATACTTTGGCCCTATGGTTGTAATTTCACCATCTACGCCCACAGCAAATACTTTGCCATTCTTCCAATCGCTTACATACATCGTACCGCTTGAATGATGCACAAGTCCATCGCCGCCGCCAATTCCTGTAATGCTCACTGTAAACCAATCTTTCTTCCACATTAGCTGCATGATGCGAACAAGTGAAGATGAGTATAAAGATAGAGGTAAGAACTCAATGATTATCGTTGATACTTTAAATGCTAATGCTAGGTCTAGTGGTATTGATGAGAATGGGTCAGAGATGGGCTGTGTTGTAGACGCTTTTCAAAAAATCAATAACGCTCTTAATAGTTCATATACCCTTATTCATCATACAGGGAAAGATGAGACTAAAGGCATGAGAGGACATACCTCTGTTCATGCTTCAATGGATACTATTCTATATGTTCAGAAGAAAGATAGTGGTTGTACATGGTCTCTAGAAAAACTTAAAGAGGGTGAAGATGGTATTAGCTATTAAAGGGTTATGTCGCCTAAATTTGGCGGAGAGCAAGGGATTCGAACCCTTGATAGAGTTGCCCCTATACCACCTTTCCAGGGTGGCGCTTTCGACCACTCAGCCAGCTCTCCGCGTTGTTTGTTTATGCTAACAAACAAGAGCTGGATTATAGCGGATAGCACAGGTTTCAACAAAACATAGTGTGATATTTAGCCTCAGTCTGCATTAACCATCAACTCCCGCTTCATTATTAATAAGCATGCCTTTAGCTCAAGTACAGTTAGAAAATTTACCATTTAAAAACTAAGACACTTTTACCACCATTGCAAATAGAACACCCCAAAATTTATTTAAGAAAATAGTAATTTTATGTATTGATTTGCAAGCGACTTAGGTTTAATGTAAGAAGTTAGACTTATGTCAGAAGCCTTTGGTAGCAATGGTTTAAGATGTTTTAGGCTGTATATTTCATTAATTTACAAAACAAAATTGTTGATTGCGGTTCAGCGGGCTGTAAATCTACATAATAACTAGAAAACCTAGAGGAGTTAGTATGAGTTTGGATTCATTAAAAGCACTTGGGGTAACAATCCCTTATAAAGAAAAGTACGATAATTTCATCGGCGGTAAGTGGGTTGAACCAGTGAAAGGGGAATATTTTGATGTTATTTCACCCATTAATGGTAAAAATTATACGCAAGCGGCTCGTTCAAGTGCTGAAGATGTAGAGCTTGCATTAGATGCCGCCCATGCAGCGGCAGATGCTTGGGGTAAGACGTCTGCGACTGATCGTGCAAACCTTCTGCTTAAAATTGCAGACCGTATTGAAGCTAACTTAGCGTTAATAGCGACAGCTGATACTATTGATAACGGCAAGCCTATTCGTGAAACCATGAACGCAGATATTCCATTAACAGTTGATCACTTCCGTTATTTTGCTGGTGCTATTCGCGCACAAGAAGGTGGTATTAGTGAAATTGATAATGGTACAGTGGCTTACCATTTTCACGAGCCTTTAGGTGTTGTAGGTCAAATCATCCCTTGGAACTTCCCTATTTTAATGGCTGCGTGGAAGCTTGCACCTGCATTGGCCGCTGGCAATTGTATTGTCTTAAAACCAGCAGAGTTTACACCTATTTCAATCTTAATTCTGATGGAAACTATCGCAGACTTGCTGCCTCCTGGCGTTATTAACATTGTGAATGGTTATGGTCGTGAAGTTGGTGCGCCTCTTGCTAATAGTAAACGAATTGCTAAAATTGGCTTTACAGGCTCCACAGCGACAGGCCGCGCCATTGCACAGGCTGCGGCAAGCAATCTCATTCCTGCCACATTAGAATTGGGTGGTAAATCTCCTAATATATTCTTTGCCGATATTATGGATGAAGATGATGCTTTCTTTGATAAAGCCATTGAAGGTTTAGTCTTATTTGCCTTTAACCAAGGTGAGGTGTGTACCTGCCCTTCTCGCGCAATCATTCAAGAGTCAATCTATGATGCCTTTATTGCGCGTGTGTTAGAGCGTGTAAAAGCTATTCAACAAGGCAATCCGCTTGACCCTAACACTATGTTGGGTGCACAAGCTTCTGAAGACCAATTGAACAAAATCATGAACTATATTGATATTGGTAAACAAGAAGGTGCTGAAGTCTTAATTGGTGGCGAGCGTAAGATGCTGACTGGTGATGTGGCGGATGGCTATTATGTTGAGCCTACTTTGCTTAAAGGCCATAACAAAATGCGTATCTTCCAAGAGGAGATTTTTGGCCCTGTGTTAGCAGTGACTACCTTTAAGGATGAAGCAGAAGCCTTGCAGATTGCAAATGATTCAATCTTTGGCTTAGGCGCTGGTGTTTGGAGCCGTAATGGCACAACAGCTTATCGCATGGGTCGCGGTATTAAAGCGGGTCGTGTTTGGACGAATTGTTACCACCTTTACCCTGCTCATGCAGCATTTGGTGGTTATAAAGAGTCTGGCGTTGGTCGTGAAAACCACAAAATGATGCTAGATCATTATCAACAGACTAAATGTTTATTGGTCAGCTATAACCCTAACAAATTAGGTTTCTTCTAGTTTGTTGGTTGTGATTTAAACAGTAAAAGGGACGAATTAATCGTCCCTTTTTTTGGAGAAAATTTTGTGATAAAAATAACTATTGAACGCGTATCTGCAACGGAATCAGCCAAAGTACTGATTCGAAAACTGACGGCTGAACATGGTGAAATCGGTTTCCTACAGTCTGGTGGCTGCTGTGAAGGTAGTGGCCCTTTGTGTATGCCAATCAAAGAAATGCGCCCAAGTGCCATGGATGTGATTTTAGGTAAACTAGAGGGCGCTACTTTTTATATGAGTGATAGCCATTACTCGTTTGCGGAAAATATGCATACCATCTTGGATGCAGTACCTGGCTCGAGTGGTTCCTTTTCTTTAGACTGTGGCTCAGGGCTTGCCTTTATTACGCGCGGTCGGCTGTATAGCGATGAAGAGTTGGCTTATTTAGAAAAAAATCCGGCGAAACGCTGTGGTTATGAATAAATTATTGTAGAATACGCGCTGGCGGGCCCCCTCGCATTGCAAAGTAGCCAATCTGGTCAGATGTGGAAGCAAGCAGCCATAACTATTGCGCAAGTGCCGAGGTAAGGCTCGCCTCTCTATTTTCAGACATATTTCTTTAACGCACACTGTTACCTATATGCATTTATCAGCTAAAATAGTGTTATGTCACATCAAGTACTAGCCCGTAAATGGCGTCCTAAATCATTCGAGACTTTAGTTGGTCAACCACATGTAGTTCGCGCGCTCACCAATGCGCTAGAACAAGAACGCATTCATCACGCTTATTTGTTTACAGGTACACGTGGTGTTGGTAAAACAACCCTCGCCCGCATTATTGCTAAGTCGCTGAACTGTGAAGCTGGCATTACAGCAAAACCTTGTGGTGTTTGCAATGCTTGCACTGAAATTGATAAAGGCCGATTTGTTGACTTATTAGAAGTCGATGCAGCGAGTAACACACAAGTCGATGCCATGCGTGAATTGTTAGAGAACGCACAATATGCACCGACTTCTGGTCGTTTTAAAGTATATATCATTGATGAGGTGCACATGCTGTCTAAAAGCGCCTTCAATGCCATGCTTAAAACGCTAGAAGAGCCGCCAGAACACGTCAAATTCATTTTAGCGACTACTGACCCACAAAAAGTGCCAGTGACTGTGCTATCGCGTTGTTTGCAGTTTAATCTACGCCAAATTGCCAGTCCGACCATTACTGAACATTTGCAAGATGTATTAACACAAGAAAACATTCCATTCGAGAACGCAGCTATACAATTGATTGCGCGCGCTGCAGAAGGCAGTATGCGTGATGCCTTGTCATTGACTGACCAAGCAATTGCCTATGGCAATCAAGCAGTGAATGAAGCCGATGTCCGCAGCATGTTGGGCGCGATTGATCAAAGTTACTTATTTGACATTATTAACGCCCTGATCAATGAAGATGGTGCGGCATTGATAACTAAAGCGCAAGAAATGGAAGCACGTAGCATTTCGTTTGAAGCTGCGCTGAATGAGTTAGCTAAACTGTTGCACCAAATTGCGATTGCGCAAAAGGTGCCAGAGAGCATTAGTAATGACTTGCCAGAGCGCGATGCGTTATTAGCGTTGGCACAAAACCTACCACCACAGAAGCTGCAACTGTATTATCAAATTGCCTTATTAGGCGGTAGAGATATTAGCTTAGCGCCTGATGAGTACGCGGGATTCACCATGAGCCTGCTGCGCATGTTAGCTTTTGCGCCAGTTGAGTCTTTATCGGCTCAAAAAAAAAATAGCGTGGATCCTACAGTAGCGGAGACGCCAGCAGCACTGCCAGTGAGGAATGCAACGGCAGCGCTCAGAAATAGTACTCAACCTGTAGCACCACAGACGATAGCTGCGACGCCTGCTACTGATAAAAAACCAAGCTTGATGGAGCGTGCATTAGCTAGAACGGCCGCTGAACCCGCTAGTATTGAACCCATCCACTCGGAAGCAGTTCAACCTGAGCCTGTTCAAGCAGTGCCGGCTCAGCCTGAAGCTATGCCAGCGAGTCAAGTTCAACCAGCACCTATGCCATCATCCGAACCTGCACCTCGTGCACCAGTACAAACTGAAGTGAGCCATGTGGCATCAAGTCCTGAACCTCGAGTAGTTAGTGAGCCACTAGCTTCCGAACCATTCATTTCCGAACCATCAAACGCAGCGCCAGCTGCGCCAATGGAAACAGAAACTGGTGAGTTTCGTGCATTTGATGGGAATTGGCGCAACTTAATAGAACGGCACCTAAAGCTCGGTATCGCTCGTGCACTCGCGCAAAACTGTGAGATGATTGCCTATGATATGAATAGCATTACTTTACGCGTGGCAAAAAACCAGAAGCACCTAGTCAGTGAAACTTATCAAGAAAAATTATCAACTGCGATTAATAGTCACTTTGGCAGGAAAATCAAACTGACCTTTAATATTGATAGTGAAGCCAATACCCCTGCCAAGCAAAATGCAGAAGAAAAGGCCGTGATTCAGTCGTCGGCAGAAGACGCAATTATGGGCGATGACTTCGTCCGGTCGTTATTGAATGATTTTGATGCCAAAATCATACCGAATAGCATTAAACCGATAAACTAAAAACTTAAACCTATCACTTAACCAAAAACCTAAAGGAGATTGCAATGAAAGGTGGAATGAATAACATGATGAAACAAGCGCAAATGATGCAAGCTAATATGCAAAAGGCGCAAGAAGAGTTAGCCAACGTAGAAGTAGAAGGTGTTGTGGGTAATGGTTTGGTCAAAGTAACTATGACTTGTCGCAATGAAGTCAAACGCATCAATCTTGATGAAAGTGTCATGGACGATAAAGAAACACTAGAAGACTTGTTAGTGATTGCGCTGAAAGATGCGAATCAAAAAGCTGAAGCGACCTCAGCTGCGCGCATGGGCAGCATGATGCCAGCTGGTATGAAATTACCATTCTAAGCCGACGTTGAAAAATCCGCCCGCATTAGAACAACTCATCGAGTCACTACGCTGTTTACCCGGCGTAGGGCCTAAGTCTGCACTACGTATGGCTTATTACTTGTTACAGCGTGATAGAAAAGGTGCGAATGGATTGGCACTGGCATTGAGCGATGCCTTAGAAACCGTTGGCCATTGCCAACGTTGCAATAATTTTAGTGAGCAACCCATCTGCCCTACTTGTAACAATGAGGAACGTGATAGTAGCTTGCTTTGCGTGGTTGAAATGCCAACTGATGTCATGATGTTAGAACAAACACAGTCTTATAACGGTTTGTATTTTGTATTGATGGGCAGACTCTCACCACTGGATGGCGTAGGTCCTAAAGAAATCAACCTAGAAAAACTGATAAAGCGCGCGCAAGAGACTGTCGACGATACTAGCATTCAAGAAGTGATTTTAGCTACCAACTACACCGTTGAAGGTGAAGCCACCGCACATTACATTATGGAACTACTCAAAGCACGCAGCATTAAAGTCAGTCGCATTGCCCGTGGTTTACCGATGGGCGGGGAAATCGAATATGTGGACAGCGGCACACTAGCGCAAGCGATTGTAGAACGGAAACGTGTCAATTAGGCCGTTCGTTCGTTAGATGTTTCAGTTAGATTAAGTCGGCTATTTCACTAGGGCTATGAATAAGGAAGTCAGCACCCCACGCTAGTGGTTTATCGCTATCATCAATATAGCCATACATAGCAACGACCGTTTTCATACCTGCTGCTTGACCAGCTTGAATATCACGCTCTGCATCGCCGATATAAAAGCAATCCTCTGGTTTCACTTGCGCTTGCCTACACGCAAGCATTAGCGTTGCTGGATCTGGCTTTGGTTGCGGTGCATCATCACCGCTAATCACACAAGCAGCACGATGTGTTAAACCTAAACTTTTGACTAAAGGTATTGTAAAGCGGCTAGGCTTGTTAGTCACAATGCCCCATTTAAAGCCGCTTGTCACAAGGCCATCCAAAGCGGCTTGCATGCCATCAAATAGTGTAGGACTACGTGTTAACACGCTTTCGTAAATATCCAAATATTCATCGCGCATTTTAATGAAGTCAGCATGCTCTGGTGTAAGTCCAAAACCCAAACCTAATAAGCCTTTTGACCCATGTGAGGCGAAAGGTCGAATCGCATCATCGGATAACATTTGCTTACCGTATTTCTGCAATTGCAAGTTAAGGGCATAGCCTAAATCTGGTGCCGTGTCGACTAAGGTACCATCTAAATCAAATAAAACAGTTGTCATTAATCCGCTGCTTTCACGGTATGCACAAGGTAATTCACAGACACATCTTTATTGAGTGCGTAATTTTTTGTAATCGGGTTATAACTCATCCCAGCTTGGTCTTGCAGCGTCAAGTTAGCCTGTCGTGCAAAGCTAGCTAATTCTGATGGTTTAATAAATTTTGCGTAGTCATGCGTGCCTTTAGGTAGCATCTGTAAAATATACTCCGCTCCTAATACTGCAAAGGCATAAGCCTTTGGATTGCGATTAATTGTTGAGAAAAACACATGGCCACCTGGTTTAACCAACTTAGCACAGGCACTGACGATACTTGCAGGGTCTGGTACGTGCTCTAACATCTCTAAGCAAGTCACTACATCATAAGCCCCAGCTTCTTGTTCAGCTAACACCTCTGCTGCAATCAGGCGGTAATCAACAGCAACACCTCTTTCGAGGCTATGTAACTGTGCAACTTTAAGCGCTTTTTCACCTAAATCAATACCTGTGACTTGCGCGCCCTTTTCTGCCATCGATTCTGACAAAATACCGCCACCACAACCGACATCTAGCACGCGCTTGCCTTCTAATGAAACGGTGTCATTGATGTAGTTTAAGCGTAATGGATTAATCTCGTGCAAAGGTTTGAACTCACTGTTTTTATCCCACCATTTATGGGCTAACTCACTGAATTTATTTAACTCTGCGGCATCTACATTACTTACATTCATATTACTTATCTCACTCATTTAAACTCACTAACCTTAGATTCCCACTTGGTCACAATATCGGATAACTCACGCGGCTCAATGCCACTATAAACAGCTGCACCATCTGTTGGCTGATGATAATGCAACTCACCTGCCACCCAAACGTGACTAACATGTTCACGCCCAGCGACATAAACCAAATGTGAAATAGGATCAAAACATGGCTGCATCTCAAGGTCAAAAAATCTGACAGCGATTAAATCAGCCAACTTACCTTTCTCAATTGAGCCAATCTTATCATCCAATCCTAGCGCTTTTGCGCCATTAATCGTTGCCATCTCTACCGCCTGCTGTGCGGGAACAGCCGTAGCATCGCCGCTATTAGCTTTGGCTAACAATGCTGCCAATCGCATTTCTGTAAACATATCCTGGCGATTATTACTCGCAGCGCCATCTGTACCTAACCCAACATTAACATGGTATTTAATCGCTTGTGTAATCGGTGCAATACCACTGGCAAGTTTTAAATTGGAGCTTGGGCAATGTGCAATACTACAGCCTTGTTCAGCAAGTAGCTGCATTTCAGCCTCTTCCAAATGTACGCAATGGGCAAATGTTACCGATGGCCCTAGCACATCAAGATTGGCTAAACGTGCTAAAGGCCGCAGACCAAAGTTTTCTTCACTATCGATTATTTCTTTTTTTGTTTCATGTAGATGCGTATGCACACTAATATCTACTTGATTCGCTAATGTGCCAATACGCTGAAACGTCTCATCAGAAACAGTATAAGGCGCATGTGGTGCAAAGCTAAAAGTAATCAGCGGCTCATGTCGTAAATGATCGCGTGCATCCAGCCCTTTTTTAATGTAATCACCAGCATCCGTGGCATATTGGGTTGGAAATTCAATCACCACCAAACCTAGATTTGCGCGCAATCCCATTTTAATACTCGCCTCAGCTGCCGCCTTAGGATAGAAGTACATATCATTATAGGTAGTCACCCCACCACTAAGCATTTCTGCCGCTGCTAATACTGTTCCATCATACACAAATTCTGAAGAAACCAACTTTGCTTCTGCTGGCCAAATATGGTCTTGTAACCAAGGTGCCAATGCTAACCCATCTGCCAAACCACGCATTAACGTCATTGCCGCATGTGCATGTAAGTTGATAAGCCCTGGCATTAATACATGCTTACCTAGCCTAATCGTTTCACTTGCTTGATACTTTCCCTCTACTTCAGCAATCGGACAAATGTCGATAATTTCATCTGCATCAATCACAGCCGCATAGTCTGCTAGCAATGTATTCCTAGGTATAACTGGAAAAACCCAAGCTGCTTCAATAATTAAACTAACGTGTTGTTTCATGGTGACATTATAACTGCTTAATGATGGATAAAAAAAGCCCCGCAAAAACGGGGCTTTTAAATAAACTTAGTTTATTTAAACTTAATTACATACTTGCTCAGTTGTTGTTGCTTCAACTGTTACACGACGGTTAGGTTGTAAGCATTCGATAAATGCCTTTCTACCTTTAACGCCTTCACATGCAACTACTGGCACTGCTTCGCCACGGCCTGTTGATGTGATAATGTCAGAATTAACGCCTTGTGAAGCTAAGTATTGAGCTACTTGTGTTGCACGACGCTCTGATAATTTTTGGTTATACTCGTATGAGCCTAAGGGGTCAGTATGACCAGTTACCAATACGTTAGTAATAGCGGCATTAGCTTCAATTGTTGCCGCAGCTTCATCCAATGCTGCTTTACCTTCAGCTTTTAAAGTAGCCTTATCAAAATCAAATAGTTTTGCAGCATCAATTGTTACGGTATTTAGTTTTTCAACACATACTGGAGCTGCTACTGGAATTGGAGCTGCTACTGGGATTGGAGCTGGCTCTGGTGCTACAGCTGCAACAACTGGTGCTGGTGCACCAAAGCGGAAGATACCACCAACGCTTAGCAGGTTGTTACCAACTGATTTTTTACTATTACTTGCTGCGCCAAGGCTATTAACACCTTCTTTACCACGGCTAAACTGATGACGTAAATCAGCTTGGATACCGAACTTGTCGCTAAAGAAATATTGCATGCCTAAACCTAGGCTAGCCATCCATGATGTTTTTTCACCACTAACGCGAACACCTGGGACTTTGTAATCAACGTTATTACGTGTAGCACCTAAACCGGCCAATAAGAATGGGCGGAAAGACTCACGGCTGAACATGTACAAAGCATCTAAGCCAAGTTGTGTTGATTTGTAATCTCCACTTTGACCAATGTTAAGGCCTAAGTCTTCATCAGCTTTGTTATAGCCTAAACGACCTTGTAAATCCCAGCTTTCGCTAAGCTCTTTACCAATTGCGATAAAAGCACCTGTGTCATTATCAGCATTAAGATCACTATCTGTATCGATATAAGCAACGCCTGGTACTGCATACCAAGCACCACGGTACATATCTTCTGCTGATGCAGAAAATGCTGATAAGCATAATGCTGCTACTACAGCAAAATCAACTAATTTTTTATTCATTGTAAACTCCACAAGTTAACTGCTAAACCAGCATAATATAGCAAATATCGACTTATAAACTTAAAAAGTATACTTAATCTAAGCATATTTGGCAAAAAAACCCATGTTTTCCACCTTAATCACTAGCAGCGTTGCAATATAACAACATCGCTTTAACCTCAGCAATTTGTTCATACACCAATTCCGAAGTTCTATCGTGCTGATGACAAACACCGCCACGCATGCCAATAAAGCCGGGGTTCAAACCCTTTAATGCACCAACATGCTGTTTATTCACAGAACCTGCTAACCCTGAGACAAGCTTGTTTTCGGCACAAACCGATACAAATCCACGTAATGTCTCAATAGGTTGCGCCGCTAGCAATGAGGATTGTTTCAACTGCGTATCCAACATCGCGCCATAACAACCACTCTTTTGCAAGTGAGGGATTAATCCAAAATCCAATTCATTATCTGCAAAAAAAACAGTGACGACCTTAATTCCCTGCGAGGTTAATTGCACTATTTTTGAAAAAAAATCAGCTTGTTGAAATAACTCACTCACTGATATCTTTACGATATCAACACCCAAACTTGCATATAAAGCAATATCATCTGTAAGCGCTTCAATGGTTGCATGCCCTTCACCTACTGTTGCACTTACCAGCGCACTTCCGTTCACTTCATTGACAATTTGGCGTACCGTATCAATATCCAATGCGCCTAAAGCACCAACTGCAGGGTCTTTCAAGTCAATCAAATCAACTCCAGCATACCTAGCCACTTGAGACTCTTCTACATTTTTTACACTAATTAGCAATTTCGTCATACTAAGTCTTCTTGATAGTAAGCATCGATTTTATCTGCCAGCCATCCCCACGCTTCAAGCTCTCGCTCACCAGCGGTCTTATCAATGGCAATCTGCAAATAATGCAACTCCAACTTAACTTTTTCCTGAGGTAGCATGCGTAAACGGCTCGCTAACACGGCCAATTCTATCACCGCGGCTTGCGCACGGTTAAACCCTTTAAATGCTGCATGATATTGCGTCTCAACCGATTGCATCACCAACTGCGGCCGCTCTATATCTTCACGAACATCAACTAGAGAAAGTTCTACATGGTTTAAACAACCCTCAAGTCTAAATCCATTCACTTTATTAGCAGGTAGCAATGTCCACGGCTGTCTTTTTGTTAAAGCGCCTGCAAATACGCGCACATCATCAGTCAAATTAACCGTAGCAGATTGCGTCGCCAAAATATTACTCAACGTTTTTGAAGGCCTGAATGGCGAAATGACAATGAGGTTGCCTTCATGCTTGACACCAAAAGGTGTGACATGTGCCGCACCATCAACATCTGTGCTAACAATAATGGTTTCAAATATCATTTATTTTTCAGCTTCCTTTCCGCCAAAGAGGCCTCTCTATGGCTCTTTTTATCTCGTTTATTTTGTAGAAGGTCAATACCCCAGCTAAGCTCTTCGTCTTGGACATAACGTTTTTTAAGCTGCCATGCCACTTGTGCACGCCCAAGCTCTATGCCTAAATAAAACGCATGTGACGCATCTTGCTCCACACCAAGCTTAGGGTAAAATCTGAACGGATCCACTGCTAACTGATGTCCATCTCGATTAAACACATGCACACCCGCCTCACTGACCATAATCCTAAAACTAGGATCTTTGATTTGGGCCGCAATTTCATCAATTTCTGCCGCATTATAGGGGAAAGGCTTTCTATCATGTAAGCCTAACAACCTATTACTATAACCACGTGGCAGTCGATTATCTTCTTTGGCGCGATACATGATGCGTCGCGCCGCATCTGCTTCAGCAATGGCATTCACGGCATGCGGACTCACCGACGTAGCTAACACCGCATTAATGTTCATCTCACTGATTAAACCAAACAACATCGCATTGATTCCAGTAGTATCAGCATCAGTTAATTCGGTTAAATTCCCTACACCCATCATGATATTAATATCTGGATATTTTTTACGTAGTTTGCTATATCGCACAATAGAATCTGCCAGACCAAAGTGAATTGGATCTAAAATCGCATCGGCAATAAATGGCTTATTATGTTTCAAGCAATGCTCAATAGCGCGATACAAGGAAGCCATATTACCAGGCTTTGCTGGAATCAGAATGGGTGTCGAAGCTACTTCATCCGCAATCCACAAGGTTTTTTCTGTCAGACTTAATAGATAATCAGCGCCTGCATTACCTGCTAGTAATAACTCTTCAGGCTGGATTGAGTCGACACTGACCTTAAAGCCATTGCTTTTAAGCAGTTGAATAGCCTCCGCCAAGTGTTTAAATGGCTTATTAGGTAAGCAGCCCAAATCAATGACATTCGCCCCTTGCGCCTTATATTGCTCCGCTTTGGCTAAAATTGCAGCTAGACTTAAATCCGGCGCATCGACAATTTCCGCAAAAATATCAACACTATACTGACTTAAGTCAGGTGCTACGCCCTGCTGCCCAAAATACTGCGGTAAATCTTTCAAATCATTAGGTCCTCGCTCTGCAGGAATCCCATATTGTCTATGCAATTGGCTTAAATCACCTTGGCACAAACCTGGCAGTATTATCTTTTTAGCATCACCCACATCTTTAAGGCGTCGCGTAATTAGTTCAGGGGTCATTAATGCAGCTACAGATACACCGACTTGTTCAATACGATATTTAAAAGGTGGTGTCTTACTGTTGGCCTGAATATTCTGCAACACTTTATCTAAGCTTTTTTCGGCCAGCTTGCCTGTCACAAAAAGTAGGTTTTCAATAGTCATCAGTGTTTAATATTCAGCCAGCGATTATAGGCTTTGTAACTTCAGGTCAACAGCCACTTGCAATGCTTCAATACTAGCAACAATCTCTGTCGCTTCAAATTGAGCGAGTTTTTGGATGTTATCCAAATCAATTTCTCGCGGATACACCATCACCATATTCTCTTTTGGTGCTTCTGATTCAACTTCTGGCGCGGTATCACAGGCAAAGACGATACTCGGCACACGGGTTTTTCCAGCCTGCGCATAAAGGTTAGTCACCAAACTATCAGAAATACCATAAGCCATTTTTGCAATCGTATTAGAGGTCACTGGGGAAATCACCAAGGTGTGATACTTCCCCTCATAAAAGAATTCAACCGGTACACTGCTCGCTGTTTTATCTTGAAAAACACGATGTCCCGTTGCATCTAATTGCGCCTGGAATCCATACTGTTTAATAATTTCGGCTGCCGCACTACTCAGAAACACATCAACATCTTGTAGTGATGCCAATATTGCTAATGACTCTCGCAAATAATGTCCAGAACCCGTAATCGCCCATGCAAGTCGTTTATTCGTATGTATCAATGTAAACCTTTAATTTTCTGAAATGCGTACTGAGCTTATTCAATAAGCCCATAAAAATCAATAAAAGGCAAAAGTCGCTAAAAATTAGCTCAAAACCTTCAGTTAAAAAAATAGGCCGCTGTTTTAACGGCGACCTATGTCAATCATACAATCAATACTTAACTAAACGGATGTTCAATCACAATCGTTTCATCACGTTCAGGGCCTGTAGAAACAATGACAATTGGTACGCCACACACCTCCTCTAAACGCTTCAAGTAATGCTGTGCATTCTTAGGTAAGCCATCCCACGTTTTCACGCCGAATGTTGTTTCCGTCCAACCTGGGACCGTTTCGTAGATTGATTCACAGCCTTCCACATCATCAGCACCCACTGGTAACAAATCGATTGTTTTACCATCCAGTTTGTAGCCAACACAGATATTAATTTCTTTAATACCATCCATCACGTCTAACTTAGTGATACACAAACCTGTTAACCCATTAATCATGGCTGAACGACGTAATGCAGCAGCATCAAACCAACCACAACGACGCTTACGTTTCGTCACTGTACCAAATTCTTGCCCGACTACTGACATTTGCGTACCTGGTGCACCTTCTGTTTCAATGTCTAGCTCACTTGGGAAAGGACCACCACCAACGCGTGTTGTATAGGCTTTAGTAATACCTAATACATAGTGCAACATATTCGCGCCCACACCCGCACCTGCTGATGCTTGACCCGCGATACAGTTACTTGATGTAACATAAGGATAGGTACCGTGATCGATATCCAGCAATGTACCTTGCGCACCCTCAAACAATAAGCGATCGCCTCTAGCAGTTGCACCATAAAGCTCGGCTGAAATATCCGCAACCATTGGCTTTAGGGCCTCAGCATGCTGCATACTCTTCGCTAACTGCGCATCATAATCAACAGGTTCAGCATCTAGGTAATTCGTTAAGACGAAGTTATGATAGTCCATGACTTCTTTTAATTTCCCTGCAAAACGCTCAGGGTAGAACAAGTCGTAGACACGTAATGCACGACGTGCGACTTTATCTTCATACGCTGGGCCTATGCCTTTACCTGTGGTACCAATTTTCTTTTCGTTGCTACGCTTTGCTTCGCGCGCTAAATCAACAGCCACATGGCAATCCAAAATCAACGGGCAGCCCGGACTAATTTTTAAACGACTTTTAACTTCTAAACCATCGTTTTCCAGTGTTGCAATCTCTTTTAGCAAATGGCCGGCGTCCAACACCACACCATTACCGATATAGCAATTTATCCCTTCGCGGACAATACCAGATGGTACTAAATTCAACTTATACACATGCTGGTCATCGCCTTGTCCAACGACTAATGTATGCCCTGCATTGTGACCACCTTGAAAGCGAACCACACCTTGTGCATCATCCGTTAACCAATCAACGATTTTACCTTTACCTTCATCGCCCCATTGGGTGCCGATAATGACGACATTCTTTCCTGTATTTTTCACTGTATTATTTGCCATAGTTTACTGTTTAATTAAATTTTAGTTAGTCAGTGACACAACTTGCCACTCACCATTTGTCTGTTTCAATGTTTGATCACAGTTCAACTCTCCCAAATTCGTCTCATCATTGGGTAAAGCTTGAATCACGATTTGACCCTCAGCACGTAAAGTCTCAATTATCACTTGCAACGCAACATCATCACTGACTGGTGCGAGGATTCCTTTTGCTAGTGTTGCTGAGCTTAACGCTGTCACAACGCCGCGCAAATCTAGACTAAAGCCTGTTGCAGGTCGTGCACGACCAAAGGATTCACCAACCTCATCATAACGCCCACCTAATGCTAGTGGGCCAGAGTAGCTTTGTGCATAAGCAGCAAACACTAAACCGCTATGATAGTGGTAGCCACGCAGCTCACTTAAGTCGAAACCAATTTGTACATCTAAGTTTACTAGCTTCTCAGCAACACTGGTTAAATCTTGTAATGCTTTTTGAATATTCGGTAACGCTGGCAATGTGGTTTGCGCACGTTTCAACACGCTCACATCTCCATTTAAGTCAGTTAAATCAATCAGCGCCTGCTTAATGGTCTCACCTAAGCCATTCGCCAACCCGGCTACCAAGGTTTTGTCTTTACTTAACAAGGCACCATACAGGGCATTCTCTAAGTGCTCATCAATACTGCCCGCTTCAATCAAGCTTTTAAAAAGTCCTACATGACTAAAATCAACGTGTAAATCGGTTAAGCCAATCGCTTGTAGTGATTTAATCATCAAACATTGAATTTCAATATCACTTTCAACACCCGCATGACCAAATAATTCTGCGCCAACCTGTAGTGGCTCACGCGTCCGCGCAAGGCCACTAGGTGCTGTTCGCAATACCTTACCTGCATAACATAGGCGCGAAACGCCTTGGTGGTTTAGCATGTGCGCATCAATCCGCGCCGCTTGTGGTGTAGCATCAGCACGAATGCCCATCATACGACCTGTCAGCTGATCAACCACTTTAAATGTGGCAATATCAAGCTTACTGCCTGTACCTGTAATAAGTGATTCGACATATTCTAAAGTTGGTGGAATCACATACTGATAGCCATGCACTTTAAACAAATCCAATAGTTGTCGACGTAAAGATTCGATGCGCCCAGCCTCGGCTGGCATCACATCTTCAATAAATTCCGGGAGTAACCAATTTCGCATGCGGGTATTATACTGGTAAACGGACTAAAGGACGTAGCACAAAAGTGGGCTTTTACGTGATTGAGCTAATGATTCAGCATTAGCAATAACAGGCCACCAGCAATAGACAGTAAACCGACAAAGCGCAATTGCCCATCTTTTAGCGCAATCATGCGTTTAAATGTCTCGCGCCAAACTTGCGGTGTGGCCAAGGGTAATATGCCCTCTATTACCAGCATCAGCCCCAATGCCGCAAGCAATGTCTCACTCACGACTACTTGCCGTCAGCTGCTCGTAAGTATCTAAAGAAGTCAGAGCTAGGATCTAACACCATGACATCTGATTTGTTTTTAAAGCTATTTTTGTATGCCTCTGTACTACGATAGAAAGCATAAAACTCAGGGCTTTTGCCATAGGCTTTTGCATACACTTCTATCGCAATCGCATCACCGTCACCTTTGGTATTTTGCGCGTCACGGAAAGCTTCAGCGATAATCACTTCTCTTTGCTTGTCAGCATCTGCACGAATCTTCTCAGAAGCAGCAGCGCCTTCAGATCGCAATTGATTAGCAATTCTTTTACGCTCTGAAGTCATACGATCAAATACAGACTTGCTAATCTCTTCTGAATAATCAACACGCTTTAAACGAACATCAACCACTTGCACACCAATTTGGCTCGCTTCGATATTCGCTTTTTCACGCAAGTTATCCATAATGTCAGTTCGTTCTCCGGCAATCACTTCACGTACAGTACGCACACCAAATTCAGCTCGCAAGCCGGCATTAACCACTTTAGCCAGCCTATCTTCAGCAGCCGCTTCACCGCCCTCTTTAATCGAAACATAGTATTTAGCTGGGTCTGTAATACGCCATTTAACAAAGGAATCAACCAGCATATATTTATTTTCACTGGTAATAAATTTCGCAGGATCTTCGCCATCTAAGGTCACAATACGGTTATCAAAATAACGTACACGTTCGACAAATGGTAATTTGACGTAGATGCCAGGCTCTTTTTTCACCTTAACAATTTGACCCAACCTAAACACGAGTGCGTGCTCGCGTTGATCGACTATGTACAATGACATATTCGCCAATACAAGTGCAATCACAGCACTAAATAATATTAATCCAAGGTTTTTCATATTAGTTTTCTCTCTCGCGGTCGCGATCTAAAGCACGTTCATCCTCAATTGCACTCGCGTTACTTGCTGAAGACTGTGTTGAATTGCGAACTGATGTAGGCTGAGACCCCGTTGCTTGCATCAACTTATCTAAAGGTAAGTAAAGTAGACTGCTACCACCTTCTTTTTGGTCAATAATCACCTTGCTGACGCTAGACAATATTTGCTCTTGTGCCTCAATGAATAAACGCTGACGTGTCACCACTGGTGCTTTCATATATTCCGCATATATTTTCTCGAAGCGGCTCGCATTACCTTTTGCTTCGCTCTGCACTTTCAGCTTATAACCTTCAGCCTCTTCAAGTAATCGTGCAGCACTACCGCGTGCTTTTGGCACAACAGTATTAGCATACGCCTGACCTTCGTTAATTTTTCGCTGGTAATCTTGATTAGCCCTGTTCACATCTTCAAAGGCTTTTTGCACCGGCTGCGGTGGCAATGCGGATTGTAGAGAAACACTGGTGATATTGACGCCAGTTTTATAAAAATCTAACAACGTTTGCATTTGCTCGGATGTGTCTTGCAACCCTTTTTGTAACAAATCATCTAACTTGTTTTTACCAACCACTTCACGAATCGCCGTTTCAGCAGCAGACATCACAGCATCATCAGTAGAGCGATTGTTAAATAGGTAGTCTTTTGCATTCTTAAGGTTGTATTGCACTGCAAACTGTAAATCAATGATGTTTTCATCTTCAGTCAGCATGAGCGCCTCGGCGGGCACTTTGACTTTACTGCCGTTTGAACTACTACGATAACCAACTTCTAAGCGACGCACTTGCTCCATATTCACAACCGTGACATTCTCGATTGGAAATGGCCAGTGCCAGCTTGGGCCTGGCTCTGTCGATTCCACATATTCACCGAAGCGTTGTTTCACCCCTAATGAACCTTGGTCAATGATGTAAAAGCCTGTCGCCATCCAAATAGAAAACACCAGCAAGATAATAGGCACAATAGGCAAATCCATCGGCGCATCATTGGCTGGCGGTCGGCCACTGCCACTGCCATTGCTTTTGCCAAAAAGATTATTAATCTTTTTGCTCAAATCTTTAAAGACTTCATCCAAGTCTGGCGGCCCTTGGTTATTACCTTGTGCCCAAGCGGGAAGTTTCATTTTCACTTACTCCTAAATTGCTAATGTTATTTTTGAATACTGACTTTTTCCAACCAATGATGCTGATTAGACATAAGACGTTTTTTCTGTACTTAACTTCTTCAAATACGCATGATGTTCTTGTAATGCGAGTCTAACATACTCCATGCCTTTGCCTGTTTTAGCAGAAGCACGTATGCGCACAATCCTACCATACTCATCACGATCAAAACCTGCTTCACAATCGGTGCGGTCAATCTGATTGAGAATTGAAATTTGCGGCACTTTTTCTGCGCCAATATCATGCAATACCTTATTCACTTGTGAGATTTGCGCTTCACGATTGGTACTCGCCATATCAACGATATGAAAAAGCAAGTCCGCTTGTACCGCCTCTTCCAAAGTAGCACCAAACGCTTCAATCAACGTAGTTGGTAGGTGTTTGATGAAGCCAACCGTATCAGACAACACTACAGGTAAGGAACCATAGCCTTCCAGCTCTGGTAAATGCATCTTGCGCGAAGTCGTATCTAGTGTCGCGAACAATTGATCCGCTGCGTAAATATCAGAACGCGTCAAACGATTAAACAAGGTTGACTTACCTGCATTGGTATAACCAACTAAGGAAACTGACATGATGTTGGAACGTTTACGAGCGCGGCGCTGCATCCCACGCTGTGATTTCAGTTTCGTCAGTTTCTCACGTAGCTGTTTAATGCGAACACGTAATAGTCGTCTATCCAGTTCCAACTGCGTTTCACCAGGTCCACCACGAACGCCAATACCGCCTTTTTGACGTTCCAAGTGACTCCAGCCTTTAACCAACCGGGTTGACATATGCTCTAGCTGCGCCAACTCCACTTGCAACTTACCTTCATGTGTTTGTGCACGCTGTGCAAAAATATCAAGGATAAGTCCAGTACGATCAACGACTCTGGCATCTAAAAATCGCTCTAAGTTACGTTGTTGTGATGGGCTCAAATCATGATTGAAAGCGACTAGCTTGGTCTCACCAGCTTCTAACATCGACTTTAAGTCATCCGCCTTGCCTGAACCGATAAACAATTTAGCATCAGGCACGCTTCGCTTTCCTTCTAATGTACCAGTAATATTAAGACCCGCTGTAGTAACGAGCTGCCTTAGCTCGTACAGGCTTTCTTCATAATCTGACTCATTAAAATCGATACTAACGAGGATGACCGCATCTGTACTTTCAGGTCTATCTAGCATGCGGATGCCTGATTATTCAACTCACCAGTAATTAAATCAAGAAGTGCCGAATTTAGAATATCCAAATTAAGCGTCATCCGGCTCAGGCGTGTCTATCTCAACTGCACGCGCAGGCACAATGGTAGAGATAGCATGTTTGTAAACCATTTGTACCACGGTATTTTTAAGCAAAATAACATACTGATCAAATGAATCAACTTGTCCTTGTAATTTAATACCGTTCACCAAGTAAATAGACACTTGTACGTGTTCTTTTCTCAATGCATTTAAAAATGGGTCTTGTAACATTTGGCCTTTATTGGTCATTCCTTACTCCTTGGAGTTATAATAAATTGGAGATAGCTCTTTTTTGAATTATCGATAGCGATATGACTATCATTGCGGCTTTTTGTTCGAATTTCAAGTGCTAAAACAAACTTTTTATTTCAAATAGTGCGCCATTCTGTTTAAAACGGTTTCTTTACCTAAGATAGCCATCACTTGATCAATACTAGGCGACTGTGCAATACCCGCCAACATGACACGTAATGGCATCGCTATCTTAGGGAATTTAAGCACATTTTCCTTTACAGTCGCAGCAATCACTTCATGAATAGCTTCAGCTGTCCATGTCGTATTTTTTAAGGTTTCAGCCATCACCGCCATCACAGGTTTAATTTCATCTGTCAAATGTTTTTCAGCATCTTTAGCATTCGTTTCTGGCACGATGTAGAAATAGGCAATGTCAGCCGCTAATTGGTTCAAATTGTTTGCACGCTCACGATACAGTTCAAGCACAGTCTTGATTGGTGGTTCAGCTCGCACGGCCACACCTAAAGCGGCCATCCGCTTAGTAATGTCGGGTGCCAATGCATCTAAATCAGCATTTTTAATATAGTGCGCATTCAGCCAGTTCAATTTTTCTGTATTAAACTGCGCTGCTGATGGCGTAATGTGATCTAAATCAAACCACTCACAGAACTGCTTGATATCAAACACTTCATCATCACCATGGCTCCAACCTAAACGGCCTAAGTAATTCAAGATTGCCTCTGGTAAATAGCCGTCTTCATGGTATTGCATCACACTCACCGCGCCATGACGTTTTGACAACTTCTGACCATCACTACCAAGAATCATGGATAAGTGTGCATAATGCGGTACGGTTGCACCAAGCGCATTCAACATATTGATTTGACGTGGCGTATTGTTCACATGGTCATCTCCGCGAATGACATGCGTAATCCCCATCTCCCAGTCGTCTACGACAACGCAAAAGTTATAGGTTGGCGTACCCTCGCCACGCGCAATAATGACATCATCCATTTCAGTATTGGCAATTTCAATCCGGCCTTTAACAAGGTCATCCCAAGCCACAGCGCCTTCTTTAGGGTTGTTAAAGCGAATCACTGGCTTAATATCAGCTGGCACTTCAGGCAATACTTTACCCACTTCTGGGCGCCATTTACCATCATACTTCGGCTTCATGCCTGCTTCCACTTGCTGTGCTCGCAAAGCACCTAACTCTTCTTTACTGCTATAACAGTAATACGCATGACCAGATGCCAATAGTGTTTCTAAATGCTTTTGATAGATTCCCATGCGTTGCATTTGATGGAACGGGCCTTCGTCATGACTCAAACCCAACCATGCCATACCATCCATAATGGCTTGCACCGCTTCTGGTGTACTGCGCTCAACGTCCGTATCTTCTACACGCAGGACAAACTTGCCTTGATGCTTTTTGGCATAAGCCCACGAGAATAGCGCGGTGCGAGCACCACCAATATGTAAAAATCCTGTAGGGCTAGGCGCGAAACGAGTACGTACGGTCATAATGTAATAGCTAAAGGTTGAAAAGAGAATTCTACCATGTAAGCCTAATAATCACCTTGTGTTACAGCAAAGCCAATCCTCAATCTATGATTTTAAATACTGCTTACTATTCAATGTTTTATTTTTGTCAATTAAATTAATTTATGATATAAAACTAGTAACTAGCTATTCGATAGTCTAGATTGAGTATTAAGCATGACGTGATTGGGAGTACATGGGTATACATACAGGTGAAATTTACGGCAAAAAAACATCGGCCAACAAACTGGCGCTGTACAACGTGCTTAGTATTAGTAAAAACACCATGACACTACAAAACATTGACAACTCACTGAGCTTGTTTGAAGTCGCCACTAAAAAGTTAGCCACCTCTGGCTATGTCCGCATCAGCGAAACGCCTTATATCGACCTCAACAAAAACAAAAGTAAAAAGCAAAAATCAGCACGTAAACCAACGCGCTGCCCACTCACTTTAGACTTTTTAGAAGACCGTGCTGATAGCGAGCGGCCTGCATCTATCGTGCCTGATTTATTTACTCAGCCTAAGGTTTAAAAACCTTCAGCTATTTACGCAGCTGTAGGTGGCCCACCAACTAAGTCATGACCATTCACATCTAGAATGTTAACATCAACAAAATCACCTGGGGTTAAGCCCTCAGCATCCTGCACATACACAACACCATCAATTTCTGGCGCGTCCGCTTTTGATCGTGCGATGGCAATAATATTGTCGTTACTATCGGTTGTCAGCTCATCAACCAGCACCGTTTGCATGGTGCCAATTTTACGTTCTAGCTTGGCGCTACTAATGCGCTCTTGCACTTCCATAAAGCGGCTTAAGCGTTCTTTTTTAATTTCTTCTGGCACTTGGTCTGGCAAGTCGTTGGCTTTAGCGCCATCAACTGCTGAATAAGCAAAACAGCCAACTCGGTCCAATTGCGCGTCCTCTAAGAAATCGAGCAGCTCTTTAAAGTCATCTTCCGTCTCACCTGGGAAGCCAGCAATAAAGGTCGAGCGGATGGTAATTTCAGGACAGATTTCACGCCATGCTTTGATGCGCGACAAATTGTTTTCACTGCTGGCTGGGCGCTTCATCGACTTCAAAATTCGTGGTGTCGCATGTTGAAAAGGTACGTCTAAATACGGCAAAATCAAACCTTCTGCCATCAATGGAATCACATCATCCACGTGCGGATAAGGATAGACATAATGCAAACGAATCCAGATACCTAACTCACTTAAGGCTTGGCTTAGCTCCGTCATATGTGTGCGTACCGGCCTACCATTCCAAAAACCTTTACGGAACTTCATATCGACACCGTAAGCTGAAGTATCTTGTGATATCACGAGAATCTCAGAAACACCCGCATTCACTAAATTTTCAGCCTCATTCAATACATCACCAATCGGGCGGCTGACTAAGTTGCCACGCATACTTGGGATAATGCAGAAGCTACAGCGGTGATTACACCCTTCTGATATTTTCAAATAAGCATAATGTTGCGGTGTTAAGCGCACACCTTGTGGTGGCACTAGATCGGTATATGGATCATGTGGCTTAGGTGAATTCTTATGCACCGCTGCCATTACCTCCTCTAATGCATGTGGGCCTGTCACAGCTAATACATTCGGATGTGCGGATTCAACAACGCCTTTTTTAGCACCTAAACAGCCAGTGACAATCACCTTGCCATTTTTATCCATGGCTTCACCAATCGCTTCTAACGATTCTTCTACCGCACTATCAATAAAGCCACAGGTATTCACCACCACTAAATCAGATTGCTCGTAGCTATTGCTAATTTCATAACCCTCTGCTCTTAATTGCGTGAGGATACGTTCTGCATCTGAGCCAGCTTTAGGGCAGCCAAGTGAGACAAAACCAATTTTTGGGATATTTGTTTTCATAATTTCATTATCAATGTAAAAAATGACCAATCAGGCCAATAGAGCTCACACCTAGCGCAATCAATAGCAATTGCGACACAGTGGCACGCAATTCTGTGCGTTTATGCAAGCTCGGGATTAAATCTGCTACCGCCACATAAAGCATGCTAGCCGCAGCAATACCCAGTACAAATGGCACCAACCCTTGCATTTGTTGTAATGCGAAATATGCAGCCAAACCACCAATCATGGTCGCTAAGCTAGAAACAAGATTAAAAATGTAAGCTTGCTTTTTAGAGTAGCCAGAATGGAGCAGAATAAAAAAGTCACCGACTTCTTGTGGAATTTCATGCGCCACAATGGCAACCGCTGTCACGATACCAAGCTTCACATCCACCATAAAGGCTGAAGCAATCAAAATCCCATCGACAAAATTGTGGAAGGTATCACCAATCATAATCATCATACCGCTACGACCAAAATCATGGTCATGCATATGCTGATCTCGCTTTGCCGTAATCGAAGGGGTTTGCTTAGTCACCGCTTTGAATTTTGTTTTAGCGCCATCCCTAGCTTGATGGTCAGGACAGTCATCTTCCGTATGCACTGCATGCACTTCGCAGTGATCGCCATGACAATGTCGCCAAATCACTAGCTTCTCTAAAGCAAAAAATAATAAAATGCCGAACAACACTGTGCCTGTCATCATTTTTGGCGAACTCGCTTCTTCGATTGCGTGCGGCAGTATTTCTAAAAATACGGCACCTAGCATTGCGCCTATCGCGTAGCTAATCAGCATTGGCACACGAACTTTACTGGTATTTAACGCCACGATGGCAGCGCCGCTGACACTCAGCACACCACCAATGAGGCTAAATAACACAATCCAAGTAAGGGTAGAAAAATCAGGAATATTCATTAAAGTCACTATTTTCAAACAGTTGCGTATTATAAACTAGTGCGCAGAGACTAACTCGCTTTTTCAAGTTAACCAGATGAGCGTTGCCATACGTCCAGTATCACCATCGCGTCTATAAGAGAAAAATATCAATGCATCAGCATAGGTAGATAAGCCGCCACCATACACACGCGTTACACCTAAATGGTTGAGTCGCTGTTTCGCAATCATCGTTAAATCACCTAAGAAACGGCTTCCATGTGGCTTGAAAGCCGCCTCTGCTTGCTTATCTTTATCGATAAACTGTGTACGCAATTCTTCACCCACTTCAAAAGCATCTGGACCAATCGCAGGGCCTAGCCACGCCATCAACTGATTATTCTCTACTGACATCGCCTTTACCGTCGCCTCAATCACGCCATCACGCAAACTACGCCAACCCGCATGCGCTGCCGCAACAACTGAGCCTTGCTGGTCGCAGAGCAAAACTGGCAAACAATCTGCTGTCATGGTCACACACACCACATTCGTTTTTATTGGTAAATGCTGCATCGGCAGATTCAATACAACTGCTTGTTGCTGCATCTAACACACGCGCACCATGCACTTGCTTCATTCAAACAGGTTCTGTTGGAACAAAGGGTGCGAGCAATTGACGATTCTGTGCCACATGCAGCGCACGATCATTCACATGGTCACCGAGGTTAAGGCTATTGTAAGGCTTAGCACTCACCCCGCCAATTCGTGTAGTTTGCAAAGCATGGACATTGAGTGAAGCAGGCCAGTCGGGCTGAATAAAGGACTGCGCCAATACATTAGTCACTTTCGTCATCCTCGTCTAGCATGTCTTCATCATCTAAGTCTTCATCATCCCAGTCGTCATCACCATCTCCGACATATAAGCCATTTTCATCAACACCTAGGTCGAAGCCGATTTCCCGTGCTGGAGACTCTTCATCGCGCATCGCGTTGAGCAAGTCTTTCATATCTTCTGCTAAATCAATTTGCCATTCCATAAATTTATTCGTTACAGGGTGGATTAAACCCAGCTTAATTGCATGTAACGCCTGTCGTTTAAAGCCTAATACCGTTTCTTTTAACGCTGGCGACATTTGCTTGTGTGGAATGATATTACCAATACCATACTGCGGATCACCGACCATTGGCGCTTTTAAATATTGCATATGCACACGAATTTGATGCGTACGCCCAGTTTCTAAACTGCAACGCATATAGGTATTCGTACCAAAACGCTCTAGCACCTCATAATGCGTAATCGCAAGCTTGCCTCTGCGTACAACGGCCATTTTCGTTCTTGCATGCGGATGCCGACCAATCGGTTGTTCCACCACACCATTTCGCCATATCTGACCCCATACAACAGCACGGTACTCACGTTTCACGGTACGCGCTTGTAATTGACGCACTAAACTCGTTTGCGCTTCAAGTGTCTTGGCAATCACCAACAAACCACTGGTCTGCTTATCTAAGCGATGCACAATACCGCAACGCGGTACATCAGCTAAATAAGGAAAGTGAAATAACAGTGCATTGAGTAATGTGCCACCCCAATTACCTGCTGCTGGATGAACAACCAAGCCAGCTGGCTTATCAATCACCAGCAATGCATCATCCTCATAAACGATGTCTAATGGGATATTCTCTGGATTAAATGCATTCTCTTGCAAGTTAACTGGCGGAGTGATTTCAACCCGCTCCCCACCCCAGACTTTAGTTTTAGCAATGACAGCCTCACTGTTAACTCTAACTAATCCGTCTTTAATCCAAGCTTGCAATCGACTTCTAGAATGCTCAGGCAACATCTGCTGCAGAGCTAAATCTAAACGTTTCCCACCTAAATTCATAGGAATGATATGCGTTTGAGTTGTCATTTTTGTCATGTTCAGGTACTTATTTTACGAGCGCTTCAGTTATAATAGCGCAAACATTATTTGGCAGGTGTGCTTGTGAACCGTATTTTACAGCTTATTCAAACTTTACTTTTGGGTTTATTGATCAGTACATTCTTAAACGGTTGCGCCATATTTGGCGACCCTACAGAACTAGATGATACCAAAGGATGGCAGGCTCAGCGTATTTATGAGGCTGGCGAGCTTGCTATGGCTGATAGAGACTATGACAAAGCATTAGGTTATTTCAAAAAATTAGCATCTCGTTTCCCGCATGGAAAATATGCAACACAAGCAAAACTTGAAATCATCTATGCCAACTATAAAAAAGATGATCCTGTATCTACTATTGTAGCTGCAGACCGCTTTATTAAGCTACATCCAAACCACCCTAACATTGATTATGCCTATTACCTCAAAGGCTTAGCAACCTTCCATGAAAGAGGCGCTTTTGAAAAATTTACAGGACAAGAAATTAATGACCGCGACCCTAAGTCACTTAAGCTTTCTTTTGCCGTATTTAAAGAGCTAATAGATCGCTTTCCAAAAAGCCGTTATGTCAAAGATTCTCAGTTCCGTATGTTCTATATTGTCAATACGCTTGCACAACATGAAATGCACGTTGCGCGTTACTACATGAACCGTAAAGCCTATTTGGCAGCACTTAACCGTGCTAAATATGTATTGGAATACTATCCAAAATCTGAAACAGCTGAAGAAGCACTGATGACGATGGTTAGTGCTTACGATTATATGAATTTAACCGATTTAAAAGAAGATACTATCCGCGTACTGAAAACTAACTACCCAGAAAACCCATTACTCACAGGTAAGCTAATTAAGAAAGAAAGTGTTTGGTGGAAATTCTGGGAAAGCTTATAAAGTATAAGCGAGCATAAAAAAACGCAACTTACATGTTGCATTTTTTTATGCTCAAACAAGCGCTAGTGCTTTTTATTCTCTTCCTCTTTTTTAGTCTTTAATTCTTTACGTCGCTCTGTTTTGCGGCGACGCATTGTCACAATTCCTTCACCAGCCTTACGTTTATCTAGCGCATCAGCATACGGGTTATTACCCTGCTTGAATTGTACTCTAAGTGGCGTACCGACCAACTGGAACGTCTTACGAAAGATACCCTCTAAGAAACGCTTGTAACTATCTTTAACACCTGCAATATGCGAGCCATGTATGACAACTATTGGTGGATTCACGCCACCTTGGTGAGCGTAGCGTAGCTTAGGTCTAATCCCTTTGCTGATCGGCGGCTGGTGCTGCGCAACGGCATCCGATAGTACTCGGGTCAATTGTGGTGTAGACAAATCAGTAAATGCCGCCTTAAACGCACCATCTACTGAAGTGAATAGCTCTGGTAAGCCTTTTTTGCGTAGTGCTGAAATGTAATGAAATTTAGCAAAATCTAAGAACTGCAGTTTACGATCAATTTGTTTTTTGATCCAATCGCGCTCATCTTCTTTTAAGCCATCCCATTTGTTAATGGCAACCACCAAGGCACGACCTGCATCTAAAATATAAGCAGCGACATGGGCATCTTGTTCGGTAATGCCCTCTTGTGCATCAACCACCAAGATCGCCACATTGGCATCTTCAATCGCTTGCATGGTTTTCACCACAGAAAATTTCTCAATCGCTTCAAATACACGCCCGCGCTTACGCACACCAGCGGTATCAATAATCGTATATTGCTTACCATCTTTCTCTAATTCGGCATAAATCGAATCCCGTGTGGTGCCTGCTTCATCAAAGGCAATCATCCGATCTTCACCGAGCAGTGCATTCACTAAAGTTGATTTACCCACATTAGGACGACCAACAATCGCAATTTTCGGATTACGGTCCCTACCCTTTTTGCCCTCGGCTTCCTGTTCTGGAAAGCCTTCTAGCGCTAGCTCAACCAAATCCTTAACACCTTCCCCATGTGCAGAAGAAACTGACAACGGATCACCCAGACCAAGTGCATAAAAGTCTGCGCTCACAACGGATTTCATCATACCTTCAGTTTTATTCACAACCAATAATACTGGGCGTTGTGCTTTTCTGAGTGTATCGGCAATGGTATATTCTTGCGGTGTTAACCCTGCGCGTCCATCGACTATAAAAAAAACAACATCGGCTTCATCGATAGCCAATAGCGTTTGTCGCGCCATTTCCTTCATGATGCCTGTCTCCGCCTTGGGCTCAAAGCCACCAGTATCAATCACGAGGTATGGCTTGCTCGCACCAACACCACGCCCGTAATGGCGATCTCTCGTCAAACCAGGAAAATCGGCCACCAAGGCATCGCGGCTCTTGGTTAAGCGGTTAAATAAAGTAGACTTGCCAACATTAGGTCGGCCAACTAGGACAATGGTAGGTAACATGGTGATTATTCTGACTGAGGCAATTCAATACCTGGCCCATTATAGCTTTCTGGAACACTCGGAAATAAGAGCGGTTTTTGTTTTTGAAATAAAATACTATCTGACTTCTCTTCTGTCACTTCACTAGCCTCAGGGCTATCAGCTTCAAACGTTTCAATTTCGTTGGCAGGTGCTGGCTCTACTGTTTCAATTGTAGGTGTTGACTCACGCTCTTCACTCATTGATGCTGTCGACGCTCCAACACTCACCAAATACAAGCCACCATCTCGCGTTGCAGCAATCAATTGTGATGGTTTATTACTTGGGATTAAAGACATAACAGCGTTACTGCCCACTTTAATACGGGATGCAAATTTACCATTATCTCTATTAAGAAAATGGATATACCCTTCTAAATCACCTACTACAGTAAGCCCATTCATTGGCAATGGTGTTGTTAAGCGCCTGTTAAGCAAATCACCTTGTCGCCAAAAAGTTCTCCCCGTGGCGTAATCAAGTGAGTACAAAGACCCTAGCGCATGCGAAACATATATTTCCTCACCTTCGATAGCAATACCGCGATAACTAGAAATCTCTCTATTCCAAAGTACTTTTCCATTGATACGGTCAATCGCAGCAATACGGCCTTGATAGGCAACAGCATAAACAACAGGTCCAGAAACCACAGGTAAGCTGGTAATGTCTGCAATTCGTTCAATCTCTGTCACACCTCTAGGTACCGCAACGGTTGCATCCCATAATAATTTGCCATTGTCCGCACGTATTGCCACCATTTTCCCACCAGAGAAACCTGCATAAACAGCACCGCCGTCCACAACAATGCCAGCGCTACTCCTTAAGCTGAGTGCTGGCACTACTCGGGTATAAGTCCACTTACGAACACCATCTGCTGCATCTAAACCATAAATAGCGTTATCGCCGGATCGCACGATTACTTTGCCCTCAAAATAACGAGGCACGCTTAGCACTTCACTGGATAGTTTGGATTGCCAAACAAGCTTGCCACTCACATCATAAGCGAGCAAGTTACCTCTATTGGTACCAACCAATACCAAGCCACCACCAGCGCCAACACCACCACTAATTGGCTCACCGACGTTAATACGCCACTCTTGTTTACCATTCGCCACATTGAACTTAGCGAGATCACCTTTTACGTTAACCGCATAAACAGATCCAGCGCTTAATGCAGGAGTGTAATCGTAAGGTCCTGTCTCGCCTAATTGTGTAGACCAATCCAATTTGACTGTACGCGTAGCGTTAATTGCCTTCAGTTCGGCAGCTGCATTGTGAGGCTCACGCCCGAATAGACTATCAGTCATATCGAGTCTTAATTTGGTTAAAGCACTGCACCCAACTAAGAGCAACATGCTTGCAATCAAACAGCGCTTCATTATGATTTGATTAATCATGGAAAATATCACCTAACTACCGAGTGATTCTAGCTTCTGCTTAGTAAATAGATATAAGCGTCCGTCTGACTCTAAATTATTTAATGCACTGGCGTACAATTTTTTCGCTTCATCAACCTTACCTTGCGCCAGTAAAATGTCACCCTGCAAGTCATTTTTCAATCCATCGTAACCTGGGTCAACATCTGCAGATAGTACCTTCTCTGCGCCTGCATAGTCTTTGTTGTCTAACAAGATTCTGGCTAACTGTAGACTAGCAATCGCTTTTACTGAGGTTTCTTGTGCATTAGCAATCGCCCACTCAAGCTTCGCTTTTGATTCATCAGTTTCCCCAGCAAGAAACTCACTTCTTGCTTGAAGCACTGCTGCACGCCCCGCATAAGGTGTAGCAATATAATCTGTCATTAATTTATTTGCCGCATCTTTTATCGTGTCACTCTCACTTGGGTCAAGCAAACCTAATGTTTGATAAATCTTTGAAGCTTCCACTGCTTTTTTGTGTTGAAAATATTGATAACCTTGCCACGATGCATAAGCAATTAACGCTAATAAAACGAGGTTAACCGTTAATTTTCCGTATTGATCCCACCATGCTTTAAACTCATCTAACTGTTCTTGATCATCTAAATCTAGTGCCATTATTTATCCTAAAACTATCTTTTACTGTTAATCTTAAATTGCTTATTTATTTCTGCCCAGGAATTGCCTTTAGCAAATCCCTTGTATAGTCTTGCTTTGGTGATTGGTAAATCGCTTCCACCATGCCTTGCTCGACTATTTTACCTTTATTCATCACGGCAATGTCATCCGCAATGTGCCTCACTACGCGTAAATCATGCGTAATGAATATATAACTCAACTTCATCTCTTTTTGTAATGCTTTAAGCAGCAGCAATATCTGCGCTTGTACAGAGACATCTAACGCAGAAACGGGCTCATCCCACACCACAACTTCTGGCTCCAACACCAATGCTCGTGCAATACCAATCCGCTGACGTTGCCCGCCTGAAAACTGGTGCGGATATTTCTTCACATCATCAGCGTTTAAACCAACACGTTCCAACATCTGCTGTACTTTTTTCAACCGCTCACTCGCATTGCCTAAACCATGTATCACCAAGCCTTCACCGACAATTTCACCTACGCGCATACGTGGGTTCAGTGAAGCAAAAGGATCTTGAAACACCATTTGCAAACTTTTTCGGGCTTTTCGCAAACTCGCACTATCTAATTCTGTCAGTGATTGTCCATGAAACAAAACTTCGCCGCTTTCGAACGGGAGCAATTGTAACAGACAACGCGCCAAAGTAGACTTGCCACTACCAGATTCACCAACAACAGCAAGGGTTGAACCTTGCTTTAACACAATACTCACATCATCTAGTGCTTTAATTGTCGTGTGTTTTAATCCAAAACTGCCAGCACGCTGCTTGTAATGCTTAACTAGATTTTTGGCCTCTAACACCACACCTGCCGATGCTGTTTGCATTATGAAGACGCCCCACTATTACTTAACTCATGGTGGTTTAACCACGCATAGTCAATTGGGTTTAACTCCTTCTTCCCCGCCACGTCTGGCACACAGTCCAATAGCGCTTTAGTGTAAGGGTGTTGCGGGTTGCCCAACACTTGCTCTTTAGGCCCCGCTTCAACAATTTCGCCTCTAAACATCACAACAACATCATCAGCAATATCCGACACTACACCAAAATCATGCGTAATAAACAACATGGCCATATTCATCCGACTTTTTAATTCGTCTAAGAGCGTGAGTATCTGAGCTTGCACAGTCACATCCAAAGCGGTCGTTGGCTCATCGGCGATTAGCAAAGCAGGCTCACAGGCAATACTCATCGCCACCATCACCCTTTGACGTTGTCCGCCTGACAATTCATCTGGATAGCTACTGTTACGCGTTTCTGGGATACCCACTTGCGTTAATAGCCGCGCAACGCTCGCCTTCAAGGCATTGCCCTTCAAAGCCTGGTGCGCTGTTAACACCTCGCCAATTTGAAAACCAATTGTTAACACTGGGTTAAGCGAGGTCATTGGCTCTTGAAAAATCATCCCAATCTGCGCCCCTCTTATCTTTTGCATGCCTCTATTATCAAGCGTGGTTAAATCTACGCCATTAAATAGTACGCGGCCCGTTGCAATCAACTGGTTGGAAAGCAGCCCCATGATTGTCAGCGCGGTTAAGCTCTTTCCACTCCCAGACTCACCAACAATACATGTCGTTTTCCCGCTAGCGAGTTTAAATGATGTATTTTTAACCAACAGCCTCGATGGCGATTTTTTTAGCGCAACATTCAAATGCTCTATGCTTAAGATATCAGCCATTAATCGGTCAATATGCTATTAAATATTTTAGACAATGGCTACCACCACGCGCGCAGTTTTATCGATGGTCGATTTATCATAAACTCCACCATAAGAATTATCGCTATCGCCATTCCCGCGTAAAGCTAGAATAGAAAATGTTCCCTGTTTAGCTGACTTCATCACGCCGAAATTTGCGCCATCTTGCTTCACAAACTCAATAGCACGCCTTCTTGCATTCTTCGTAGCATCGGCAATCAAAGACATTTTAATACCCTCTAAGTTACCGAACAAATATTTAGGTGAATGCGCAATAATGGGTTGATTGGCAGTACGTAATTGCAAAATTTCTTTATTATCGGCTTTAATTTTAGACAAGTCATTCGAAACGACACGAATAACTTGATGGGCCTCATCGCCTTTTCGCACACGTCTATAGTTAGGGTCATAAATCTCTATAAAATGCAGATTGATTTTTTCTAAATCAACAGACCAAGCACTTTTGTCAAAATCTTGTTTGGCTAACAAAGCTTCTACATTACGCCGCGTCCTTGCTGCTGCTTGCAGCGCCTTTGCTTGCGTGTCGTCATAGGCAGGTACAGTAACGGTCCAATCTGCACTATCTTGTTGAATCGGCTTCTCTGCCAAGCCTTTAACGGCAATACTTTGCTGTCCACTCTCCGCACACTTGGCTTGCACACCTAAAATAAAAGCGGCACTCGCCATACCAAGTGCTAACAACAAACCTAAAACCGTCATTGACTTAAAAAAGCTTTTATTTATATTCATGTTTAATCCTTAATGCGGTTAACCACTTCACTTAATCCGCAGCGTTGCTGCTCACCAGCCGCTAATAACGGTTTTAATGAAACCTCACCTGCAGTCACTTCATCATCACCTAGTATAGCCGCATAACGTGCGCCGCTTCTATCGGCTTTTTTCATTTGCGATTTAAAGCTACCACCGCCTGCGTGTAGCACAACTGACAACCCATCACTACGTAAGGCTTCTGCCACACTAAACGCTTTCGCTTCTGCTTGCTCACCTACATTCACGAGGTAAATATCTGGAGAGCTCTTGGCTGTAACGCCATACTCTTGCATCAACAAGAACACACGCTCTAAACCAATCGCAAAACCACAAGCAGGCGTTGGTTTTCCGCCTAGTTTCTCTACCAATGTATCGTAACGGCCACCACCTGCAATCGTACCTTGCGCACCTAGCTTGGTCGTTACCCACTCAAAAACAGTACGATTGTAATAATCTAAACCACGTACTAAGCGATGATTAATGACATAAGCAACACCTGCACCGGTAAGCAACTGACACAGATTTTCAAAATGCACTTTACTCGCTTCACCCAAGCAGTCCATCAACCTAGGCGCAGCTTCGCATAGGTCTTGCATACGTGGGTTTTTACTGTCTAAAATACGTAACGGATTAGTATGTAAACGGCGTTTTGCATCCTCATCTAACCAATCAGCATGCTGCTCAAAATAAGTAATCAGCATTTGACGGTAAGTTGCGCGCTCATCGGCATCGCCAATACTGTTAATCTGCAACTCAACATCCGTAATACCAAGTTCGTGCCATAATCGCGCCAATAAAACAATTTGCTCCGCATCGACATCAGGGCCATCAAAAGCAAATGCCTCACAACCGACTTGATGGAATTGGCGCTGACGACCTTTTTGAACATTTTCATGCCGAAACATCGGACCGATATACCATAAACGCTGTGGACCATTGTAAGTTAGGTTTTGCTCAACAACAGCGCGCACACAACCAGCTGTTCCTTCTGGGCGCAGCACCAGCTTATCGCCATTCAGCTTATCTTCCCAAGCATACATTTCTTTTTCAACAATATCGGTATGCTCGCCAACACTACGGACAAATAACTCGACTGGCTCAACCAATGGCATGCGGATGTTATTGTAGCCATATTGCGATAACACTTTACGTGCAGTGTCTTCTAATTGAAACCAAAGCGGCGTCGCTTCTGGCAAAATATCGTAAAAGCCCTTGATTGACTGAAGTTTGTTTTTTTGACTCATTAAATTTAACTAACTGATCGAATATTAATAGTTTTATGAGCTGATGTTAATGTTGGAGCTACACGCAACTTACCACCTTCTGCATAGTTCTTTTGCACATAGTCTTCTACAATTACTTGAAACGCTTGTGCAATATGATCCCCTTTTAGGGTCACTGTCTTTTCACCATCCACAAAAACAGGCGCAACCGGTGTTTCCCCAGTCCCTGGCAAGCTGATACCAATATTAGCCAGTTTAGACTCGCCCGGACCATTCACGACACAGCCCATGACTGCCACACTCATATTAGCAACACCCGGATAATCATTGCGCCAGACTGGCATTTGTTGCCTTAGATAAGCTTGAATCTGCATTGCTAGCTCTTGGAAGTAGGTTGACATCGTACGACCACAACCTGGGCAAGCCGTCACTAATGGTGTGAAAGAGCGAATTCCCATAATTTGCAAAATTTCTTGTGCAACCACGACCTCTTTAGTACGTGATTCGTTTGGTTCAGGCGTTAGACTCACACGTATTGTGTCGCCAATGCCTTCTTGTAATAGTAGCGATAAAGCCGCCGTAGAAGCAACAATCCCTTTTGAGCCCATGCCAGCCTCTGTCAGACCCAAATGCAATGGATAGTCACAACGGCTACTTAACTCACGATAAACGGAGACCAAGTCTTGTACATTACTCACTTTACAAGAAATGGTAATTTGATTCGGATCCAAACCGATTTCAACGGCTTGCTGCGCACTTTCTAAAGCAGATTGCATTAATGCTTCCTGCATCAGCTTATGCGCAGACATTGGCGCAGATGACTTGGCATTTTCATCCATCATGCTAGCCATTTTAACTTGGTCTAAACTACCCCAGTTAACACCAATACGAACGGCTTTTTTGTAGGTAATCGCCGTCTTTATCATACTGGCGAACTGCTCATCTCGCTTACTGCCCTTGCCCACATTGCCAGGATTGATACGATACTTTGCTAATGCTTGCGCACACTCAGGATAAGCTTGTAATAACTTATGTCCGTTAAAATGAAAGTCGCCCACTAGTGGCACATCGCAACCTAAGGCATCTAAACCTTGGCGAATATTAGCCACTTGTGCAGCAGCTTCTGGAGAATTAACAGTGATACGAACAACTTCACTACCTGCTTGCCATAGTTCATACACTTGTTGAACCGTGCCTTCAGCATCTGCCGTATCCGTATTAGTCATACTTTGAACGACTATTGGTGCAACAGCGGTCCCATACAAACCACCACCAATGGCCACATGACCAACCATCACTTGTCGCGTATTTTTGCGCATAGGTTATACAACCACTCTAAATTAAGATAAATGCTTCTACTGATTCAATCGAACACGTGCAACATTAGTACGTGTATAAGGTGCCAAGTCAACCGGCTTACCATCAACCACAAGCGTTGCACCATTCGCATTACCAACGACAATCTCTAAAGGCTGAGAAACATCAATCACATCGCGATTACCTGCATAGAGTATTTTGTTATAAACTTCTTTACCTGATTGGTTAACGACGCTAAGCCAAGTTTCCTGTGCCGCATTAAATTCTAATCTTGTTTTACCCGCCACTGCTAGCGCCTCTTTTTCATCAACAAGCTGCGCATTATCTGATTTAGTTAACTGTGCTTCTGGAGAGGCTGCTAGCGCCTTAGACAAAGCTTCTTCCAGCTCCGGTTCAGGTACTGGTAAGTCAGGCGTTGGCAACACGCCAGAAATATACGCTACTGTATCGGCAACTTCAGGTTTTTGTATGTAGCTTTGATAGAAAAACCAAGCGCCCAAACCGAACAGAAAGAGCACTGCAAATAGCAAGTAGCGTGAACCGCCTGATTTGGTTTTTTCTGTCATTTTAATATTGATGCCAAAATTGAGTACCATCGCACGCGGCACTGCTTCAGGCGTCATTTCAGCATAGGCAATTAGCATCGTATCAGCAGGGATTTTTAACAACTTCGCATAATTACGAATAAACCCTTTAACGATTGGTGACTCAGGCAAGGCAGAGAAATCATCCTGTTCCAATGCGTCTATTTGCTTATTACTCAACCTTAACTGCCTTGCAACCGTCAGCGTAGATAAGTCTTGTGCAATACGTGCTGACCGCAGTTTAGCACCGCACTCAAGGTGCTGGCTTTCATTATTACCTTCCTCAATCATGGTGTCTGATGCGCCCTCTTGCTCAGTATTATTTTTTGCAGGCACTTCTGCAGCTGCAGCGCTGTCTTCCACCACCTCTTTTTGACTATCATTTTTAAGCTTACGTGCCATTTCGTACCCCTAATCAATAATGTTTATTGCTGATGTGACAACAGTTTCGTCTCATTTGAGTTAGGAAGCTTTCTACGCAGTTCTAAAGAATAGCTTGCCTCGCTGTTTTTGTCACCAAGCTTTCGTGTAATTCTAATACCTAGCCATAGTATTTTAGCATTGGGTGCAACGAGTATTGCATTCTGTAACGTTTTTTTGCAGTTGACGCATAGCCTCGACCAAACTAAATCTCAGCCAAATGATGTGCTGCCGCATGTGTCAGCGGTCGAATTTGAAGTGCTTTGGTAAGATAGCGTTCTGCATTATCAATATCGCATTTTCCGCAAATACCTGCATTTGTATAGGCTAAATTCGGCGTCCGATATAGTGGATTTTTAACTGCCTCTAAAAACTGTGGCACTGACTCACTATATCCTTCGCGAGAACATAAAAATGCCCCGTAATTGTTACAGGCTTGAGAAGCAGAAGGGTCAATCTGAGTGGCTTTTTTAAAATTGAACTCTGCTAGCTCATCCTGCTTTAATTCGGACCTAACCATAGCGATACCATTATACTCTCCTGCGTATAATGGCGTGACTTCAATGGCTTTAGAAAATTCATTCAACGCAATTTCTAATTTGTTTTGTTGCAAGTAAGCAGCACCTAAATTGGCATGTGCTCGCGCACTATCAAGCTGATGTAGGCTTTCATTTGCATTACTGCCAGATTGTTGGCCCAGCGTTCCACAAGCTGTTAAGAAGGTAACTAACATTAAAATCAGCAACCACTTTGCATCCAAATTCATTACATCACCTCAATCGGAATAAATTTTGCGCTACGGGTTGTTTTATCCAGTACTTTGCCAGCCAGTTGACCACAAGCCGCATCAATATCCTCACCACGCGTTTTACGCACCGTGACAATATAACCCGCCTTAGTCAGAATATCGCGGAATACACGAATATGGTTAGGGGTAGAAGTCCCGTAACCGCTATTTGGGAATGGGTTGAATGGAATTAAGTTAAACTTGCAATTCACATGCTGCACTAACTCGACTAATTGATGTGCATGCTCTACCGTATCGTTGATACCATCCAACATCACATATTCAAAAGTCACAAAATCGCGCGGCGCCTTCACTAAGTAACGGTTACAAGCGGCCATCAGCTCTTTTAGTGGATATTTCTTATTAATTGGTACGATTTCATCACGCAGCTCATCATTAGGCGCATGCAGTGAAACTGCCAGCGCCACTGGGCAATCATCTTTCAGCTTATCCATTTGCGGCACTAAACCACTGGTAGACAGCGTTACGCGCCTGCGACTTAAACCGTAGGCATGATCATCCAACATGATTTGCATGGCTGTGACGACATTGTCATAGTTAGCCAGTGGCTCACCCATGCCCATCATCACCACATTCGAAATAATACGATCACCAGGCGGCAACATATCGTAGCCATCTGATTGACGCAAAGAATTATTCGCAATCCAAAGCTGCCCAATAATTTCAGACACACTTAAATTGCGATTAAACCCTTGTCGACCAGTACTACAAAATGTACATTCCAGCGCACAGCCTACTTGGCTAGAAATACATAGAGTCCCACGGTCATCTTCAGGAATAAAAACAGTCTCCACACTACTCGAAGTACCATCTTTTTGATTATTAGCGCCGATCAGCCATTTACGTGTCCCATCATCCGAAATCAGCTCTTCTTGCACATCTGGCAAGGTGAAGCTCGTTTCATCCGCCAACTTCGCACGCAACACTTTCGCAATATCCGTCATCTGATCTAAATCAGTAATGCCATAACGATATAACCAATGCATCATCTGCTTGGCGCGAAAAGGCTTCTCCCCGATACTCACAAAGTAATCGGCCAGTTGCTGTTGGTTGAAATTCAGTAAATTAGTCAATGTTCGCTTCTAATCTCTTAATAACTGTAAATTGTGGATTAGCTAAGTTAGGCAAAGAGCAAGTAAGAAATATCGACGAAGCATACAGAAAGTATGTGAGGAAGAAATTTTTTACTTGCAACGCCGCATAACGACGCTAATGCACAGTTTTAGCCAAAGAAGTATTTGATTTCGATTGCTGCGTTTTCTGCAGAATCAGAACCATGAACCGCATTCGCATCAATGCTCTCAGCAAAGTCAGCACGGATCGTACCAGCGTCAGCTTCTTTAGGGTTTGTAGCACCCATTAAGTCACGGTTTTTCAATACAGCGCCTTCGCCTTCTAGTGCTTGAATCATCACAGGACCAGAAATCATGAATTTAACTAAGTCTGCAAAGAAAGGACGCTCTTTATGTACAGCGTAAAAACCTTCAGCTTCAGCTTGTGTTAATTGCGCCATTTTAGCTTTAACAATTGTTAAGCCAGCGTTTTCAAAACGGCTATAAATTTGACCGATTACGTTTTTCGCTACTGCGTCTGGTTTGATAATACTTAGTGTGCGCTCTACTGCCATGATAACTCCATAAAATTGAATAAAAAATAACGACTTACAAATGCCGACATTCTAACATCGTTCATAGGTTTAATGAATGGTGATTTTCAATTGATTGCTTGAATAATCAATAACCTTTCCATACGACAATCACTAATGAAAATGAATTGAAATTTTCCTTACCCTTTTTTAGAAAAGCGCCCGCAAGCTAAAGACTCAAACCCATGGTAGAAACCCATATTCTATGGTAGGATTTTATGGGAAATATCCCTTAATCTAAGCATATAACGATAACTAATATGAGCTATTGGGAGATTGGTAATGAGAGAGCCGCCTTGTATCGTATGGAATAAAAAGCAGTCGATTAGCATGCCCATTTTAGATAAGCAACACCGCGCCATTGTGGCGGCCTTCAACTCTCTTTACTTTTTCATTCACAAAGGCTGAGATTTGTCTGCATTAGCGCCGTCACACAAACTTATTGAAACAAATGTTGGGTTTAATTTAAAAACTGATGAGGACTTTTAACTTAACAATCTAAACACCTAGCTTCGTTAAAAGTTAAGCAAAGCTTGTTTTCAAGCGCTATTATATAGTTTTCGCTATATTATTTTGATTATGATAGAACAATAATAGTCAGCGTCTCTAAAAGCATAAAGTGGATATATTCATGCAAAAATCAAATAATATTAATACGACCACTGCAACCTGCCCCGCTTGCGGCATGTTATGTGACGATATTAACGTCAGCGACCCATCGGCGAATACTTGTGCGAAGAGCATTAGCTTCTTCTCGCAGCCAATAACGGAATCTTCACCAACGATTGCAGGCAAGCCTGTTAGTTTAGATGAAGCCGTTGCAAAAGCTGCCTCTATCTTAAAAGACGCTCAACATCCTATCTTCGCAGGTTTAAGTACCGACTTATCAGGCTTTAGAGCAGCTTTTAATAGCGCGCAACAAGTTAATGCGCCGATGATGCACATTAATGCGGAAAGCACATGGCGCAATACAAAAGTGTTGCAAAGCAAGGGCTGGCAAACCACGACATTGATGGAAGTGAAGAACCGCGCTGATGTGATTTTATGCATCGGTACTGATGTGGTGTCGCATAACCCACGCTTTTTTGAACGTAATGTGTGGAATAAAGAGGCTTTATTCACTAATCCGCAAACCCGCAACATTATTTACTTGGGTGGTGAAGGTTTAGATACTAGCCACGGCGTTTCTCCTAATGGTAAACAACCAACCGTCTTACCTTGTGCAACAAAAGCTTTACCTGAGATTACCGCTGCCTTACGCGCGCTGATTCAAGGTAAAACACTGAATACTGACTCGATTACTGGCATTGCCGTGAAAGACTTAGAAACCGTTGTTACGCAGTTAAAAGAAGCAAGCTACGCGGTGTTAATTTGGGTGGCGAAAGACTTTAGTTTTGCGCATGCCGAACTTACTATAGAAAACATTACCGAAAGCGTTGTGACGTTAAACAAAGAAAGCCGTGCCATGGCTTTAGCATTGGGCGGTAGTGATGGCGACACTACGGTGAATTATGCGCATACATGGCTGAGTGCATTAGCGCCTGAAGAACATGATTTAAAACAATACGATACGGTGGTTTGGATTAATAGCTTCAGTCCAGAGAAGCCACTACCAACAACGGATGCACCGATCATTGCGATTGGAAACAGTCAAACACAGTTTGTAACGCCACCAGCGGTGTTTATCCCAGTGGCAACGCCTGCTTTAGATTGTGCTGGCACCTTATTCAGAGTCGACTCCTCAATTGTCTTACCGCTTAAACAGACACGTGAAAGCGCACTACCAACACTCTCAACAGTGATGAATAAAATGGATGCATTATTAACATGATTACCCTACTTAAAAATGCAAAAGTGTACGATCCAGCGCATGGTGTCGATGGCGTTAAAAAAGATATTTACATCCGTAATGGGCATATTATCGCCAAGCCGAGTAAAACAGAAAAGATTCATGAAGCCATGGACTTAAGCGGCAAGGTGGTCATGGCAGGTGCGATTGATATGCATAGTCATATTGGTGGCGGTAAAGTTAATATTGCCCGTATGATGCTGCCTGAGTATCAAGAAACGCTGAAATATGCGGACCCTGAAGCGCATGTATGCGGTCCACAATGTTCACATAACGCAACACCGAGCACCATCGTTACGGGTATGCACTACATTGAAATGGGTTATACCGCGGTATTTGAACCTGCGGTATTAGGCATTAATGCACGACAAGCGCATTTGGAGATGGGCGATACGCCGATGATCGACAAAGGCGGCTATGCGATGTTGGGTAATGATGATTACTTCTTGCGCTTACTAGCCAATAAAGCCGATCAGAAAGCCATTAACGACTATGTGGCTTGGACTTTAAACGCCACACAAACCATCGGTATTAAAGTGGTGAATCCGGGCGGCATTAACGCCTTTAAATTCAACCAACGCCGTTTGGACTTGGATGAAAACAATAAACACTATGCAGTCAGCCCTAGACAGATACTAAAAAGCTTAAGCCGTGCCGTGCATGATATTGGCGTGGCGAAGCCGCTGCATGTGCATTGCAATAACTTAGGTGTGGCAGGCAACTTCCAAACCACGCTAGACACCATGGGCGCGAGTGATGGCATTCCGATGCATTTAACGCATATTCAGTTTCATAGCTATGGTGCAGAAGGCGATAAGAAGTTCTCATCAGCTGCAGCTGAAATCGCAGAAGCAATTAACAATAACAAACACATCACCGCAGACGTCGGGCAGATTCTATTTGGTCAAACCGTGACGGCATCTGGCGACAATATGATGCAGCATTTAAACGCTGGATTTGCCAACCCTAAGAAATCCGTAATCATGGATATTGAGTGTGATGCAGGTTGTGGTGTAGTGCCATTTAAATATCGTGACGAAAACTATGTGAATGCCATGCAATGGGCGATTGGCTTAGAGATTTTCCTCAGTGTTGAAGATCCTTGGCGCGTATTCCTCACCACCGACCATCCTAACGGCGCTCCATTTACCAGCTATCCGCATTTGATTCGCTTACTCATGGATAAAAGCTTTAGAGCTGAAGCCTTTGATAAGCTCAATTTAGATGCACAAGCCATGAGTAATTTAAAAGCGATTGAACGTGAGTACAGCTTATACGAAATCGCCACCATGACGCGTGCTGGTGCAGCGAAGTTGATTGGTATGGACAATCAAGGTCACTTAGGCGAAGGAGCAGCAGCGAACATTACCGTGTATACCGAACAATCGGACAAAGAAGCCATGTTTGGCAAACCAGACTATGTGTTTAAAGATGGTGAGTTAGTCGTTAAACACGGTGAAGTAGTGAAAGTGGTTTGGGGTAAAACCCATACAGCGAAACCAGCTTACGATAAGAGTGTGGAAAAAAACTTAAAAGAATACTTCGAAAAATACCATACGATACAACTCGATAACTATAAAATCAGCGATGATGAAATGGCGGCTGATGGTCGTAATAGTGTTATTAGCCATACGAAAGCAGCCGGATAAAACAAACCATGACCCAAAACGATATACACAAAGACGACACCTCTGCTATAGAAGCCACCGCTTCAGGTATTTACCTTAGTGGAGGGCGTCATCAAGAAGTCGAGGGAGAGGTCAAATTCTGGCTATCAAGAATCACCACTCGCACTGATGGTTCAGATACTGTAGAAACAATCTCACCTCCTATTTTCCCGCATGGTTTTGCGGCAGACCCCAACAATCACAACCGTGTGGCTGCTTTTACTAAAATCGGTCCTGATGCCGTAGTGTTCAACATGGAAAAATTTCAAGCGGTTAAGACAATAGTGGTGAATCCAGGCCGACTATTTTATGGCCATGGCGCGTTTTATACAGATGGGAAGTTACTATACACCACCGAAACAAATATTGAGAATAGCAAAGGTTATATTGGTATCCGTGATGCAAAAACCTTGGATTACTTGAGCGACTTCCCAAGCTATGGTCATCATCCTCATGATTGCTCACTACGTAACAATGGCAAAACATTAGTCGTGACCAATGGGGGAAACAATACGACTAGTGGGGAACTAGGCAACTTAAGCTATATCGACATCGAAACACAAAAACTCATCACACAACATAAAATTAAAGATGGCAGGTTCAATGCTGGTCACGTAGAGATTGATGAAAGTGGCAATGCCTTAGTCATCAGCGCACCTAGACGCGACCTCTCTGAAAATCACCTTGGTGCAATTCATATCAGTAAAGCAAAAAAATGCTTAAAACGCTCCAGCAGCCTCTCTAAAATAATTAATAAAATAATAGGTGAGGCGTTAAGTGGACTGATTGTTGCAAAGCATAATTTGTTGCTTGTGACACACCCAGCAGCCAATATGGTGACTTGTTGGGACTTAGACTTATTAAAATGCCGAAAAGTACTCAAATTACCGTTCCCAAGAAGCTTAGCCTTAAACAGTGACCAAAGCGAATTCATCATTAGCTTCGGAAGCAATGTTGTTGTAAAACGCTACCAAACCAGATCTTTAAAAGAGGTTGAAAATAGTCTGATTGAAAACACTAGCATTAGTGGATCACACCTCGTCAATTGGCTAGCTTTTCAGAAAGGATGAACGTGCAAAAAAACGGCGTACAAATAGACGACACCTTTGCTGAAGCATTTAATATGCGAGGCACGCGGGTGTTGATTACCGCACAAAATCTGAAGTGGGCATATAATGCAGCGAATGCGATGACAGGCTTTGCTACCAGCGTGATTGGTTGCGGTGTAGAAGCTGGTATCGAATGTGAGCTAACGGAAGATGAAACGCCTGATGGTCGCCCTGGTGTGAGCATTTTGATGTTTGCAATGGGCAGTAAAGTATTGATGCAACAGTTAGAAGTGCGCATGGGACAGTGCATATTAACCTGCCCGACTGCTGCGGCGTTTTCTGGCTTAGCCAGTGAAGACCAAATTAGTTTAGGTAAAAATTTACGTTACTTTGGTGATGGCAATCAAATTTCAAAACTATTACCAGATGCGGATGGTAACAATCAGCGCTATTGGCGTATTCCGGTCATGGATGGTGAGTTTATTACCCAAGAAACCACAGGTATGGTGCGCGCTATTGGTGGCGGTAACTTTTTAGTCTTAGGTGAAAGCCAATCGCAAGTATTAGCTGCATGTGAAGCAGCTATCATCGCCATGAAAAAATTGCCAAATGTGATTATGCCCTTCCCAGGTGGCGTGGTGCGATCAGGTTCAAAAGTTGGCAGCAAATATCCTAAGATGTTTGCCAGTACGAATGATGCCTTCTGCCCTACTTTAAAAGGTGGCGTTAAAACCGAGCTCGACATGGGCATTGAAAGCGTGATGGAAATCGTGATTGATGGCTTAACGTTTGATGATATTGCCTTGAGCATGAAGGTCGGCATCGAAGCCGCTTGCAGCCTTGGTGCAGATTCTGGCATCAAACGCATTTCAGCGGGTAACTACGGTGGAAAGCTAGGTCCATACCTCTTTAAACTACATGAAATACTAGGTGCTTAATCATGACTGCCCTCACCTTTACTCTCAAAAAAGAATTGAGCCATTCACTAGACTGTAGTCGTTTAACTGCTGCCGTATTAGCTGATAAATCAATTGCTGAAATTAAAGCCATGACATTAGAGGCACACCACACAGTTGCTGACTGGTTTACTGTATCAGGGTCGGATGCCTCTCACATTGTGTTCAAAGACACGAATCAACACTTATCGTACATTGGCAAACAAATGCAGAATGGCACCATCACCATCGAAGGTGATTGCGGTGACTTTTTAGGCCAAAGTATGAAAGGCGGCACTATTATCTGTAAAGGCAATGCGGGTGATAGAGCTGGCGACAAAATGCGTCGTGGGATTCTATTAATTGAAGGTAATGCAGGTGATTATTGTGCATCGAGCTTAATGGCAGGCACGCTAGGCGTGCTTGGTGCTACTGGCAGCCATCTTGGGTATAGCATGAAACGCGGCACTTTACTGTTAGCAAAATCACCTACAGAGCAAATCACATGGGTAGATTGCGGCATACACACTCTGCCATTCCTTAAGTTGCTATTTAAATCATTTGCTAATTTTGATACTCAGTTTGCCAAACTGACATCTACCAGAGCACAGCGTTGGATGGGCGATATCTCAGGCATCGGAAAAGCCGAAATATTACTACTCAATCAAGACTAAACTTTACTCTTTAGCCTCCTCAGTAAATAGGCTTTGATACAGTCAAACGAGAAACAAGCTAATTAATGATAAAATGCTCGCTTTAGTATTCAACTCGTTAATTTGTCATGACTCAATACCTCACCGCTGCTCTCTATAAGTTTGTTAGCCTTCCAGACTACAAATCCCTTCAAGCGCCTATTTTAGAAGCTTGTGTCGCACACAATATCAAAGGCACGTTGTTACTAGCCCATGAAGGTATTAATGGCACGATTGCAGGCAAGGCTGGAGATATAAAAATCGTAATAGACTACTTACGCCAAGATGCACGTTTTAGCGATTTAGAGCATAAAGAATCATATACCGATACTCAACCGTTCTACCGCATGAAGGTCAAACTCAAAAAAGAGATTGTGACCATGGGTGTGAAAGGTGTTGACCCTAATTTAGTCGTTGGCACCTATGTAAAACCAGAAGACTGGAATGCCATTATTAATGACCCTGATGTCGTGGTATTAGATACCCGCAATGACTATGAGACCCATATTGGTACTTTTCAGGGTGCAATAGACCCGAAAACGACGACCTTTAGAGAATTCCCACAATATGTGGAAGACAACTTCGATAAAAACAAAAATAAAAAAGTCGCTATGTTTTGCACTGGCGGTATTCGCTGTGAAAAAGCCTCATCTTATATGAAACAACAAGGTTTTGAAGAAGTCTATCACTTGCAAGGCGGTGTACTTAAATACTTAGAAACCGTGTCTAAAGAAGAAAGCTTATGGGAAGGCGAGTGCTTTGTATTCGACCAACGTGTTGGTGTTAAACATGGTCTAGAAGTCGGTGATTATGATCAATGCTATGCATGCCGCATGCCGTTATCCCAAGAAGAACTGAAGAGCGAACAATATACCGCAGGCATCTCT